>CAMFES010000022.1 GCA_945949525.1 uncultured Veillonellaceae bacterium
ACCCCCGGCTCGCTATCCATACTCCAGCCACCCCCGTCGAAACCTTTACATCCCCTTAAAGGGAAATCTCATTTCGCAGAGATTTCAAGAACATGAAAACTATAATCATGATACCATTCATAAATCAAAAAGTCAACATATACTGAAAAATTCAGAGAAATTTCAGCCACCTACGGCAATACGCTGCCTTCCTTCTACGCTGCCGCTTCCAACAACTTCAACACTTCCACCATTTCCATCATATTTACACCAATGCAATCAATGCCAGCAGGAAGCATCAGCACCATACTAAATATATCTGCCAATGGTTTCCAGCATAACCTCTACGTCTATTGGCTTGGCGATATGGTCATTCATGCCTGCGGCCCAGCACTTCCGCTTGTCTTCCGTAAAAGCGTTGGCCGTCATGGCCACAATCGGCACATCCATCGCATCCGGCCTGTTGGCGGAGCGAATAGCCCTGGTAGCCTCATAGCCATTCATTATCGGCATTCTCACATCCATCAGAATTAAATCAAAGAAGCCCTCATCCTGTGCCAGATAAACCTCGACACCTTCCCTGCCGTTACGGGCGGTAAAGCACTCCGCCCCGTGGTTTTCCAGCAAAAAGGTAGCGATTTCAATATTGACATCATTGTCGTCAACCACCAAAATCCTTTTTCCAGCCAGTATGGTCTTATCATCCCTCTCCTTGTTCAGCTTCTTTTCCATCAGCTCAGGGGCCAGCTCAAAAGGAGTATAAACCTTGAAGGTACTGCCCTCTCCCAGCTTGCTCTCCACCTGGATCTCACCGCCAATCAGCTGCACTATCTCCTTGATAATCGCCATGCCCAGGCCGGTTCCCGGCACCTTTTCCTCCGAGCATTCCCGTGCAAAAGGAATAAAAAGCCTGTTTTTCAGAAAATCCTCGCTCATCCC
Source organism: uncultured Veillonellaceae bacterium (assembly GCA_945949525.1). GTDB lineage: Bacteria > Bacillota > Negativicutes > Selenomonadales > Selenomonadaceae > Anaerovibrio. The sequence goes on from CAMFES010000022.1 coordinate 919, forward strand.
TATGCCGGTATCCTGCACCGTCAGTATAAACATCGCCTTATCCTGGCATCCCTCAACAGGTTCCTCGGTCACAAAAACCGTCACACTGCCCCCGTCCCGGTTATACTTTATGGCATTAGACAAAATATTGGAAGCAATCCGCTGGATATGTACCGGACTGCCATAAATATAGCGGTGCTTCGTCTGAAAGCCCTTGTAATTAACCGCCACATTATATTTCTTTGCTATGGTCTGCATGCCTGGCAGCAGGCTTTCCAGCAGCTTTTTCAAATCCGCATGCTCCCGGAGCAGCTGAATCTTGCCGCTTTCAATCTTGCTCATATCCAGCACGTCATTAATCAGCATGTGCAGCTGACGGCTGGCCGACTGGATTTTCTGAAGCGCCTCTCTTACCCTTTCCTTGTCATCCAGGCACTCCATAGCAATGTTAGCCATGCCGATAATACCGTTCATAGGCGTACGCATATCATGGCTCATGCGGCTCAAAAAATCCGATTTTGCCTCACTTGCCCTTCTTGCCTCCTCCAGTGCTTCCATCAGGTGTGAGTTGGCCTCCTCCAGCTCCCGCTTATGCTCCTTTTCCTTCCACTTCTCTTCATTGATGCTCTGCCAGCCAAACAAAAGCGATATGACATCCGTAAAGGTATCCCGCTCCACCGCCATGATGTTCAGGCGAATCCAGCCATGATTTGCAGTGTAATACTCTACCTCCGTTGTATCCTTGTGCCGAAGCTTCACCTGCAGCCTGTTCACCTGCAGTATATCCCGCAGTACAGGCTGATGCTCACCAGCAGCACGCTCCACCACGATATCCAGCGCCTCCCGCACGGTCAGGACGCCATCTTTCCATATATCGCTATGCTCATCCAGCTCCATCACCGGCGTCACCTTGTCCAGCAGCAGCTCAATTTTCCATGTGGCAAAGAAAACCTTGCTGATAGCCCGCACCATATTGACTTCTTTTTGCAGCGACTGATTCAGTGACTCTGCCTTCATCAAAGCCTTGCGCAGTCCAGCCCCCATGTCATTCACATTAATACCCCCTGCTGCCACCAGCAACGCCCCTGATACTATCTCCCCTCAGCCCTCAAAGGTATTGCTGTACGACCTGAACTCATCAATATCAGCTTCCGTCAGCCTGTAATAGTTCTTTTCCCCCGGACCGTGGGGAATCAGCTTATCCCGAAACCTGATAAACATCTCGTCATAGCCCTTGGCATAATCAGCCAGCTCTATGCCTGCCAGAACCCTGCTGACACGCTCCGGCGTTTTTGCCTCTCTACGGCTGACGGCATCAGTGCCATTTTCCCCGGCACAGGCCGCACTTTCCTTTCTGGCCGCCATAGGCTTCTTTCTAGCCACCATCAGAATGCCCTCCGGACAGTCAATCAGATACAGCCATCCCTTTGCCCTTTCTACGGCTCTGTTGTGCAGCTCCGTAGCTACCATCTCATGCAGCTTGTGCCACCCCAGATAAATCTGCTCATCCGTCAGCCTTTCCTGCTCCTCCGGCAGCTGGCACAGATTATATTTTTTCAAAAACCTGCGCATCAGCACCTCATAGCAGAACAACGTAGCCTTGGCATCCGCCGCTGCGGAATGAGCAGACTCCTTCCAGACATAGCCGCAGAATTCCGCGCATTTTATCAGGCTTGGAACATGGTAAAAATCCATAGCCAGCTCATCGCCATAAACGCCCCAGAACAATTCCCGCACATCCAGGCATTTCTCCGGCACAAGACCGGTTACCCCTGACTGTGCCAGGATGCGAATGTCATTTTCCAGAGCAAACCCCAGCACCATCTGGCTTCTGTCAAAAATCTTCTGCACCTTCCTCAGACAATCCTGAAAATGCGGCTTGTCCTGAACCATCAGCGGACTGATGCCATGCACCTTTTCCGAGTGAGGCCATCGCCTGTTTCTTCTGGGCTTGTACAAGCTGTTCAGTATCAGCTCGCCTCTGGCACTGTAAATGGCCAACTCCAGTATCTCATTAAATTTTCCCGTACTCGTAGACTCTGTATCCAGACAGGCAATATGCATCTTAGCCCCTCTCTCCGTTTTTTATCCTTATACCATCTAATTATACTATAATATTCTCTGCAACAAAAGAGCTTCCAGAGTACAAATCACATCTTTGCACTCTGGAAGCAGCAAATTTCATCTATAAAAAAGATACAAAAGCCGTGATTTCTTACTCGGCAGGACGCAGCGCCAGTCCACGCTCGGCCAGCTTATCCACAATCTCGTCAAAGGATTTTGAACCGAGATTTCTGAGATTCTTGACCTCCTCATCAGTGCGCTGAACCAAATCACCGATGGTCACAATGCCTGCACGCTTCATGCAGTTTGCAGGGCGCACATTCAGCTCCAAATCCTCAATAGGGCGCTCCAAAACATCTGTCTTACCGCCAGACTCACCGCCAGTTACTGCATCACCGCTCTGATAAATCACATTGTTCAGCTCCGGGTTCGGCTCCTCAATCTCCGTATCAGCCAGCTCCCACATCGGAGTAAGGGAATCAATCATCAGGCTGGCGGACTGATTCAGTGCATCAGCCGGCGAGATAGTACCATCAGTTTCTACCTCCACAATAAGGCGATCATAGTCAGTGGTATTGCCCACACGGGTATTCTGAACCTTGTACTCCACGCGGCGTAGCGGAGAATAAACACAGTCCATGGCAATCATGCCTTCCGGAGCCAGAATATTCTTCTCTGCCGGAACATAGCCATAGCCGCTGGCAATCAAAAGCTCCATCTCAAAGGAACCACCGGCCTCTACTGTAGCCAGGCGCTTGTCCTGCTCCAGAATCTCCAGACCTGCCTCCTCGTCGTCGCACACAATATCCGCCACGGTCACATCGGTATCATCATCAGAAGCACTTACACGCACGAAAGCCTTCACAGGAGCCTCCACCGGCCTGATGCTCAGTTCGCGCAGACGCAGAATGATCTCCTGAACACTGTCCTTTACACCGGCAAGCTGGTCATTGACACTATCGGCACCCTTGAAGCTGACTGCCACCACGGCTGCGCCCTTCAGGGAGGACAACAGGATACGCTTCAGGCTGCTGCCTATGGTGGTGCCATAGCCGCGATCCAGCGGCTCGCAGGTGCAGGAAGCATGATTTTTGTTATCCGGGTTATCCTCATATCTCATTTTAGTATCATTAATATCCAGCATAGAAAAACTCCTCTCGGATAAAATATCAAATTTCGCGTACTCTATATTCTACAACAATATTTAAAAATATGCAAGCAAAAAAGGACACCGTTTCCGATGTCATATCCTCATGCATATCGGTCCGATATCCCTTTCTGCACACCGCTAGACAGCAGTGCAGAAAACATGGTTCGCAGCCAAAAAAATGACTGCTGCAGCGGACACAGGCCGCCGTAACAGTCATTCTAACATAAAATATATCTTTTTAAAATAAATAAAAAGTCTTATTTGACTTCCAACAGCTGCCGAAGAATCTCCCGCTCCCTGTGGCTGGCATCCCTGAGCTGAAACTCCAGCTCCGCATAGGCCTCCAGGGAAATATGCAAAAAATCCGCCATCATGTGCATACTATAACCCTTGAGCTGGCGCAGCCGTCCCAATCCATCTAGCTTCATTTATCCTATCCTCACCCATTCAATACAAAATCATCACTGCCATGCAGAAAAACAAAAACCATGCCCCTGCTCAGCATACGGTAGTATATTATATTGAAATCATTTTGTAAAGGATAATTTTTTCCAGCCGGAAAAGCTGTGCTATAAATCACGGATAGTAATCAGCAGAACCGGCTTTGAGGACAAATACTCCACACTTTTGGATATCTCCATAACAGATTCCCTGTACCCATCATCTACCTGATAACGGAAATCCAAATGAATCGGGCTGCCATCCTCACGAAAATGCTGCAGCACGCGCCTCTGCTCCACAAACCATTCAAAGGTGGCCCTGTCATCAGGATGCACAAGCTTTCTTGCAAAGGTATCAGCATAGGTCACGATATTGTGGGCATCCCTGTACAGCCCCGGCTGTTCATCCGCATCCTTTTTCAGCACATCAAAGCAGCCGCTGCGCACATTCACCCTGATCACCTTGCGGAAGCTGTTGTGCATCAGGTTCAGGGCATCAATGCGCTCTGCAGCATCCTCATGAGAGCGCTTCCAGGTAAACAGCACCCACGGCGCATCCATGGAAAAGGCCTTTGGCTGAAGACATTCAAAGGTGTACCACTTGTACACGCCATTCTGCTTGTAGCGCAAATCATACAAAACCCGCAGCCGCTTGCCCATCAGCCGTTCCTTGATGTACTCCAGGCTGCTGCGCCGCAGATAGCCTGCCACATCATCAGGATGTACGCACCCATCCTCTATGCTGGCCATGATATACTCTCCAATATTCTCAGGACGCTGGTTGGAGGCCAGACGAAACGCCTCCTCGTGATGAATCAGGTGATATTCCCCGGTAAAAGGATTCACCTCGGCCACCATGCCAAAATACTGGGCCAAATCCCTGAGATACGCCGAGCCGGACTTGCGATTGGTAATATTCGGCTCCGCCACATTGCCCTCGTCCTTCAGCAGAAACTCATACTCGGCAATAGGCATCGGCCGGTAATAGTAATACCCCTGTGCAAAGCTGCAGCCCAGGCTCAAAAGCATCTCGCTCTGCTCCAGCGTTTCCACACCCTCGGCGATAACCGGCAAATCTATCTGGTTAGCCATGGTGATGATTGAGCTGACGATATTCTTGCCCTTGAGGTAGTTATCCTGATTGACATCCAAAAACCGCATGTCCAGCTTCAGCACATCCGCCTGTATATCCTTGAGCATATTTAGAGAGGAATATCCGCTGCCAAAATCATCAATCAGAATCTTGAAGCCCATCTTCCTGAGCCCGATTTCTGCTTCCTTGATAATCCCCTCGTTCTCCACATAGGCACTTTCTGTAATCTCCAGCTCCAGATAATCCACCGGAATCCTGTACCTTTCCAGCAGCTGCCTGAATACATCCGCCACATCCATCTCCAGTATGTCAATGCGGGAAATATTCACCGAAATAGGCAGTACCCGTTTGCCCTGGTCCATCCAGCGGCGAATAACCTGGCAGGCCTTTTCCCAGATGTACCTGTCCAGCTGGATAATGTAGCCGTTCTTTTCCAGCGCAGGAATAAAGCTGTCCGGCGGTATCACCTCGCCCGTATCGCTAATCCAGCGCATCAGCGCCTCCGCACCCACTATTTTGCCGTCCTTCAGCTGGCATTTTGGCTGGAGATAAAAGGTAAACTGCGCCTTTTCCATGCCCCTGGTCACCTTCGGCATCAGCTCCATTTCCTCAAGCATCTGCCGTGCCATCTGCTCGTCAAACCAGAAGATGCCCATATTGAGGGAGCCTACCGCCTGTTCTATGGCATTGATTGTATAGTCAAACAAATCTATAGCCCCGGCCTCCATGCCTTTTTTGAGGACAAAACCACCAAAAATCGGCCTAAAGATTTCGTTATCCTTTACAGTCTGCAATATAGCAATGATGCCCTGTCGCAGCTTTTCCGCCACATCAACCGATGAGGAATAGAAAAAGGCTGAAAATACATCATCACCCATATATCCGGCAACCACGTCCAGCTCCCTGCAGCACTGCTTCAAAAAACCGGCAATCTCTGCCAGCAGCTTGTCACCCTCCTGCCGTCCGTACCATTTGTTGAAATAGCTGAAATGCTCTATATTCATAGTCAGCATGCAGGCGCCCTCGTCCTGCTCCGCCAGACGCTCATCTACCAGCTGCCAGTAGTATCTCCTGTCCGGCAAGCCCGTCAATAAATCAATATGAATATCCATAATCTTCTTCTCCCTGTACCCCTAGCAGATAACTTCATATTCGTCCTGAGCATATAAAAATCTATATAGGTTTATTCTATCACTTTTTGAACGATATTTAAAGTTTTATTCCAACAGAAAAAACTTTTCTAGGATATATGTCTCTGCACTTTACCATGTCACTAAAATTGTGTTATAATTAGATGTCAATTAATATCATTCAATTTGTAATTTTGTGAATATTTGTTGCAGGTATGACAAGATGGATAGAAGTGATGAGTTGAAAACAAAAGAATTCGCAGAAGCTACAGTTATGGCCATATTCCGGTCGGCTGTGGCAGCTTTTTATGTGGATGTGCAGCACAACTGGTTCCGATGCGTCCGCTGGTCCAGCAAAATTCCTATGGAGATTCCGGAGGACGGACTTTACAGCACAGCTGTAAACACGTTTATCACATCCATGATTCCGGATTCCCATCGAGCGGATGCACAGCTGAAGATTTCCTGCGAGTACATCCGCAACCACATAAACAAGGAAACGCCTGAATTCAGCTTCAAGGTTCCCATCACCATGGGAAAAAACGAGCGCTGGCTGAACTTCTTTGTCACACTGATTGACATGGAGAGCGGCATGCCCCATCACGTTGTCCTGTCTGCCCGCGATATTACAAAGGAACATTTTGCCGAGCATCGGCGATATGAGCTGATTTCCCAGCTCCGCAGTGAAGCATCCCAGCAGGATAAGGCCATTGAGCAGCAGAACCGGGAGCTTTTTGCCCAGAATCAGGAGCTGTCCGCTCTGAACAAGGAGCTTTTGGAAAGCCAGGATGCCCTGTTTCAGCTGGCAGACGATATGCAGGAGTACATGTTCCAAAACAGCATGTACCAGGAGATGCTGAAAATGCAGCAGGCGGGTATTATTGCCTACAAATGCGACACGCTGGAGCTTCTTTATATGAACGACACGGCCATGGAGCTGTATGAGATTGCCGGCGTCAGCGGCTACAAGGGGATGACCATTGATGATCTGCGCCGCCGTGTAGTCATCACCGATGATACGGCTGCTGTGCAGGCCATGCCTATTCTGCATCAGGTGAGCAAAACCGCCGACATTGAGTGTTCCATCACCCATTCTGACGGCTCCGTGTACCACATGGCTATTTCCTCGAAAAATATCGTGCTGGAAAGCGGTGACAATATCATCATTGATGTGGTCACTGATGTTACCTCCCGTGTGCTGATGAACCAGCAGCTGGAGGCCGCCTGCTGTATCGCCAACAACGAGCGGGATTCCGTGCAGAATGCCCTGATGCATTTTTCGGATTATATCTACCACGTGGATCTGACCACGGGCATGCTGCTGGACAATTTCACCTGCCGCAGTGATCTGAAGCCGTTGCAGGCCGAGAGCCTGCAGGTGCCATGCAGCTATGACGAGTTTATCAGCAACGCCATTGACCTTCTGGGTCTGGAGTTCATCAGCTCCAACGGCAAAAGCGGCATGAACTGGACCTGCAAGAACCTGCTGCGGGATTTTTACTTCGGCATCAGCAACTGCGAGGCTGAGTTCTGGCACAAATCCGCTGATACCTATCATCGCATCACCGGCCTGATTTCCGTTGACCCGCAGAACTGCCATATTATCATGACAGTCATCGGCAACGACATCACTACCCAGCGAAAGCAGGAGTATCAGGAGCAGCGTCTTTTAAAGGAGGCGCAGGCCTCCGCCGAGCAGAGTGCAGCCATGCTGGAGGAAAAGCAGGCAGAGCTGGAAAGCAAGCACAGGGAGCTGGAAACCGCCTACAGCGAGCTGGTGGAATTCAACAGCATCGTACAGGGCCTCCAGTCTATTTTTGACAGCTGCTATTACCTTGATATAGTTTCCGACAAGTTTATCGAGGTCAAGGGCAACCATGTCATGCGCAAGGTATTTACCGGAGGACGCAGCGCCAGGGAGGCCGTGCTGGCCTATATACGCTCGGATGTACAGCCTGACTACTGGCGCAGCCTTTTTGAGTTTTCCGACCTGAGGACCCTGAGCCAGCGCATCAAGGACAAGCCGTACATCACGGCGGAGTACGAGTCAAAGACCATGGGCTGGATTAGAAGCTACCTGGTGCCTGCCCAGTACAACCAGAACAGTGAGCCGACCCATTTCCTCTACGTATGCGAAATCATTGACGAGGAAAAGCGCATGCAGAACCATCTGCAGAAAATTGCTGAAACCGACGGACTGACGGGCATTGAAAACCGTGCCAGCGGCGAGCGGAAAATCAGCACCTACGTCAAGAATCGCCATCCTGGCGCCTTTGGCATCCTTGATTGCGACGATTTCAAGGGCATCAACGACAACTACGGCCACGGCATCGGCGACAAGGTACTCGTCACGGTAGCCAACAGCCTGAAGGAAGCCTTCGGCTCCCGCAACGTGGTACTCAGGCTTGGCGGCGATGAGTTTGCCTTCTACCTGCTGAACTGCACCACTACCACCATGCTGACATCACTGGTGTCCAAGTTCTTTACGATTCTTGACACTGTGCATATTCCGCAGATGAAAGGGCGCAAGATCTCCGTCAGTGTAGGAGCCGTTATCTACAAGGGAAAGAGCAATACAACCTTTGACGAGCTTTATGCCACCGCTGACCAGCACCTCTATGTAAGCAAAAAATTTGAAGGCAACCGCCTTACCATCTGAAATATTTTAGCCCCGCCCTTCCGTCACTGGCAGGGCGGGGCTAAAATAAAAAATACCGGCTCAGGCCGGGCTGTCAATGCCCGCCTGCAAGCCGGTATTTTTTATGCTTCCAGATAATCCGTCGGATAATCAATCAATCAATAATTTTCAGTGTTCAGCTCAAAATAGCTCTGGGAATAGCCGCATACCTCGCAGGAATCAGGAGCCTTGGTGCCTACTACGATATGCCCGCAGTTGCGGCACTCCCATACCTGTACCTTGCTCTTTTCAAACACCTGGGAAAGCTCTATGTTCTTCAGCAGGGCACGATAACGCTCCTCATGATGCTTCTCGATGGCACCCACAGCGCGGAACTTTGCGGCCAGCTCAGGGAAGCCCTCTTCCTCTGCGGTCTTTGCAAAGCCATCATACATGTCTGTCCACTCGTAGTTCTCACCATCAGCGGCGGCAGCCAGATTGGCAGCGGTATCACCGATGCCGCCCAGCTCCTGGAACCACATTTTGGCATGAGCCTTCTCATTCTCGGCAGTCTTCATGAACAGTGCCGCAATCTGCTCAAAGCCCTCCCCCTGGGCTACTGAAGCGAAATAGGTATATTTATTGCGGGCCTGGGACTCACCGGCAAAGGCGGTCTGAAGATTTTTCTCCGTCTGGGTACCGGCATATCTGCCGCCCTTTCCTGCATCAGCCTGCGGTGCAGTAACCTCCTTAAAGGCGCTGGCAGGCTGCTTGCAAATCGGGCACTTGAAGTCAGCCGGCAGAGCCTCGCCCTCATAAACATAACCACAAATTCCGCACTTCCAAGTTTTCATATTTCGTCCCTCTCCTTTTGATACATCAGCCGCCCCTGCAGCATCCTTCTTTATGGTGCTGCTCCTGTCTACATAGGCGGTATGCAGCATTTTTTCAGCCAGCTCACTGAGCGGCTTGCCATAGAATTCCTCATAAATCGCCTTGATATCCGGATTCTCATGGCTCTTGCGCAGGCTTATGGCCTCATCCTTTGCGTAGAGGCTGGCAATCCTGGCCTTGCGCACCTGATCCCTGTCCTTATCCAAATCCTTCGGCTGCCCGCCGCCGCCGATACATCCGCCAGGGCAGGTCATAACCTCTACAAAGTGATACTCCTTCTCCCCGCTCTGAATGGCCTTTATCAGCTTCTCCGCATTGGCAGTGCCATAAACCACGGCCACCCTGACCTCCAGACTGCCCACCTGCAATGAGGCCTCCTTGACGCCATCATAGCCGCGCACCGGCTCAAGCCTGAACAAAAGCTCCGGAGCGTCCTCTCCGGTGATGTACTCATAGGCAGTCCGCAGAGCCGCCTCCATCACGCCGCCAGTGTTGCCAAAAATCACGGCAGCGCCAGAGGCCTCGCCCATAAACCGGTCAAAATCACTGTCCTCCAGCGAGCAGAGGTCTACGCCTTCCTCCCTGCCCCATCTGGCCAGCTCACGGGTAGTAATCACAAAATCCATATCACGCATGCCATCGGCCTGCAGATAGTCCGCCGCATCCTTCATCTCGTCACGACGGATTTCAAACTTTTTGGCCGTGCATGGCGTCAGGGCCACATTGACAATCCTTGCAGGATCCAGCCTCATCTTTTTGGCAAAATACGTCTTGATGGTCGGCCCCTGCATGCCGATAGGGCTCTTGGCCGTGGATATATGCGGCAAAATCTCCGGATGATAAATCTCCGCATACTTCACCCAGGCAGGACAGCAGCTGGTAAACTGCGGCAATGGGGCAGTCCCCTTTGTTACGCGCTCGATCAGCTCGCTGGCCTCCTCCACAATGGTAAGGTCAGCCGCAAAATTGGTATCCAGCACATAGTCGGCTCCCAGCCTGCGCAGCAGAGCCACCATCTTCCCCTGCACAAAGCTGCCATCAGCCAGGCCGAACTCCTCCCCCAGGGCAGCCCTGACAGAAGGCGATGTGCTGACAATCACAATCTTATCCTTGTCCTTTACCGCATCCCTCACCGCAGGGTACTCATAGCGTTCAGTTATGCTGTCCACCGGACAGACATTGGCACACTGGCCGCAGTTGATGCAGACCGCCCTGCCGTCAGTTTCCTCAAAGGTATACGTACCATGCACACCTATCTGGTTGGTACATATCTCCTTACACATGCCGCATTTTATACATTTTGCATTATCCCGGACAATGCTGGGATTATCCTGCTCTATGGGAACCCGTATGCTCAATGCCAAATGCTCCATAGCCACCTCTCCCTTCACATATACAATACACACAACGCACGCCTCGCCGATACCCGACGCCTCTCCCCGGCGGACGCAGCGCTCTCACCACTCTGATATTTACAACAATATTTCCTAACGGATAATTATTATTGTTTATCTTATGTGTAAAGAATAGCAGATTTCAAGATTTTTGTCAATAAGAATAATTGCAATAAATACACTTTCGTATTGATTATAGCATAAAAACAAATTAAAATCCATCTTGAACAATTCTGCCAGACTGCATGCAAAGGGTAAAATATATTATCTTGTCTCAGCAACCATGGAGGTTGCAATGGAGGTTATTTCCTCACTGCGGGCTGTCACAGCCTCTACGTTGGCAGAAATCTCAGCGATGAAGCTGTTGATGTCCTGCGCTTTTTTCTCCACATCGTTGGACAGCTTCTTCATGGCCTTGATTTCCTGTGACGTCTGACGCTGGCTATTCTGGGAGTTGTGGGCAACGGTTTCCGACTCCCCTGCCAGCTTGCGTACCTCGGCAGCCACCACGGCAAAGCCGCGCCCTGCCTCACCTGCGTGAGCAGCCTCAATAGCCGCATTCAGAGCCAGAAGATTGGTCTGGCTGGCAATCCACACAATCTCCTGCATCACGTTGGAAAACTCCTCCATCTTGTCCCCCACCACATCAGTACCGGAACGCAGACGTCCTGCCACTGAGAGCAAATCGTGTATCTGATTGGAAATCCTGTCTATATGCTCAGAATTAACCATGCTGGACTGGGATACCTCCTGCATGGCGGACATAATTTCCTCCACCTGCTTCTGCAGCACCCTGTTTTTCTCCTCCCGCTCCTGCATATTCCTATTGATGACTTCATTCTGCTCCTTGATGCGGGACTGCTCATTTATCAGGCAATGCCTCTCATAGTCGACGCAGTTATCCGGCACATTGAAGCCCCGCTTCAGTGCGCTGGCAAAGCGCTCACAGCTGCCGTAGCCACAGGCATGGCAGTTGATTTCCCGCGATTCCCTTGTGTGCTTTTCCAGCTTTGCATAAGCATCCTCCAGATCCTCGCCCTTCTCAAAAAGTCCATGCACATCCTTGTTGTCGTACTTGCGGAAAAAATCCGACAGCCTCAGTTCCTTGTCAAACCGCACATAAGGGTCATACTGTACCCCCTTGCCGGTGGTGTGAATCTGCTGAGCAGCCTTGGCCTGCTTGCGCTTGTTTGTCATCTCGTCAATATCGTCCAGGGCGCAGTCGCGGCAGGTGCCAGTGCCTACATTGCAGCCAAACTCACAGTTCAGCACATCCACTACCCCCGGAACGGCCTTGCCAGCCTTGCTGCGCTTCAGGTATTCCCGCAAATAAGGATAGGCCAGCTGCGTTGACTCAATCTGCCTGATCCAGAGATCAGGCTCCGTAATGCGTATATTTTCCTTCAAACCGCCCGGACGGCTGAAGGTATGTCCCAGTCCCGAGGGAATCCCCTCAAAATCACATTCCCCATACTGCGACAGATTGACTCCCTCACGCTGAATATATTCCCGCAGCTTTGCCAACGTCACATTGTAATGCACCAGTCCCTCGTTGTTTCTGTCCTCAATCTCATCTGCCTTTGCCACGCAGGGCGACAAAAAGGCAAGCCTGTCCGTCAGCTTCAGATATTTGCGCAAGTAAACCGCCAGGCACATCAAGGGACTATGCACCGGCGAAAGTGACGGCAGCAGCTCCGGCAGATAACGCTCACAATAATTCACGATTGACGGGCAGGGCTGAGCAATCACCGACTTCAGCTTCTGCTCCTTGATGGCACGCAGATATCCCCAGGTGGTGATATCTGCTCCCAGGGACACATCATAGATATGCTTTACACCGCAGGACTTCAGCCAGCCAAACATCCTCCTTGGCTCCGGAAGATTGGTAAGCACCGCAGGCGCCGCCACAACCGTAATCGCCGCTCCCTGACGCAAATCCGCAAAAAAACGCTCCGTGTCATCCACATAATCCCTTGCGCCATGGTCGCATACCTCCATGCAGGCACCACAATGGATGCAGTATTCATCATCAAGGCGCACCTTGCGGCTTCCATCCTCTGCATGATAGGCCTGATTGGCACAATCCACCGGACATACTGCAATGCACTTGTTGCAGCCCGTACACTTTTCCTCAATCGTAAATATCCTGCCCTGCGGCATATTCACCATCCCCCATTGTATATCCTTTGCTTATATATTTTTTATTTATCTATTTACTTAGTATACCAAAAGCATCAGGCTTTTTGCAACGTCTTTTGTCCTATATTTTATTATTTCTGGCATTTTTTATCTGTTTTATTCTTTTTCTGTCCATAGCTTTCACAGGATACATGCAAAACGGCAGACAAAAAATACCGGCTTTCAAGTGGAACGGCAGAAAGCCATTTTCTTAAAAGCCGGTATTGCATGGCCATTTGTGCTGAAAGCCTGTGCTATCCGATATTATATGCAGTATATCTCCTAAAATTTTTTAATGTACTCCGCTATCTTGATGGCCACCTGCAGGGGGCTTAGCTCTCCCGTGTCCACCGTATAATCTGCCTGGTCGTACATGGACTGCCGCTCGGCAAGAAGCGACTGAATAGCCCTTCTGCGGTCACCTCCCAGCTGAGCCGCCCTGGCATCCAGCACAGGACGCTTGCCCTGCCTGCCGGTACGCTCCAGCAGCGTATCAACATCGGCAGTCAGGCAGACAATCTTGCCGGTAGACTTCAGCACAGCCACATTTTCCGCGTCCTTGACAGTGCCGCCGCCGGTGGAAATCACCACATTCCTCTGGGCTGCCCAGTAACGCACCATTTCCTTTTCCCGCTGGCGAAAATACTGCTCACCATACTGCTGGAACATATCGGGAATGGTCATGCCATGCTTGTCCTCTATCTCCTTGTCCAAATCCACAAAGCGATAGCCCAGCTGCTGGGCAGTGGTCTTGCCGCAGCTTGACTTGCCCGTGCCCATAAAGCCAATCAGTACCACGTTTTTCATGCCTGCACCCTGTTCCTGTACGCTTCCAGAGCCGCCTGCACGTCGCACAGGGCATCGCCGCCGAACTTGTCCAGCATGGCCTCGGCAATTACTATAGCGGTCATGGCCTCTCCTACCACGGATGCGGCAGACACGGCACACACGTCGCTACGCTCCTTGCAGGCCAGCACCTCCTGATTGGAGCCTATATCCACGGAGTGCAGAGGCTTCATCAGGGTAGGAATCGGCTTCATGCAGGCACGTACCACGATTTCCTCGCCGTTGCTCATGCCGCCCTCAAGGCCGCCTGCCCGGTTGGTCTTTCTGTACACGCTCTGCTCATCGTCCAGGAACATCTCATCATGAATCAGGCTGCCCGGCAGCTCGCCGCACTGAAAGCCCGCTCCAATCTCCACGCCCTTGATGGCCTGAATCGCCATCATGGCCTGTGCCAGCCTGCCATCCAGACGCTTGTCCCACTGAATATGGCTGCCAAGTCCCAGAGGAACGCCCCGGACAATGACCTCAAACACACCGCCCAGTGTATCTCCTTCCTGCATGGCCTGGCGAATCCTTTCCTTCATGGCTTCCTCGGCCTCCGCATCATAGCAGTTCAGCTCCGAGTTCCCCCGGCCAATCTCCTGACGATTAATCCTGCTCTCATCCACGGCAACGCCGCCGATTTTTACCACGTGGCTTACTACCTGGATGCCGCAGGAGCGCAAAAACTCCTTGCACAAGCCGCCAACGGCCACACGGGTAGCAGTTTCCCTGGCGCTGGCCCTCTCCAGAATATCCCTGGCATCATCACGGTCGTACTTCAGCACGCCGGTCAGGTCAGCATGCCCCGGACGCACAGCCGTCACCCTGTCACCGTACTTCGGCCCGAACACGCTCATGCGGTCTGTCCAGTTCTGCCAGTCGCGGTTAGATACGCGGATGGTCACCGGGTCCCCCATGGTTTCTCCGAAGCGGATACCGCTCAGAATATCGGCCTTGTCAGTCTCAATCTTCATGCGGCCGCCTCGGCCATACCCCTGCTGGCGGCGGGCCAAGTCATGGTTTATTGCATCTATATCCACCCTCAGTCCTGCCGGAATCCCCTCTACAATGGCCGTCAGGCACTGTCCATGGGATTCACCGGCAGTCAAAAAACGCAAACCTGCCATCAAAACACCTCATTAAAATTACACAACAAAATACAACTGCATACATCAAGCGAAGCCATCACAGCCATCCACAGCACCTGCAGGCATCAGCAGATTTCCTTGCCCAGATTCAGCTGGCTGGCATGCTTGTTCAAAAGCTCCATCAGCACACCGCGGTTTCTGGCCATATAGTCATGCCGCTTCATCTTCACCGCCGGCCCCAAGACCTTTGCCAAAAGCCGCAGGGACTGGTTTATCAGCGCCATGCCGATAACATCCCCCGGAAAACGGTCATTGTCAATTCCCGACTTCAGCTTTGCCAACTGCTCATCGGTGCGCATCGTTTTGAACACCTCATCCAAAAAGGCCATAAAACGTTCCGTCAGCCCGTCCCTGAACTCGGTGCGCTCCTCCGGCGGCACATCCTGAATGGACAGCTCCTCCACGGCACGGTTGAAGAAAATCAGGCTTTTATTCAGCTGAAAGGTCGTAAAGGGATAGCCGTTGTCCTGGGCATAACGCTTGCAGCGGCTGACAGTCTGCTGAATGGCCACCTCCAGCATATCCTCCAGAGAATGTTCCAGATTCAGCAGCGCGGCATCAGCATCCTGTACCTCCTGCGGCCAGCCGGCCACAATAAAATCCCACTCATGCTCCTTATCCAACACCCTCTCCTTGTCAGACATTTACAACTCTCCTTTTATCACTCATACATATACAAATTATAACACTAATTTGTATATTATATCACAAATCAAACCTGAATTACACCGCCATCCCTCAACATATACAAATATTTTTCCGCAACCGTCATTCCATAAATAGACTGCACTGCCTCCGCATAAAGCTCCAGCTGCAGGGCGTACTTTTCCCTGACCACATCCGCCGCCGTTTCCCTGTCTGTCTTATAATCCAGCAGAACCAGCCTGCCGTCAGCCTCCTGAAACAGCACATCAATCACGCCCTGGTTGAAAATCTCCGCCTCGCCGTCCCGTACAGCCTCATAATACCTGTCCGCCTTCAGCATACGGCAAAAAGGAAGCTCGCGCCAGATTTTTTTGGCCTGCAGCAGACGCCGCCCCAAATCAGAGGCAAAAAAGCCTGCCAGCTGCTCCGCCCTGACCATACCGGCCTGCTCCCCGGTGATAATTTCCTGCTCTTCCATGCGGGACAGCTGCGCCTTTATGCCTTGCTCCGTCAGCTCCCCGGACAAGTCCAGATGCTGCATGACGCCATGCATCAGGGTACCGTATTGCACCCCGCTTGTTCTGCGCCGCTCCTTTTCAGCCTTGCGCTGCAAAAAA
The DNA here is from genome assembly GCA_945949525.1 of uncultured Veillonellaceae bacterium. Classification (GTDB taxonomy): domain Bacteria; phylum Bacillota; class Negativicutes; order Selenomonadales; family Selenomonadaceae; genus Anaerovibrio. The sequence continues at coordinate 17,096 of CAMFES010000022.1, forward strand.
GCCGGTCTGGCAAAAACATACTCACGCTGCTCCCTGACAACGGAGGCGGCCACCCCTCCATCCAGAGGGTCTGCCTGCTCCAGCTGACGGGAAAAACGCCGCTTCAGCTCCGACACGGACAATTTGGCCGGAACCTCCTCTGTCCCAAGAAAATCATACCGCCAGTCCAGATTGTGCGCTATCTGCTCGGCAGCTTCCCCTGCAACCTGCAATGGCTCACCCGCTATCACCCGCTGCAATATGTCACCAGCTTCACCTGCTGCAGCCTGCGGCAAATGTATGCCAGCAGCATCGACAAGATTTATCTCCATGACAGACTCACTGCCCATAGCCTTGTGCATGTAGCCCAGCGCCTGCACATACTGCTCCTCCGTCAGCCCCTGCACATCAGCAAAGGCCGCTCCGGCCGGATGACGCGCTGCCGCTTCCGCCAGCCAATCCAGATAGGAACCGGCTTCTGACAGGGCATAGCCCGGCAGGCAGCAGCTCTCCTGATACTCACGATATCTGCACCACTTTTTGGCAGCCTTTACCGCATCCCCGGCTCTGCCCACCATAATCAGCTTTTCCCTGGCACGGGTCATGGCCACGTACAGCACGCGCAGCTCCTCTGCCTTGCTCTCCTGCCGCAGCTTTGCCTTGACAGCCAGGCGGGCAAAGGAAGGATACTTGACATTTTTTTCCACATCGATATTATCCAGACCCAGCCCCAGCTCCTTGTGCAGCAGCACTCTGTCAGCAATATCCATGCGGTTGAAGGGCTTGCTCATGTCGGCCAGCACCACCACAGGAAACTCCAGGCCCTTGGACTTGTGAATGGTCATTACCCTGACCACATCCTCATTTTCCCCCAGGGTTCTCGCCGCGGACAAATCCGTATCCATGTTTTTCATTTTCTCGATGAAGCCCAGGAATCTGAACAGGCCACGATAGTTCGTCCCCTCAAATTCCTCCGCACGGGCAATCAGCATGCGGAGATTGGCCTGCCGAAGCATGCCGCCGGGCATACAGCCCACATAGTCATAGTAGCCGGTATCACGATACACCTGCCAGAGAAGCTCCGCCACACCGGTGCGCCGTGCCATCTGACGCCAGCTGCTGAGCATGGACAGAAAGCCCGCCAGCTTGTTTTTAATCTGGGCAGACAGCTCCGATTCTGCGCTGTTGGCGTGCAGCACCGCCTGATACAGATTGCCATCTGCACAGGAAAGCCTCAGTTTGGCCAGCTGACCTGAGCTAAGTCCCACCACAGGCGAATAAAGCACCGCCGCCAGCGGAATATCCTGCTGGACATTGTCAATAACGGACAGCAGGGACAGCATCACCTGAATCTCCGTTGCCTGAAAATATCCACCGTCAGCACTGGCAAAAACAGGAATATTATTGGCCTGAAAAATCTCCTGCAGCACCTCTGCCTTGCCCTTGACAGCGCGCAGCAGAATCACCACGTCACGCCACTGCATAGGCCTGTAGCCGTTGTTCCTGCCACCCAGCGACTTGTCAAAAACCATATAGCCGCCGCCTTTCAGCTCCTTCAGCCTGTCCGCGATATGCTGTGCCTCCAGCTGAAAGCTCTTCAGCTCCTCCTGCACTCCGCCCTCATCATCAGGCTCTGCACCGGATGAACCAGCATCTGCCCTGTCCTCCGGCAGACCGGAGGAAACGACGATATCCAGCTCCACGGCCCTGTCCACCGGCATTATCTCGCCCTGCTCCGGCAGCTGATAGCCGTAAGGCTCGCCGGGATTCAGCATGGCACTGTCATCATAGTCAATCTCCATCGGCTCCCTGCGCATAAGCTGGGCAAAGACAAAATTGACCGCTGAAAGTATCTCCCGGCGGCTGCGGAAATTGCGTCCCAGGGTGATAAGCTGACCCTTTCCAGCTCCCTCCTGGGAAGCACTCTCACTATACGCCCTGTATTTCTGCAGAAAAAGCTCAGGCTCCGAGGCACGGAAGCCATAGATGCTCTGCTTCACGTCCCCCACGGTAAACAGGTTGCCCATGTCCTCCCCGGCAATCAGCTTCACGATGGTATCCTGCACCTCGTTGGTATCCTGATATTCATCCACCATGATTTCCTTGTACCGCCTGCGCAGGGCCAGAGCCGTTTCCGACGGCACAATATTTCCGGGGCCTGCCTCCGGCGCCAGCAGAAGCTGCAGGGCAAAATGCTCCATATCGCCATAGTCGATGATATTTCTCTCATGCTTGGCGGCGGCATAGGCATCTGCAAACTGTATCGTCAGCTCGGCCAGTCCTGCGGCATCGGCAGACAGCCCCTGCAGATCCTGAAGCATGGTTTCCTCATCATCCAGCACGTATTCCTTCATGGCAAATACCGCATTTTTCAGGACATTATTGGCCTCCTTCAGCTCCTCGCGCAAATCAGGGTCAATATTCAGCTTGCCGGAAGGCATGCTTAGAAATCCGGTTTCCTTGTATTCCAGCACCCGGAAGGCCTGATAGATATCCTCCCACTCGCCATCCAGTGAAGCCTGGATTTTGGCAGCAATCCCCTCTGCCCTCTCAAGGCATGCGTCGTATTTTTCCCGCGCCTTTTTGTCCTCCACCTCGCCCGCCAGAAGGCGAAAGGCTGTCAGGGCATCACTGACCCTGTCCATGCCGGTGCGCAGCTCACCTACAAGAACCTGCCACCATTTGACGTAATCACTCAAATGACCTGACCTGCCCTCCGGCACGGCAAAATCCTCCGCCAGTCCCAGAAGCCACTCCCGCGGAAAAGGCTGATTCCTGGCTGTATTGTACAGCTTCAGCACAATATCATACAGCCTGCCGTCACCTCTGTCGTCACCATACTGTTCACCAAAACGGAGCAACACCTCATCCATAGCTTCATAGCGCTGCTCAAAAAGCTCCTCCAGCACATCCTGCTGCAAAAGCAGCAGCTCATTTTCGTCAGCCACCCGGAATTTCGGGTCCAGCTCAAGAGCTGAAAAATTATTCTTGATGATGCTCTGGCAGAAGGAATCAATGGTGGAAATCGAAGCGCCGGACAGAAGGATAACCTGCCTTTCCAGCCTGCTGACCAGCCGCCTGTCCGGCGTCTTTTTCTCCATTTCCTCCGCTATTGCCTGCTGCAGCCGCTTGCCGATGCGCTCACTCATCTCTGCCGCTGCCGCTCTGGTAAAGGTTACCACCAAAAGCTCGTCCACATTCCAGGCATCGGCATCTCCCTCCTGGCGCAGCAGATGGCTGACTACACGCTCTACCAGCACAGCTGTCTTGCCGGAGCCTGCGGCGGCAGACACCAGAATATTCCTGCCATCCAGCTCAATTGCCTGCTGCTGTTCCCTTGTCCACGCCATCAGTCCTCAACCTCCTTGCCTTCTACATCTGCAGACGCCGCCTCGTGCCGCCCGGCCAGCCGCGCATCAACATTCTTTACCTGTTCAGCCGTCAGCCCGGCCTCTATATCCTGCATAAACTCCACGTCCTTCTGCTGCAATACGCGCTTGTAGCCAAAGCCCTCCAGCTGGGCATCAAAGCCGCACAGCGGATGGTACTGACAGTAGGCGCAGCTGCCATAGCCGGCCTTGTCCTGATAAGGCTCCGGCGCAATTTTTCCCGCCAGAATATTCTCCCCGGTTTCCTGCAGCAGCTTCTCCACATAAGCCAGCAAAAGCTCCAGCTCCCGCTCTGACCTGAGATGCACCACATCCCTCTTGTACAGCTCTCCGTTATTAGTAAGCCTGGCGTGGACAAAATGACTTGAGCCACCGGTAGAAAGACTGCTGTCCACCAGCTGAACCAGCTTCGCATCAGCCACAATCCACCCCGGCATCTTCAGCTGCTTTTCCAGCTCGGCAATAAACTCCTGACGGCTTTCCCGATGACTGGACAGACTGGCCATCGGCCTTTTCAAAAAGCAATACAGCATGCCAATCGGCACCGATTTTTCACCCCTGCTGCCTGCTAACAGCTGCCCGGCCACCAGAAGATAGGTCAGGAGCTGGAGCTTTACCCCGTAATACACGTCCATGATATTGATTGAAGCACTGCCGGTTTTGTAGTCCATTATCATAAAATAGCGGCCATCCTCCGTCATATCTATGCGGTCTATCTGTCCGTTCAGGGACAGCATATTGTGGTTGGAAAGCCTGTACACCAGCTCCAAGGCCCTTTCATTGCCATCGCCGGAGAAAATGCCAAAGCCCTGCTCAAAATAGCAGGGATGCAGCTTGCTGACCGCATCAAAGGCACACAGGCGCTTCAAGGCAAAATTTGCCGTATTCTCGATGCGCCGCAGCTGAATTTCCAGCTGCTTCTGCTGAAAGATAATATTGTTCTGCAGGCGCGGTGCCAGCCGGTGAAGGATTTCGTGGCACATCCGGCGCTGTTCCGGCTCATCCACATCGCTCCACCGCCTGTCCTCCTTCTTCAGCTGCTCACCAAACTCACGCAGGACGCCATGCAGCAGTGTCCCAAGCTCCGGGCTGCTGAAGCGGCGGATTTTTCTTTCCTGCAGCTTCAGGCCATACTGGGCAAAATACTGGAAGGGGCACCTGTTGTATCTTTCCAGGCGGGTAACGCTCCCCCGCAGGTATCCCTTCGGGGCAAACAGCTTTACGGCCAGCTCCTCCGGCAGCCTGTCAGCGCCAAACCGGCTGGACAGCGCCCTCTGCAGATAGTCCAAACCCCTGGCCAGCTCCGGCCTACGCGTCTTTTTTCTGCTGCCTGCCTCCCGCAAAAGCCAGTTGTAAACAGCCTGCCATTTTTCCTCCATGCCGCCATAATCCTTGCAGTGCCGGAGCGCAAGCCCCAGTCCGGAAAGCGCCTGCCGCCCCTCAGCCGCAAAGCCCTCCCCCTGCAGCACCTGACAAAGCTCCGCATCAGGCACCAGCATTCTCAGCCATTTCACCAGCCTGGCCGGTTCCCGGCCTGCCCCTGCATCATCCGAAAGTGCGTATGAAACCCACAGGTACTCCCGCGCCTGAGTAAAGCCCTTGTACAGCAGGAAACCCTCATTGTAGCTATTTTCCTGACCGATGATGGAAAGGCGCCTGCCTGTCTGACCGCTTCCCCCCTGCACATCAGCCTCCACCTGATTGATATATATCCTGTCCGCATCTGACAATATAACGTTTTCACTGGAATGGCGCGGCATGCTGCCTGCATTGGCTCCCAGCACATATATTGCCCGCAGGTTATCAAGGCTGTTCTGGTCAAAGGAGGCCATGCTTACATAGTCCAGCCCCGGCGGAATCAGGCTGACGGACAAGCTGTCCAGTCCTTCTCCCACCACAGCGGCAAACTCCGACAAAGAAGCATCATCGGTGCCTGCTCCCAGCTCCGCCAGCTGATCCAGAAGCTCCATGATACTGCCCCATATCTGCTGATGTTCCCTGGCATCTGCCAGCCGTCCTGCGCCCTCATCCTCCAGCGCCCACTTTTCCAGCTGCTGAGGCACCTCTATATTCATCAGAAAATCATACACAGCCTCGGCCATTTCCATGGCGTTCTTACTGCTATGCAAAGCCTCCTGCAGCTTCAGAACCGGCTCTGCCGCCTGACGGCGGCGGCTATCTGCCAGTCTTGCCCGCAGAAGCTGCTTTTCATCAGGTGCCTCCTCTTCCTCATCAATGCCGTAGCGGCTGACAAACTGCCAGTCCTCTGCCTGGGACCAGACCCTTTTGCCCCGCAGTCCGAACTCCAGCACATAGTTCTCCAGCTCATCGAGAGCATCCGGCAAAAGGCCGCATTTCTCCTTGAAAAAGCCTGTTTTCAGGCAGCCAAAGACATTTTCATAGCTCCAGCCATCACGCCCGGTACAGATGGCCAGCACGGAACGCAAAAGCTCTGCCAGCGGGTGATGGGTGCATTTTCTTTTGGCGGCAGAAAAAAACGGAATGCTGTATTCCTGCAGCACCATGGACGCCATGCTGCCGTAGGCTTCCTCGTCCCTTATCAGTATACCTATGTCACGCCATTTGTAGCCATTGTCCCGCACCTGATGCAGAATATCATCTGCCATAGCCTCCAGCTCCAGCCTGATGGTGGCAGCCTCTGTAATCCTCAGCTGCCCTTCCCCGGTCACGCCGTGCAAGGGTACAACCCGATGAGAAAGCCACTGCTCCTCCACCGCCCTCAGCACCGGAGCCTTGAATCTGGCACCGCCTGCCAGAAAACTCTCCTTCACCGCCAATCCCATGGAACTTGCCAGCTCAAGAAGATAATTGCGCGTGCTGTGACTGCGGTAGAAGAGATTTTCCCTTGGCACTGCCTGCCATGGCTGACCGGCAGCCAGTCCGCCGTTGTCCAGCGTCAGGTTGACATGCACCTCGCCGCACAGGGCGAACAATTCCTGCAGAAGCTGCTTTTCCAGCGGATTAAAAAACAAAAAGCCATCCAGCCAAAGCTCGGCCCCCTGCACAAGCTGCGAGCGGGGCAGCTTTTCCAGAAGCTTGCAGAGGATGTCCTTGCCATCATTGTAGCAGCCTGCCATGGCTTCATTAAAATCACGATACAGAAGCGCCATGTCCTTCAGCTTGCCGGAAAGGCGCGTGTCCTTTTTTTCTACCTGGCTGCTGATTTCCTGCAAAAGCTCCGGGGAAATGCAATAGCTTTTCAGCTCGTTGATGATATCCCCCAGCTCACCGGCAAAGCCCCGCTGTCTTGCCGCCCTGGCAAAGGAACACAGGCTTTTGTCCTTCAGCCTCCGATCCAGAATACGGCGCAACAAAAGCTGGCGTCCCAGCTCCGTAAGCCCCGGCTCCAGGCCGCCGCCCGTTTCCTGTAAAACCTGATAGGCAAAGCGCCGAAAACCATAAACATAGCAACGGCTGAACCCCCTGCCCTCTGCTGACAGCATAGACGCCAGCTGGCGCTCCACCTTGTACGTCATGTGTTCCGGCAGCAGCAGGATAATCGCCCTGCCATCCGGCCGCTCCACCAGTTCTTTTTTTATTCGTTCCAAGCAGCCGGCAGTCTTGCCACTGCCAGCCCGCCCCGAAATAATCTCCAGCATGTACTCACTCCCTAGCAATTTGTATGGTCGTCTATCTGACCAGCTATATTACTATCCTGTCTGGCCAACTTGCGATTATCTAGATTCATTAGCTAGATTCAATGGGTGGAAAGGCAATGCCTGCTCATCATCAATCTAGCAACTTGACGATTTTCTATATTCCAATGGGTGAAAAGGCAATGCCAATGCGGGCACGCTCGCGCTATTATCCACGCCTAGCGGATGCTAAGCTCACGCTTCGCCTTTGGCTCGCGTATTGCTAAGCACCGAGGCGCGTCTTAATGCCCTTGCATTGGCACAGCCTTCTCCACCCATCACATTATCTGCCAACACTGACAGTCCTGCAACAGCTTATCTCCCACTCACTGCTCTTTAAAATTTTACTTTCTCAAACTTCGCAGGTGCTGAGCACCCGTAAAGCCTTGTGAAATCTATGTTTG
>CAMFES010000023.1 GCA_945949525.1 uncultured Veillonellaceae bacterium
TGCAAGGCAATCTGCTATTATGAACAGAGTTGTTTGCACTGTACGTTTATGCAACTGTTGGCAGTAGCAAATTGCGTCAGCTTCCCCGCCCCCTTTTAGGCTTGCTCGTAGAATTGTATGTATTACTATGGTTACATACTATGAATGGCATTTTATTATTCTGTTGTATCTGTTCAGACCAAGAGAGGGGCGAGTTGGGGCTGTACCTATAGAAAACCTTTGTTGTGCCTCGGTGCTTAGCGATTCGCGAGCCATTAGGCGAAGCGAGAGCTTAGCATCCGCTAGGCGCAATGAGGAGCGCGAGCGTGTTTTCTATAGGTATTGCCCCTGCTCACCCCTTTTTAATGTCTGAACAGAATCCACGAACTAACAAACTATTTTCTCCGTATATGCACGAAGTAACATTCAAGCACTACGAAAAACTGAAATTTACTTTGTTGGAAAATGCATTAGCTAGTAGTATAATATAAAAAAATCCAGTATTAGATTTATCATAAGGAGGAAGTATAAAGGATGAATGAAGTAATTCAGTCCATGAAGGACAGGCGCAGTATTCGCAAGTTTAAGCCGGATATGCCCTCGAAGGAAGATATAAGCCAAATTATTGAGGCTGGATTGTATGCCGCCAATGGCCGTGGGAAGCAGGCAACAATTATAATTGCTGTCACAAATAAGGAACTGCGCGATAAATTTTCTAAAATCAATAGGGAGATAGGCGGCTGGGATGAAAGCTTTGACCCATTTTATGGGGCTCCGGTTATTTTAATTGTCCTGGCTGACAAGGAGTGCCTGACCGGCATCTACGATGGCAGCCTTGTCATGGGGAATATGATGCTGGCAGCTCATTCCATGGGGCTTGGCAGCATCTGGATTCACCGGGCAAAGGAAGAATTTGAGATGCCGGAATATCAGAGCCTGCTGAAGGAGATGGGCATTGAGGGAGAATGGGAAGGCATTGCCCATTGTGCCGTTGGCTATATGGATGGTGAATTGCCAAAAGCAGCTGACAGGCGAGAAAACAGAGTTTTTTGGTTAGAATAGATTTCTGAGGATAAGGAGGACGGGGCATGAATGAGTTGGATTTTATGTGCGGGATTAGTGATGATGAGCTTACCAGAAGATTTAAGGAGTCTATCCGTATAGATAATGAGATTAAACGTATCAAGGGCAGTCCGATAGCCAGATATGATGTGACTATGCATAAAGCTTATTTGCAGTACCCGGATGGGAGAATAGAGTATGCAGAAGAATTATGAAACGGAAGTCCGAAAGCCTGAGATTATTGTTTTTGCAGGGCCAAACGGCAGTGGAAAATCAGTGATTACCAGGCTGGCAAGAATAATTGAGCCTTACATTAATGCTGACGATATAAAAAGGGTTAGTTATTGTACGGATATGGAAGCTGCTCAGAGGGCAACCGCTATGCGAGAAAAATTAGTGGCGGAGCGGACTGGCTTTAGCTTTGAAACAGTTATGTCTACGGAGCGGAATTTACTGCTCTTGCAAAAAGCAAAAAAGCTTGGCTTTTTTATTCGTTGTATTTATGTTTTGACGGCAGATGTTAATATTAATGTAGTAAGAGTGCGTTCCAGGCAGGCGGCAGGAGGGCATGGTGTTCCTGTGGATAAAATCCGCAATCGCTATGGCAAAGCATTAAAATTGGTGCCTGATCTGGTACAGATATGTGATGTCATGCACATTTATGATAATACACTTGAGCCATTCAGGATATTTAAGCGGCGCAAAGACGAGATTTTTTATTGGGAAAATGAATTTTGGAACAAGCACGACATTGAGATCCTGACGGGAATAACGTTGTAAAAGAAATTTGCAAAATAAAACAGGTGTCGCTTGGTAAGATGTAAAACTTGCCAGGCAATACCTGTTTTTCTTTTGCGTAACTGTTATCTTATCTGTACATCAGATAATCATTACTTTCCGTATCCATGTCAACATCAATAATACCACATACATAAGGAGCTATTTCGTAAAGCTGGAACAGGAAATGCACATGCCTGTCAGCATCGAAGTAGAACTGCTCAGGGACGGAGGCAAGGGGCAGGGTGCCATCAAAGATGATAGGCGCATCATTTTCTGCCGCCTTTTTTGCCAGCTTGTTAGTAAGCAGCTCCGGCGTATAAATATCTTTGCCATATTTTTCTGCCGAGAACTCCTTCAGGTCGACTGCGACAATTTTTTCGCCTGTCTGGGGATTGAAATTCAGCCCGTTGATATAACGCATAGGATGGGCGGCATGCTCAACGTTAATGTACTTGGTCAGAACAATGCTGAGTGTCGCCTCTTCGTTGCAGGTGACAGTATAGCTGCTGCCAATGTAGACCTTGTTCCAGTCTTCATTATCCTTGTAGCATTCGTCAGCCTGGTTGATAAACGCTGCAATATTCTTCTCGATTTCGATATTAATGGCGGCAGCAGCATCCGGATTTCCTGGTACTGTAACAACAGGCACCTTAATGTCAGGGTACTGCTGTTGCACAGATGGTTCAACCTGCACCGGTGCGGCAAAAGCCGTAGCCGCAAACATGAGCAGCAGGCAGAAAGCACAAAGGGACGACTTGAAAAGCTTGAACATAAAATTCCCTCCTTACATAATATGTTATAGGTATTATATAACCATAAAACAAGGGTGACAATAGGGAAAATCATGTTGCACGTGAAACATTACTGCCAACCTCTATAGCGACGCAATATAAATATCACTTGCTCTCGATAATCTCGTTGGCAATGTTCAGGGCCACCACACCATCGGAGGCATAATAATCAGCTCCGGCTTCTTCAGCATATTCAGGGGTGAGGGCGGCTCCGCCTACCATAACCTTGGCAGTGATATTCTGTTCCTTGAGCTGGCGTATAACCTCGTCAATCTCGGTCATGGTGGTAGTCATCAGGGCGCACAGTCCCACGATGGCTGCCTTGTTGTCGCGGGCAGCGGCCACAATGTCCTCTGCCGGTACATCCTTGCCCAGGTCAATCAGGTTGAAGCCGCTGTTTTCCAGCAGGGCACCCACAATATTTTTTCCAAGGTCGTGGACGTCACCCTTGACTGTGGCAAGTACCACCGTGCCCTTGGTGCTTTCGCTGGCGGCCGGGAATTTCTCCTTCAGCTTGATAAAGGCACTGCGCATAGCCTCCGCAGAAAGCAGTACCTGGGGCAGGAATACCCTGCCTGCACCAAAATCCACACCGATTTCATTCATAGCGGCTGTCAGGGCCTTTTCGGTAATCTCGTTTGGCTCCAGTCCGGCATTGACGGCATTTTCCACCAGGGTGCCGATCTCGTCAGCCTCACCCTCAATTACAGCGGCCTTCAACGCTTCCAGCGGCGTCAGCTCTACATGCTTTGCCACGGCGGCCTTCTTCGGCACGGCCAGGTTTTTCTCGTTGCGGCTGAAATCCCGCCCGTTAGGATCCTTGCCCAGAAGTGCCATGCTTGCCATGAGGGCGTTCTGCATGGATTCGTCATAAGGGTTCATAATCGGGGCATCAAGACCTGCGGCCAGGCACATGGTAAAGAAGGTGCTGTTTATCAGCGGCCGGTTTGGCAGGCCGAAGGAAATATTGCTCAGTCCCATAGTGGCAGGATAGCCGTATTTCTCACGGTAGAGCCGCAGGGTTTCAAGGGTATGGTTGCAGGCATCTGCATCAGCGGCCACGGTCATAACCAGGCCGTCCAGCAGAAAATCACCGTCCTTGAGGCCTGCTGCCTTGGCAGTGGAAATGATTTTATCCATGACCGCTAGCCTCTCAGGCGCAGTTTTTGGAATACCTTCATCAGTCAAAGGCAGGCAGAGAATGGCGGCACCGTATTTTTTGGCCAGGGGAATAAACTTCTCCAGGCGTTCCACCTCGGCACTGACGGAGTTAATCAGGGCACGGCCCGGATATGCCCGAAGGCCTGCCTCCAGGGCGGCGGCATCGCTGGTGTCGATGGCGAGAGGCGCATCGGTCAGCTGGGCGATTTCCGTTACGGCACGCTTCATGGCAGCCGCCTGGTCAATGCCGCCCACGCCCATATTTACATCCAGCAGCCTGGCTCCTGCCTTTACCTGATCCAGCGCCTCACGCTTGACGGAGGCAAAGGAACCGTCCTTGATTTCTGCAGCCAGCTTTTTTCTGCCGGTAGGGTTGATGCGCTCGCCAATCAGCACTGTCGGCAGCTCCTTGTCTACAGTGACGGTCTTGCTGCGACTGGTCAGCATCAGACGGCGGCGAAGAGGAGCGAACTTTGGTGGCTCCACGCCCTGCAGGGCGGATTTGATGGCGGCAATATGCTCAGGGGTAGTGCCGCAGCAGCCGCCTACATAGGTAGCACCTGCCTGAACCAGCTTCGGTGCCCAGGTGCCGAAATCAGCCGGAGACATAGGGAATACAGTCTTGCCGTCTATGAGCTGTGGCATACCGGCATTTGGCTGAACGCTGATAGGCTTGGCAGTGTTTTCAGAGATGGCCTTGACGATAGGCACAAGCTGCTCAGGGCCAAGGGAGCAGTTAATGCCGATGATGTCTGCCCCCATGGCATCCAGGGTAATGGCAGCAGTCTGAGGGTCCGTGCCTGTTACAGTGCGCCCATCCTCGCTGTAGGAAAGCTGGCAGATGACAGGCAGGCTGGTGGCATCCTTGGCGGCCAGCAGGGCGGCACGCATTTCCTGAATATCGATAAAGGTTTCAATGAGGATGTAGTCAGCTCCGGCTGCTTCCAGGGCACCTGCCTGCTGGAAATAATTCCGATACGCTTCCTCAAAGTCCAGGTCACCCAGCGGCTTGACAAAGCGCCCGGACGGACCCATGCCACCGGCAACCTTGATTGGCTGACCGTCAGCAGTTTTAACAGCCTTTGCCGCCCTTACAGCGGCAGTATTGATTTCTTCTACCTTGTCTTGCAGGCCGTAATGCTCCAGCTTCAGGGCAGAAGCACCAAAGGTAAAGGTTTCGATGATATTTGCACCGGCATCCACGTAACGCTGATGAACTCCGGTTACCTCATCGGGATTTGTCAGGCAGAGCATTTCAGGGCAGGTTCCCGGCTGTAAAAGCCCCAGCTGCTGGAACATGGTGCCCATAGCACCATCAAAAATCTTTATCATAATTATATACCTCGTCTTTTTAGTTTGTTATTTTACACTTCATTTTTTATCTGTTAAAGATAAAAAGCTGTGCTGTTAGTGTACTATGTTTACGGCTTTTCTGCAAGAGTATTTACATACTATTTTGCTAGGTAAAATAAATTTTCTTCTATTCTCTTCTGGCGGGACAATCCAGTTTGTCACAGAGGCGGCAGTTATGTTTCTTTTCAAACGGGCGGTCAGTACCGGAAGCTGTGCCAGGGAGCCTGCAGTCAGGATTTACAGCAGGGTAATACAGGCCAATAACTGCCGTAATGGATTTTCGTGGCATCAGCATCAGTGACTCTGTCAGGGAAATGCCGATATCGGCTCCTCGTGCCAGTCTTAGGATGTCCGGCTGCTGCTGGATAGGCCAGTCACCGTATCCCGGACTGAATCGCCATTTCATGGCAAAGCCTTGTCGTTTTACCTCATTCTGGATAGTTTTTTCCATGGCATCTGCTACCTGTTCCACAGCTGTAGTGGCAGCGGCATCCAGCAGCACCGAAAAGCTGTATCTTCCTTCCTCGAAGCATTTTGTCACCTGGTCTTCGATGGCTTCGCCAACTGTGGCGGCCATAACAATAACCTTGCAGCAGTCACGAAGATGTCTGCCGATACTGTCGCCCTGCAGGACCAGAGAGGAGGTGTCAGATGCGTGCAGAAGCTGCCGGTCAGCCTCATAATCGTAGATATGCCAGATACCTTTCGGTTGGATGAGGAGCTGCGCTTCCAGGCAGGCTTCGTCAATGAGCTGCTGGTTAAAATCCGCTTTCTGCAGTCCCGCATAGCGTTTTGTTTCATCGGAGGCTATGGCAAAGACAGGGGAATTGTATATGGGCATTGTAGGACCTCCCGGAAAATAATTGTTTTAGACAGCATGTTGCACGTGGAACATGGAACATGTCAGGAAAATAATCCAGTGTACTGTGTAGATGGTGTTGCACGTGAAACAATCATAAGAAGATTATACCATGAGGCGGGGATGAATCAGGTATTTTTTTGTAAAAAATGCTTTAGCTGGCAGATTTATCGCGATTTTTTATCGAAAAATTTCTCCATTGATGGTACAATATAAAAGCACTTATTTTAATGTAACTTTTCACGTGGAAGAAAGTGGTGAATAGATTGGGGAAAATTATTGCTGTGGCCAATCAAAAGGGCGGTGTGGGAAAGACAACTACATCGATCAATCTCAGTGCAGCATTGGCTGAGCTGGGCAAAAAGGTGCTTTTGATGGACTGTGACCCGCAGGGAAACGCCACCAGTGGCCTTGGTATTGCAAAGGATGAGCTGGAGCTGAGCATTTATGATGCACTGGTCAACGATGCTGATATCAATGACATCATTATCAGTACAGAGTTCGGTCTGGATATCGTACCGGCAGTAATGGATTTGGCTGGTGCCGAGGTTGAGCTGGTCAACGTGGAAGATAAGCAGTATCGCCTGAAAAAAGCAGTTGCAGCTATCAAGGATAAATACGACTATATATTGATGGATTGCCCGCCGTCTTTGGGGCATGTCACCCTGAATGCCCTGACGGCAGCAGATTCTGTACTTTTGCCGCTGCAGTGTGAGTTCTATGCGTTGGAGGGGTTATCCCAGTTGCTTTCTACGGTGCAGCTGGTACAGGATCAGCTTAATGACAGCCTGCGGATTGAGGGGCTGGTGCTGACTATGTATGATTCCCGCACCAATCTTGCAGAGCAGGTTGTGGAGGAGGTAAAGACCCATTTTCCTGATATGGTCTATGCCACCAAAATTCCAAGGAATGTGCGTCTTAGTGAGGCACCGTCTTTCGGCAAGCCGATTTTTGCGTATGCCGCCAGCTCAAAGGGAGCGCAGGCTTACATGAGCCTGGCAGAGGAGGTTGTGGAGAATGGGTAAGAAGATAGGCGGTCTTGGCAAAGGGCTGGGAGCCTTTGGTCTGGGAAGCGGTGTTAACAAATCCTTGATAAGCCAGGCAAAAAAGACGGAGCCGATGGCAGCGGCAGGCACGGATAATAAAGGCGGCTTTGTTCAGAAGCCTGTTATGGAGTTGGATTTAAAGCTGATAAGCGCCAATCCAAACCAGCCGAGAACGGAGTTTGAGGAGGAGGCTATGAATTCCCTGCGGGAATCCGTTAAGCAGTACGGCGTTCTTCAGCCTGTTCTTGTGCGCAAAACAGCCAAGGGATATGAGCTTATAGCGGGGGAAAGGCGCTTTCGGGCGGCGCAGCTGGCAGGGCTCAGCACAATTCCGGCCCTGGTGCGCGAATACAACGATGCCCAGATGACAGAGGTTGCCCTGATAGAGAATATCCAGCGGGAGAATCTGAATCCTATGGAGGAGGCGCAGGCATATCAGCATCTTTTGTCGGATTACGGACTTACGCAGGAAATGCTGTCCGGCAAGGTGGGCAGAAGCCGTTCCCACATTGCCAATTTTCTGCGGCTTTTAAAGCTGTCGGAAAAGGTACAGGATATGCTGGTCAATGGCAGGATTTCCATGGGACAGGCGAAGCCTCTGCTGTCACTGGAGGATTTGGAGCTGCAGGCAAAGGCGGCGGAGTTCATTCTGGAACGCGAGCTTTCTGTGCGCAAGGTGGAGGAGCTGGTAAAAAAGCTGCAGCGGCAGCCTGATTACCTGGATGCGGGTAAGGAGGCCGCTGGTAAGGCTGTATCAGAAACGGATGATATTTTTTATAAAGAGGCTCAGGATAAGCTGAAAATGCTTTTGGGCACTACGGTGCGTATCAAGCAGAGCGGCAGTAAAAAACGTCTGGAGATAGATTTTGCTTCACAGGATGAACTGAACTATGTTATCAAGCTGCTGGAAAGATTGGAGCATCAGCAGACGGGGCACAGTGAGGACGGCAACAACGAGGAAAAGCTGGCGAAGCTACGGCAGTTTTCCACTACGGGCAGGTTTTCCGTCTAGT
Source organism: uncultured Veillonellaceae bacterium (assembly GCA_945949525.1). Taxonomy (GTDB): domain Bacteria; phylum Bacillota; class Negativicutes; order Selenomonadales; family Selenomonadaceae; genus Anaerovibrio. Next base: position 8,045 of record CAMFES010000023.1, read on the forward strand.
GGCTATATAAAAGGGGAGAAATAGTTTTATGGCAAATACAGATGTGATGAGCTTTATTGTAAATAATCTGAGTTATCTGGTAGGCATTTTAGGTATACTGGTAATTATTATGTACCTGCTGATTATCAACCTGCTGTATAACCTCAACTACATGAAGAAGCGCTACAAAAAGATGATGACAGGCGTGGATGGAGCAAACCTTGAGCGCATGATGATTGGCTGTATTGACAGTACAAAGGCGGTGGCTGATGAAAATGCCAAGCTGTGGGAGGAAAACAAGGCTATCAAGGAGCTTTTGAGCCAGGCAATCACTCGTGTGGCTGTGGTGCGCTTCCGCGCCTTTGAGGATATGGGCAGTGATCTCAGCTATGCGGTGGCAATGCTTGACTCCCATAACAATGGTGTGGTCATGTCCAGCATTTTTGCCCGCGAGGATTCCAGAAGCTACGTCAAGCCTATTGTGAACGGTACTTCTACTTATGCCATGACCAAGGAAGAGGAAGACGCGCTGCACCAGGCCATGAGCAAGTGATGAAGCCCATAAGGCAGTAATTCTATATTGTTTTATATTTTGGTTGTATGTTTTGACGGAAGTGATGAGGCGGTTGTCTGCGACTGTGATTGCGGGCAACTGCTTTTCTATTGTTCGATAAAAACAAATGTTGTTGACGAAATAGGGGAGAAATATCCCCTATTCTTTTTTTTGCATGAAAAAAGTGGATATGATATAATATATGGGAAAATTTTTAGAGAAGCTATGTCAACGATGTGCTAAAGGCGTAGCAAAGATGTGTTTTATGAGTGCGATTTGAGTTTTTAAGTTTGGAGGAGTTTTGCTTGAGTAATCAAGAAAACAAAGCAGAAAAGGTTGAGCAGCAGGAATACACAATAAAAATAATCCCTCATAAGGGTGCCAATGTACACAGCATACGTCTGCCGGAGAGGTGGATAAAGTACGGAATTGCTTCCCTGGCGGCAGGTGCGGTACTGTTGGCAGGGGCTTTTGGCTATTCCACCTACAGCAGCTATTCCCTGAGAAATGAAGCGGCGCAGATTGAAAGGCTGCAGCAGGTGAACAACGTCCAGCAGGAGCAGCTTTTGCAGCTATCCAAGAAGGCCAACAGCCTGCAGAATGAGCTGAATGAGCTGAGCCAGGTTGAGATGGAGCTTCGGCAGATTACCGGGGTTGAAGGTGGCAGTGGGGAAGAACCAAGCGGTAACGGTGGTGACGGAACTCACAATGGCCAGGGTGGCCCCGTGGGACAGGATTTGCAGATTGAGAATGTCAGTGCTGTACTGGATGACCTGGAAAAGCGGGTGGCTGCCAGAAAGGCCAGCATTCAGCAGTTTCGTGAGGCCATGAAACAGCAGCAGGAGCTGATTGCTTATCAGGAGAGTGTCAATGCCTCTACACCTTCTATATGGCCTGCCAGTGGCGATGTAAGCTCCCCTTATGGGCTTAGGTGGGGTGGCTCCGACTATCATCCGGGCATTGATATTGCCAATGATTGCGGCACGCCGATTGTGGCAACTGCTGATGGCGTTGTGACTGATGCCGGCTGGAACAGCGGCGGTTATGGCAACATGGTGGATATTGAGCATGGCAACGGCTATATGACCCGCTATGCTCATGCGGAGTCAGTAGTTGTATCACCGGGGCAGACAGTAAAGCGGGGACAGGTGATTGCTTATATGGGCAGCACAGGCTACAGTACGGGGCCTCATCTTCACTATGAGGTGCGTGTAAATGGCAAGCCGGTAAATCCTGTTGGATATTTGTAATAGTTGAGGAGAAGATATATGTTTGGCAGTATTCGTAAACAGGTTGATGAAACTATCAGTAATGATATTGAAACAATTATTGGGAAGAATACAGTTATTAAGGGAGAGATTGCAGGAGGCGGCAATCTGCGTGTAGATGGCACTGTCGATGGAGGTATCTCTATTGAAGGATGTGTTGTCATTGGCGAGGCAGGTACTGTAAATGGCGATATCAAGGCCAGCACCCTCAATATTTCCGGGCAGGTCAATGGCAACGCAGATATTGCGGAGAATCTCTCTATCGCAGCCAGCGGCCAGCTGATAGGTGACGTCAAGGTGGGAAGCCTCAACATTGCCCAGGGGGGCGTGTTCAGGGGACGCAGTGAGATGTCTACCAGAACGCGGACGGAGGCAGGAACAGAGGACTAGCAACCTGCATGTACTGCATTGCAGCTGCAGCGGCGTTATGATGACGGCGGTATGGCAGAAAACATTACAATAACATTATATGGCTGAAGACTTCAGGCTGCTGTATGTCCACAGGGGGTACGGCAGCCTTTTTCTATGCCCTATTTGGTATTGCAGTGCCTTGTGAAAGAATAAATATTTAGCTTCACGATGAATAAAGTATATTTGTATACAGAAATACAATGCAAAACATAAATCCAGGACAAGAATGGCGGGGACGGTCTGATGTCGCACTAATCAAGGCCTTATGGACTATTATTTGAGTATTTTCAAACAGGCAAAATTTAAAATATACATTATATCTGTATAAATATACAAAGAGAAAATAATAAAATCACTAAAATCAAGGCGTTTAAGCACTTTACTCCAATAAAATATTGAATATTTATATTGACAGCCGCAAATAATATACCTATAATAATACTTGCCGCAGACTGATATACTAAAAGTTAGGTATTAATGTCCGCAGTCAAGCGATAATCTATATCAATCATTGAATAGTTTCTATTCATAGCGGTGTATAGAAGTTATAGCAGTCATGGCAGCTATGAAAATTATTCAATCATAAAACATGATAAATCATAGAAGCCGTGGATGCTGAATGTGGTACAGAAACTCTTAGAAGCTATTCAATGGTTGATAACAACTTTATTGTATTTGTGTGTATTGGAGGAGTGTTAATATGTGTAGAATTGGTTCTATCAAAAGCAAGGTGCCTGTTCATCCGTCCAAGGCGCTGCATTTGATGCTGCCACAGCAGGAAGGCCACGACAATTCCGGCTTTGCTATGGTTATGCAGGACCTGTATGGTATTTTTTCTACCTACAAGGACAAGCCGCTGCTGTCCATGGCCTGCACCCAGAAGGGCAACCAGATGGTAGAGGAATACATGGACAGCCACAACTTTGTGCAGCTGGCCGAGTGGATTCCTGTGCCTAACAAGGAGCCGGGGCTGGACATTCAGGCCATGCCGTACTATGTGTTCAGAAACTACGACTATCCGGAGCATTACAACGAGCTGAGCCAGAAGGAGAAGGAGGACATGCTCCTGAATACCCGTCTGGCCTTGCGGGAGCTTCTGGAAAAGTCCGGCGAGGGCTTCGTTTATTCCTTCTGGCCTGATGTGCTGACCCTGAAGGAAATCGGCGACCCAAGGGATATTGCCACTTATTTCCATCTGTGGGAGGATAATGGCTGTCTGTCTGCCAAGAACATCGTGGTGCAGTGCCGTCAGAATACCAACTACGACATCGTGCGCTATGCGGCCCATCCGTTCTTCCTGCAGGGCTACACCCTGTGCGCCAACGGCGAGAACACCTTCTACACCAAGAACAAGGAGTTCCAGAAATCACTGCACAGGGGCTATATCGGCTTTGAGTCCGATTCCCAGTGCTTCCTCTATACCCTTCATTATGTGCTTCATGAGCTGAAGTGGCCGATTAATTACTACAAGCATGTCATTACGCCGCTGCCTTTCGAGGAGATTGAGAAGCGTGAGGACAAAGAGGTGCTGACTGCCATTCGCCAGTCTTTGGCACATCTTGAGATTAACGGCCCGAACACCATTATTGCCACCCTGCCTGATAACCGCATGATTACCTGCTGCGACTCCAAGAAGCTGCGCCCGGTAGTTATCGGCCAGGACGAAAACACTGTAGCGATTGCCTCCGAGGTCTGCGGCCTGAATGAAATCATGCCTGACCGCGATATGACTAAGGATATCTACCCGAATGAGCGTGAGGTAATCGTAATCGACAATGAGCTGGAGGTACAGAGATGGAAGCAGTAAAGACACAGGATATTTCTGTAAACGACCTTGCCTGGAAAATAGAATATCATGCAGACAGGTGTACAATGTGCGGCAGCTGCGTTGCTGCCTGCTCCTTTAAGGCTATCAAGGTAGAAACCCAGGCCCAGTCCATCGTGGTTTCCACCGACAGCCAGCCGGTGCCGGAGCATCGCCACATCGCCCGTCCTATCATCAAGCAGGTGGCAAGCCTGACTGATTTCTGCCGTGGCTGCGGCATGTGCGAGAAGGTGTGCCCGAACAATGCCATCCGCCCTGTCAGGAACCCTGACAGCCGCAAGACCCTGCTCTCCAAGGATGCAGGCCCGATTAAGCGTGGTGGCCGTACCAACCTGAATGCCCAGAGAACTTTGGACAGCATCATCGTTGGCCGTATTTCCCAGATGACTGACCCTTCTTTGGACTCCGCCCGTCATACCTTTGATATCCGTTCTCCTTTTGGCCGGGTACTGTCTGCCAAGGAGCTGCCATTCAAGCTGGAAAACGGCAAGATGGTGATGGCTGAAAAGACCCCGCCTGTGAACTGGATTTATCCTTTGATTTTCTCAGATATGTCCATCGGCGCACTGTCCACCCGCGCCTGGGAGGCTGTGGCACTGGCCTGTGCTTACCTCAATGAGAAGTGCGGCCTGCCGGTTCGCATGAGCTCTGGTGAGGGCGGTATGCCAGTAAAGCTGATGGAGTCTGATTATCTCAAGTATTTCATCCTGCAGATTGCTTCCGGCCACTTCGGCTGGAACCGTATCGTCAAGGCTATTCCTCACATGGTGACGGATCCAGCCGGTGTGCTGATCAAGATTGGTCAGGGTGCAAAGCCGGGCGATGGAGGTCTTTTGCCTGCTGCCAAGGTAGCTGAGCATGTACAGGCAATTCGTGGCGTACCAAAGGCAACCCTTTCCTCGCCGCCAAACCATCAGGGGCTGTACTCCATCGAGGAGTCCGTGCAGAAGATGCATCTTTCCCTGAATGCTGCCTTCGGCTTCCGTGTGCCGGTTGCCATCAAGTGTGCGGCTTCCGCCACTTCCGTATCCGTGTACAACAACCTGCTCCGCGATCCATACAAGATTTGCGGCGGCTTCTTTATCGATGGCATTCAGGGCGGTACTGGTGCTGCCAACGAGGTTTCTCTCGACCACACCGGCCATCCTGTTGTTTCCAAAATCCGTGACTGCTATCTGGCTGCTGTCAAGCAGGGCCTGCAGGGACAGATTCCTCTCTACGGCGGCGGTGGTATAGGCATGACCGGCAACGCGGCTGCTGATGCCTTCAAGATGATGTGCCTTGGTGCCAACGGCGTATTTGTGGGCAAGGTTCTCATCCAGCTGCTGGGCTGCGTAGGCAACGAGCAGGGCCGCTGCAACGCCTGCAACACCGGCAAGTGCCCGATGGGTATCTGCACCCAGGACCCTCGCCTTGTTAAGCGTCTTGACATTGATAAGGGCGCACAGAAGATTGTTGATTATGTACTGGCATTTGACTCCGAGCTGAAGAAACTCATGGCTCCTATCGGCAACAGCTCTATTCCTGTTGGCCGCAGCGATGCTCTGGTTTCTACTGACAAGGCTATTGCTGACAAGCTGGGCATCCAGTATGTATGCTGATAAGGGAGGAAATACGGAATGTTTGAGATAGATACTATTAAGGGACATGATCGTATGTCCACCCAGGATTTGCTGCTGGCGATTGAGGCTGCGGTTCGCTCCGGCGAAACCGAGTTCAACATCCATGCCTCCGGCCAGCACGACATCGGCGGCCCGTTGTGGAATGCTGATGGCAAGAAGCTGGTTTTCCATGTAACCAATGCCGGTCAGCGCGTGGGCTCCATGTGCCTGCCGAATACCGAGATTTTCGTGGAGGATTCCACCTCTGCTGACGTGGGCTGGCTGAATGCCGGCGGTATGATTACCGTCCGTGGCGATGCCGGTGATACTGCCGGTCACTGCTCCGCCGGGGGCAAGATTTTCATCGGCGGCCGTGCCGGTACCCGCAGCGGTTCCCTGATGAAGCACGACCCTCTCTATGAGGAGCCGGAGCTGTGGATTTTGAAGAATACCGGCTCTTTCTCCTTCGAGTTCATGGGCGGCGGCCGTGCCGTTGTCTGCGGCTATGATTGCCAGGAGTTTGCCTCCGTGCTGGGAGAGCGTGCCTGCGTAGGCATGGTAGGCGGCGTGGTTTATGTCCGCGGCCCTATCAGCAGCTATCCGTCCGATATCCGCTACCTGGATCTGGAGCAGGAGGACATTGACTTTTTGACCGGGGGCATGGACGAGTTCCTGGAGAAAATCCAGCGCACCGAGCTGAAGGCTGAGCTTTCCGACTGGAGCCAGTGGAAGAAGCTGCGTCCTCTCACCTTTGAGGAAAAGACTGCCCAGCCAAGCGGCAAGGTTTCCATGAAGGATTTCCGTGCCAATGAGTGGGTAAAGGGCGGCATCTTCAGCGATGTTGCCATGGACGATTTTGCCGTTCACAATACTATTTCCAATGGTCTTTATAGATTGCGTGTGCCAAGCTGGGACAATGCCAAGTACAACGCTCCGTGCGAGTTCAGCTGCCCGACCGGCATCCCAACCCAGAAGCGTTACAACCTCATCCGTCAGGGCAAGCTGCAGGAGGCTATTGACCTGGAGCTGGAGTACACTCCGTTCCCTGGCTCTGTCTGCGGCAGTGTCTGCCCGAATCCATGTATGGATGGCTGTACCCGTGGCGGTATCGACGAGCCTATCCAGATCGGCAATCTGGGCTGGCTGTCCGCCTACCAGAAGGTTGCTCCGCCAGCTGTTGAAACCGGCAAGAAAATCGGCATCATCGGCGGCGGTATGGCAGGCCTGTCTGCGGCATGGCAGCTGCGGCGCAAGGGGCATACCGTTACTGTCTATGATGATGCAGAGCATATCGGCGGCAAGCTGGAGCAGGTTATTCCTCGCGGCCGCCTGATGCACGATGTGCTGGTCAGCGAGCTGAAGCGCATTGAGGATATCGGCGTGAAGTTCGTCACCTCCTGCAAGGTGGACAAGGCGAAGTTCGCCGAGATTCAGCAGGCAAATGATGCGGTGGTAGTTGCCACCGGCGGCCACAAGTCCCGCTTCTTCAACTGGGAGGGCAAGGAGCGCCTGACCATGGGTCTTGATTTCCTGAAGAAGGTCAATAGAGGTGAAAATCCGAAGGTTGGCAAGCGGGTAGTGGTTATCGGCTGCGGCAACTCCGGCATGGATACCTGCCGTGCGGCTTATGACATGGGTGCAGAGTCCGTAGTGGCTGTGGACGTGCAGAAGCCTGCTGCCTTTGAGGATGAGATTGAGTATGTGGAGAGCCGCGGCGGTAAGCTGGTATGGCCTTTCTTCACTGACAAGATCACCGAGGAGGGCGTTTATGCCAACGATGGCAGGTTCATCCCTGCTGATGAGGTTATCGTGTCCATCGGTGAGGAGCCTGTGCTGGATTATCTTCCTGATGATGAGTCCATTCAGAAGTTCCGCGGCAGCTGGCTGATTGCCGGCAAGGACAAGTCCATCCTGCCGGGTGTATTCGCTGCTGGTGATGTAATCAAGCCGGGCCGCCTGACTGATGCCATCGGTGACGGTATCAAGGCAGCCTACTATGCTGACCAGTATGTGACCGGTGCTGAGTATGTGCCGTTCCCTGAGAAGGTGAAGATTCCGGCAGAGCGTCTTAGCAAGGCATACTTTGCCAAGTGTCACCATTGCAGCCTGGGGGAGCCAGCTGATGACCATGCACGCTGCGTAAGCTGCGGTACCTGCCGCGACTGCAAGATGTGCCTGGAGTCCTGCCCTGAGAAGGCTATCAGCCGCATCGCCAATGAGGATGGCTCCTGGACCTATGTATCCGACCCGAAGAAGTGCATCGGCTGCGGCATCTGCGCCGGTGTCTGCCCTTGCGGTGTCTGGAGCATCAGCGATAATCCTGAGCCTATCAAGATGTACCGTACTTACAACAAGAAGTAAGATATAAGATGTTGTAGGATGCAAGAAATAAGAGTTAAAAACAAGATTATTTTCTAATTCTTGTCCAATACACAGGAACAGCCCCGATGTGCTATGTGCATGTCGGGGCTGTTTCCATTTTGCTTAATTTTGGAAGTAAATCCGCTTAAATATAAGTCAGCTGTCAGAGAAATCACTGGACAGCTTTTCTCTGGAGAGCTCCAGAATTTTTTTTGCCCTGAGTTGTATGAATGTGGACATTTTGCTTAATGTATCATCAGAAACGTTATATTTTGGATGCTTCATGAAATAAAAATTCACCAGCTTGCGGATTTTGGGGATGTGCCGAGGCTACACAAATAATCTGGCTGCCAGGTCAAAGTCCAGGTATTTGCCGGTAATTGCGGATATGTATTCCGGCAGATTGTCCATATCGCTTTTGGCGGCACCATACAGCAGGGAAAAGCCGTTATCAAAAAGCGGTGCCGGTTTTAGGTAGCTGCCGGTATTGTTATCAATCAGATAGCCAAAGTTGCCCAGGTGCCTGTCCTTATTGCAAATCAGGGCATCAAAAATCATTAAATCCCCATATCTATCCCTGCCGTAGATTTCCGCCATCTTATCCTGCACGAGAATTTTTTGCAGATTGGCACGTTTTACATCCAGCACCTTTTCCCGGAGTAAATCGAATTTGATTAAAGGAATATCCTTATTTTGCAGGGTATACTTACCTGCGACAACAGTATTGCTCATAACCTTCACCAGCCTTTCTATACGGTATTATATCATATACTGTCTCATCTTTGACAGCTGTCAAGCTGAAAAAGGCCTCTCAAGCCAGTATTCATGCGGCTTGAGAGACCTTCTTGCTCTGTAACGAATTATAGTATTTTTTCATGGCTTGGCGATGGCAGCCAATTCCTCTTGTGAATAATATCCGGATGACTTCAGTGCCTGCAAGGTGACAATGCCTTTTGTGAGCAGGGTGCGTGCAGATCTAATTCTTTCGCGAGTTTCACCAGCTTCTAGCAGAGCCTCCCGTTCTTCTTTTTCGTCCCATTCAAAGCCAAACATATCAATTACCTCGCTTTCGTTGTGTTGAAGATAGTCTTTCATGACATTGTGGTCAATGCAATATCTGATGGTGTCCCGGACAGCTTCATCAATAGCCAGGCCCTGTTTTCTAAGCAGTTTGTACTGATTGGAAAAGATACTATATTCCCTTAGTGGTGTGCAGATTTTTTTCAAATCTTCATTCTTGCCAGTTGCCAGGTTGTAAACGTGGACAATCAGTTCCAGCTTGTCGGAGGGAGCCTTGAAGGCATCACTTAATCTCAGAACTTTGCGTTCAAAGCTGGTGTCATCACCATCGTAAAATACATAAAACTCTGGGGCAGGTAGCTTGATTAGCTCCGTACTGTATATTTTTCTCTTTTCAGGCTCCAGATAAAGGCGGAAAAGCTCATCTACATAACTTAGCAGCCTTAGGGGCATGTTGGGATTGAGAGTGGTCTGGTGCTCGATTAGCATCATGATGAGAGTATCAAGTATAAAGGAAATGTCATTTTTGAGGTTGCTGTAAAAGCTGCCTTTTAGGGTATTTATCTGAATCCCTGAAGCATCAGTGTGATGAGTGCCTCTGATGGCATTGGAAATTGCCAGCAGGTTTTCTTCTGTGCCTACATACTTGCAGAATAATGTGTCACGTATCTTTTTGTTAGCCATGTTTCCCTCTCCCTTCATTATATCAGAAATAATCGTGTTTGCAAACTGCTTCCATCATTGTAGAAGAAAAAATATTCTACAAACATTATATCACTTTTAGGAAGAGATGAGAATGTATTTTTGGAAAAATACGGATAGTGAGGTGCATGGAAATATGAGTTAAAAAAGCAATGTTTTTTGTTTTTATTCAATAAACAGGAACAATTCTGATGTGCTATGTGTATGTCAAGGCTGTTTTCTTTTTTAAAATTTAGAATTTAAACTATTTTTTCGTGATGATATTGAATCAAAGTTATTTTTAGGATAAAATAAAGTATACTTTATTTTATCCTAAAAATGGGGTGTTACCATGCAATACATCAAACGCAGTTTGGAACGAAAATTTCTGCGTATGAATGATTTTTTCAAGGCGATATTGGTTACTGGTGCCAGGCAGGTGGGGAAAACTACCATGCTCAGGCAGCTGGCAGCAGGGGAAGAACGTACTTATGTGACAATGGATAATGCTATGGCAAGGATGCTGGCAAAAACAGACCCGGTGCTGTTCTTTCAGACCTATAAGCCACCGATGATTATTGACGAGATACAAAAGGCACCGGAACTTTTTGAGCAGATAAAGATTATCTGCGATAACAGCGAGGAGAGGGGGCTATTCTGGCTTACAGGCTCACAGCAGTACAGCATGATGGGGAGTGTCAGGGAAACTCTGGCAGGCAGGATAGGCATATTGAATATGTACAGCCTTTCAAAAAATGAGATAGATGGCATTGAATTTGCGGATGAACTGGATTTTTCCCTGCCAGCACTGCTGAAAAGGCAATCCGAGGTGAGAAAAAATGACATTATGGATGTATTTGAGCATATTTGGCGTGGCGGCATGCCGGATGTCCTGCTGGCTGATGAAGAATTGCGCCAGGAATATTTCAACTCCTATATTGAAACCTATCTGATGCGTGATGTGACGGAATCAGGCGGCATTACCGATACAGTGCGTTTCAGGAAGTTTCTCAATGCCTGTGCGGCTCTGATTGCCCAGCAGGTAAATTATAAAACATTGGCTGAGGCGGCGGAAATTTCTCAGCCTACTGCCAAGGAATGGCTGCGGATACTGGAAGGCTTGGGAATAATTTATTTGCTGCAGCCGTATGCCAATAATGAGCTGAAGCGGCTGACCAAGAAGCCGAAACTTTATTTTTTAGATACCGGCCTGTGTGCCTATCTTTCCATGTGGCTGACACGGGATGCCCTGCTGCATGGGGCAGCCAGCGGTCATTATTTTGAGAATTATGTGGTAGCGGAGCTTTTGAAAAATTATGCCTATGCCTCAACAAAGGCAAATTTGTATTATTATCGCGATTCCAATGCAAAGGAAATAGACCTTATTGTGGAAAAAAATAATGAGCTGCATCCGCTTGAAATTAAAAAATCTGCAAATCCTGCCAGCAGGGAAATAAAAAAATTTTCTCTGCTGGATAAGGCGAATTTGCAACGCAGCTACGGAGGGCTTGTCTGCATGAGCGAGGAAGTGGTGCCTATTGATGAGAAAAATTGGTATATTCCGTGCAATTTGATTTAAGGGGAGAAAAGTAAAATGAAATCAGTATTTTTCAGGTTGTTTATTACGATAGCTATGCTTTTTTATCAGGTTGCCCTGGCGTGTGCCGGGCATCTGGAGGATATTGCCGCCAGGGGGGAGCTGCTGGTGGGGACAACGGGGGATTATCGCCCTATGTCATACTATAATGCGGAAACCGGCGAATATGAAGGGATTGATGCGGAGCTGGCAGAGATATTGGCAAAATCCCTGAATGTCAAGCTGGTTTATGTGCCGACAACCTGGCCAAATTTGGCAAGGGATGTGCAGGAAAATAAATTTGATGTTGCCCTGTGCGGCGTTTCAAGAATTTATGAGCGGGAGCGGACGATGGCTCTTTCAAAGGGTTACTGCGTGACAGGCAAGACCGTTCTCTGCCGCAGGGATAAGGCTGCTGTTTATCAGTCATTGGAAGATATCAATAAGCCTGAAGTGCGGATTATGCTCAATCCAGGCGGCACCAACGAAAAATTTGTCCGTAGCAGGCTGCAGAATGCCACGGTGATTATGCATGAGGAAAATGCGGAGATTCCAGGACTGATTGCAGCTGGCGAGGCTGATGTCATGATTACGGACACCTTTGAGGCAGTGCGGTATGTACACATGAATCCTGCACTGGCGGCACCGCTGGTAGACAGGCCCTTTACTGTCATCAACAAGGCCGCCCTCATGCAGCAGGGGGACCAGCCATGGCTGAATTATGTGAATTTTGTGCTGGAGGAATTGGAAGCAGATGGAACACTGCTGCAGCTTCGGGAAAAGTATCTGAGGTAATATGCTGGATAATGGAGTGAGGCTGTATCGGTCAATCTGAATCAGGAGTGTGATTTTTTGTTTAATAATCAGGAAGCCGGTTTGTCAATGCGGGAGTGGCTGCCACTGGCCGGGATGACCTGCGCGGCATTTTTGTTCAATACATCGGAGTTTATGCCAATAGGGCTGCTGTCTGCCATTGCGGAGGATTTTGCCATGACGGAGGCGGAGATTGGGCGTATTGTGTCCATATATGCCTGGGTGGTAATGGTGCTGTCCATGCCGTTGATGGTCTGGGCTTCAAGATATGGATTACGGGCGTTAATTCTGTCTACGCTGGGGGTATTTATTTTATCCAACAGCCTGGCTTCTTTGGCAAATGATTTTTGGACTTTGCTGGGGGCACGGCTGGTGCTGGCCTGTGCCCATGCTATATATTGGTCAATTGCTACACCGGCGGCGGTCAGGCTGGTGGCGCCAAAGTTCAAGGCCATCGCCATGAGCATGCTGGTAGCAGGTTCCTCGCTGGCTGTGATTTTGGGCTTGCCGGTAGGGCGCATTATAGGCTTGCAGCTGGGCTGGCGTATGTCATTTTTTGCTATGGCGGCAGTGGCTGTCGTGATTTTACTTTATATGGCAGTCGTCTTTCCGAAGCTGCCTAAAACAGAGCCATTTTCTTTTCGGCAGCTGCCGGAGCTGTTGCACAACAAAGTCCTGATGGGACTGTATGGCGTCAACATCCTCGTGCCTATGTCACAGTATACGGCATATAGCTATATTGAGCCTTTTATGAAGCAGGTGGCAGGTATGTCCGACAACATGATTACTACTGCCCTGATGATTTTGGGCTTTGCCGGTATGGCTGGCAGCATGCTGTTTGCCAAGCTGTACGACAGATTTAGCAGATATTATCTGGCTGCAACTATTTTAGGGCTGGCTGCCTCGCTTTTTGCTTTGTATCCGCTGTCAGGCAATCAGTATATGCTGCTGACCCTGATAGTGCTGTGGGGGATTTTCATGACCTCCTATGGCATGGCCAGTCAGGCGGAGGTGCTGCAGGCTACTACTCTTAGCAGTGCCCCTGTGGCCATGTCCATCTATTCGGGTATCTTCAATTTCGGCATTGGCGGCGGTACATGGGCTGGCGGTGTTATCTGCACCGAGCTGTCCATGGCCTATATCGGCTATGGTGGTGCTTTGTTTGCCTTGCTGGGGCTGGTGGTCGGCCTGTGGCTGGCAGGCCAGCGGAGAAAATATGGCGCATAGGCTGAATGCTGTCCGGCCAGCGGAGAAAATCTCAGGCACAATATGTTTGTTGCTGATGGTTGCCGCTATACAGGCGCACTTTGGCGGCAGTAAATTTTCGATGCAAAAAGTACACTGTATACACAACAAAATCCTACCATAATACTCAATTTTGTGATATTATATCAAGTGGTCAGTATGTAAATATTGACATACATCTATACCATTTATTATATAGTGCTTACTAGGGGAAAGGTATGCACTGTAGTGAAATAAGAAAGGAAGATATGTAATGAGAATTGGTATTTATGGGTATGGAAATCTGGGACGGGGCGTTGAGGCCGCTGTCCGTCAGAATGATGATATGGAGCTGGTGGCAGTGTTCACTCGCAGGAATCCTGCTGATGTAAAGCTGCAGACCGAGGGCGTGAAGGTATATGCTGCCTCCGAGGCGGCAAGCCATGCAGATGAGATTGATGTGCTGGTGCTGTGCGGCGGTTCCGCTACGGACCTGCCTGAGCAGACTCCTGAGCTGGCAAAGTATTTCAACGTAATTGACAGCTTTGATACTCACGCCCGTATTCCGGAGCATTTTGCCAACGTTGACAAGGCTGCCAAGGAAAGCGGCCATACTGCCCTGATTTCCTGTGGCTGGGATCCGGGCATGTTCTCCCTGAACCGCCTGTATGCCAACGCCGTACTGCCGCAGGGCAACGACTACACCTTCTGGGGCAAGGGCGTAAGCCAGGGCCATTCCGATGCTATCCGCCGCGTCAAGGGCGTCAAGAACGGCAAGCAGTATACCATTCCTGTGGAGGCGGCCCTGGAGTCCGTGCGGAACGGTGAGAACCCTGAGCTGACCACTCGTCAGAAGCACACCCGTGAGTGCTTCGTAGTGGCTGAGGAGGGTGCAGACCTGGCTCAGATTGAGAAGGATATCAAGGAGATGCCGAACTACTTCTCCGATTACGATACCACCGTGCATTTCATCAGCGAGGAGGAGCTGCAGGCAAATCACAGCGGCATTCCTCATGGCGGCTTTGTGTTCCGCACCGGCGTTACCGGCTTCAATGGTGAGCATAAGCATGTTATCGAGTACAGCCTGAAGCTGGACTCCAACCCTGAGTTTACTTCCTCTGTGATCCTGGCCTATGCCCGTGCAGTGAATCGCCTGCACAATGAGGGTGCCAATGGCTGCAAGACCGTATTTGATGTGGCACCGGCCTACCTTTCCCCATTGAGCGGCGAGGAATTGAGAGCCCACATGCTCTGATTCACTTTTCAAAATATGATGTGGTGATATCATCAGATTGATGAAAGAAATAACAAGCACATCCTGACTGATGCCGGGATGTGCTTGTTGTTTTTGGCTTATTTTTATGCGGCTTTTCTTTGCATGTGGTTTTACGCATATCCTGCAGTTATTTTTTGTGACAAAAGGAGAAAATAGGATAGTATAAAACTTCAACCACTTTTTTCAAGGCGTTTTTTACCACCTTTGGGGATATTTTCAACATCTTTCTGCCGTTTTTCAGCTATCCCTTGAACTGCATCTTGCACAAAAAAAGAATTATCACATACCCGGCTGGATTGCTGTAAAGCAATCTGCCGAATGTGCGATAATTCTTTTACTCTTATGCGAAAGTTTATCTATCATTGTACACTCTTGTACATTATCATGCACCATCATGCACTATCATGCACTATCATGTGCTGCTATATAACCCTGTGTGGCTTTTCTTAGTCCTCCAAAAGCGCCTTGCCGGTAAACTGATCGGTAATCAGCACATTGGCATAGCGTCCCTTGAGGGCCGCCTTGATGGCGTTGATCTTCGCCTCGCCGCCGGAAATCATGATGCTGAACTCCTTGTCCCGCAGCTCGCTGAGGGTAATTCCCACGGTTCTGTCGTCCAGGTCACGGTTGCAGATGCGTCCTTCCACATCAAAGAAGCGGGAACAGATATCACCTACGGAGCTTTTCTGAATCTTCTCCTGCTCCTCAATGCCGGTATAGCCCAGACGGAAAAACAGGGCATTGGGCCTGACCGTCCCTACGCTGAAGATGGCAATATTGGCATGGCGCCCCAGCTCCAGCACCCTCTTGATATAGCGGTCCTTGTCCACCTGCTCTTTGGTTTCCTTGGTATCAAAGATAACCGGCAGCGGCAGGTACTGTGCTACCGTATCAAAGTTGGCGGCAAAGCTCTCAAGGATTTCCCGGGCATAGTTATTCCACTCGGAATGGCTGATGCCGCCCTCCAGCTGAACCACCTGGGAGCCTTTTATCGCCTTTGGCACCAGCGCCTGCGACATGTTGTACAGGGTGGTTCCCCAGCCGACACCGATAATGTCACCGTCCTTGATGATGGAGTCAAGGTACCGGGCGGCAGCGATGCCGATATATTTTTTGATTTCCTCCTCATCGTTGATGGTTGAGGAGGCGATTTTTACATCCTTCAGGTGCAGCTTTTCCTTCAGGCGCTGCTCCATGTGGCTCATGTCCTCCACCGGGTCCACAATCTGGATATTCACGTAGCCCTTGTCCTTGGCATACTGCAAAAGCCTTGAAATAGAAGGCCTCGATACGCCCAGCTCCTGGGCAATTTTCTGCTGACTATAATCAGAACGGTAATACAGCTTGGCAACATTGATGGCCAGCTTGTCCTTATCGCGGTACATGTAATTTCCCCCTAGGCAATGGTTAGTTTACCAGTTCAAATTCCACTAGTTATTATGAACATTATTGGAGCAAAAATCAAGGATTTTGCCAAAAAATTTGCTTTATTTTAGAAAAAACTTTCATTCTGCATGATGAATTTGAAAAATCGTCGAAAAATAATGTAAATATATTGTATCATAGTCTGGATTTTGTGTAAATATCGTGAAAAATAAATGTAAAAAAG
>CAMFES010000024.1 GCA_945949525.1 uncultured Veillonellaceae bacterium
CTATAGGTACAGCCCCAACTCGCCCCTCTCTTTGTCTGAACAGATACAACAGAACAATAAAATGCCATTCATAGTATGTGACCATAGTGATAAACACAACTCTACGAGCAAGCCTGAAAAGAGGGGGTGGGGAAGCTGACGCAGTCTGCTACTGCCAACAAATATGCAAGACAATCTGCTCTTATCCCCCCTTTTCATGTGTTTCTTTTATCGTCACTATATACCCGCACTATGGTTAGTATTCTATCCCATGCGATTGTCTGATTGCACTATATTTATACAACGGTTGGCAGTTACAGGCTTCGTCAGCATCATCCCTCCCCTTTTTCAGGCTTGCTCGTAAAGCATCATTATGTTGCTAAGGCAGAATATAAAAATTTGCTGATAGATAGGTGGGGAGCTGTCGCAGGATTGTAGCTATCAGCAGATAATTTTATGGGCGGTTGACTTTATAAGCAGATTTGGGGAAATTTTGTGTCAGACCTATTAAAGAGTATCAGGGCATGTACCATTCGCATGGCACTTAGACGCGCCTCGGTGCTTAGTGATACGCGAGCCGAAGGCGAAGCGTGAACTTAGCATCCGCTAGGCGTGGATAGTAGCGCGAGCGTGCCTGCGATGGTACTGCCCTGATGCTCTATAAAAAGGTCTGACCGTCAGTCTATACACAATAATGCAAAAAAGTGACCGCCCATTGGATATTTGCTATTATTTACCTGACAGCTCCCCTGCACTAATCTCTAAAACGTTCATGTTTACTCGAAGTGACAAACAAGCACTACGACAAACTGAAATTTATTTTGGTTCATGAAGCACCTCATCTATGGACAAATAGGGTACATCGCTGAAAAGCCCTGCCATTTCCTGTTCCACCTCCAAGGCCAGGGCAATTTTTGCCAAGGAACTCAGCGATATATCCCCCTGCTTTTCAAAACTTAGCATGAATGACAAAAGCCCGTGGCATGACAGCTGATACGCTGCCTGCAACGGGCTTTTCTGCCATATAATGTTAAATATCAGCCAACAGATATTTGGAAGTTACCTATCAATCAGCAATTTTTAGCCATCAGCTATTAAGCACGCTGATGTCAAGGTTCTCAAAGCCCTCTACCAATGCCCTGACCTTCTCAGTCAGCTTGGCGCAGCCGCCAATCTGCTGGCTCTCCATGTTCATTGGCATGTTCGGGTCATGAAGGGACATGCGCAGAAGCACCCAGCCCTCCCCCGGGAATACCAGGCGGATGCCCTCATAGGACGGCACAGCCATCTGGATGCCCTGAGCCTTGGCACGCTTCTCGAACTCAGCCAGCACATTCTTGCCGTAGCTCCTAAAGTCCTCCACGCCCTTGATTTTCAGGCGGTATTCCTTTTCCTCAGCAGGGTGCTTCAGGTCTGACACCAAATCAGCCAGCACCTTGCCTTCCTGCCGTGCCTTGGCCGCAGCAATCAAAAGCTTCACCGCCAGATAGGCGCCATCGTCCAGATAATAATTCTCGCTGAGAGCGCCGTGGCCGGAGGTTTCAATGGCCAGAGGCGATACAGTACCGGCCTTGTTCAGGCGGATGCACTCGTTGATGACATTCTTGTAGCCCCTCATATAGCGGTGGTGCTTCAGCTGCAGCTTGTTCTCCAGAAAATCCGCCAGCTCGTCAGAGGTTACGGAGTCAGTGATGATGGTACTGCCCGGATAATCAGGGGCAAGGATAGCCGCCATCATGGCAATCAGGGCGTTGCGGCTAATCTGCTGTCCGTCCGGCAGCACGGCGCTCATGCGATCCACATCCGTGTCAAAGATGATGCCCAGGTCTGCCTTGTTCTCCAGAACCGCTCCCTTGATGGCATCCATGGCCGCCTGATTCTCAGGGTTCGGGATGTGGTTCGGGAAGCTGCCATCCGGCTCCAGATACAGGCTGCCGGAGGTATCAGCCCCCAGCTCCGCCAGCACCTTGCCGGCAAAGAAGCCCCCGGCACCGTTGCCAGCATCCACCACGATGTGCATGCCGGAAAGAGGCTTTTCATAGTTATCGCTGCTATTAATGCCCTGACGGATTTTCTCGCAGAGGCTGTCCGCATAAATATCAATCAGTGCCAGAGGCTTTGCCAGCCCCAGGTCGGCACTTCTTTCCTCCAGCTCTGCCGCCGTCTGCAACAGCTCGATGATGTTCTCCTTTTCCAATCCCCCATCTGCGGTGAAGAACTTCAGGCCGTTGCGGTTAAATGGCAAATGGCTGGCAGTAATCATGATGGAGCCATCCATCTGGGTTTCCGGGAAGACAATGGACATGAACATGGCAGGAGTGGAAGCCATGCGGCAGTCAAAGGCCTGTGCCCCCTCTGCCAAAATGCCCTGCAAGGCCGCTTCCTTCAGGCTGGTTGCCGACAGGCGGGAGTCATGCCCCACCGCGATTTTCAGCTCACCGGCTTCCTTCCCCAGCTTCTTCGCCAAAAATTTCACAAAGGCGGCGGCAATCAGGTTGGCCGCCTCCGGCCGCAGGTTCACCGCCTCGCCCTCGACCCCCTCCAGGGCAATGCCACGCACATCGCTGCCATTTTGCAGCTTCATCAATTCTTTTTCTGTCATATAAAACCAACGCTCCTCTCACGTACTTTCCTGTACGAAACAATTCCGTAATAATTATACATGGTTATAATCATTTCTTCAATGTATACGTTACATTTATGTTTTCAGCATATAGGCAAATCACAAACATACTCTTGCCCTGCCCTGTCCTCACATCTAGCCATAATGCCTATAAAGTGCTATAATGACTTAATTAAGCAATTTCGATTATAGTGACTGATTATACTCGAATGATTACATCGACCAAAGGAGAAGCAACAAATATATGCGAAGCTTTAAAGTAAAATCAACTACGGAAAGCGGCCTGCTGGTGGCTATTACAGTCATCATGGCGTTGATGGCGGTCTATCTGCCAGTCATTGGCATTGCCGCGACGCTTTTATGGCCACTGCCGATTATCGTGCTGATTGTGCGGCACGGCATGCAATACGGCGTGCTGAGCGTAGCTGCCGCCGCCATCATCATGACCATCCTGATTTCCCCCATGAGCGCCGTTCACATGGTGGCGGCCTTCGGCCCGCCCAGCCTGGCACTGGGCTACGGCTTCTACAAGGGGCTGTCCGCCTCCCGCATCCTGCTCTACGGCATTGTAGCCTCCCTGATAGGCGTGTTCCTGACCGCAGGACTGACCATGCTCATCACCGGCATCAACCCGCTGGCCATGGCAGAGCAGGTTGAGAGCATGAAGGAAGCCGCCGGGGCCGCCTTCCAGATGTACGATGCCCTGGGCATGTCCGCCGAGGAGCTGGAAAAGACGAAAACGCAGTTTATGGATGCCATGGAATATGTCACCCTGCTGCTGCCGGTGGTCTTCCTGCTGAGCGGCATGATTACCGCCTGGCTGAACTTCGCCGTAGGCGGCAAGGTGCTGCGCCGCCTGGGGCATCCTGTCACCACCCTGCCGGATTTTGATGAATGGCGCCTGCCGAAGGCCATCCTCTACATCTTCGGCTTTTCCCTGGTGGGGCTCTACTGGGGAAGCACCAGGGAAATCGAGCTCTTGCAGCAGGTGTCACTGAATGCCTATGTACTGTCTACCCTGGCCGGCTTTATTCAGGGAACAGCGGTAATCAGCAGCTTTGCCAGAAACCGCATCAGCCGCTGGCTGTTCTGGCTCATCATGCTGTTCGTCTTTTTGAACGGTGCCCTTTCCCAGATTCTCGCCGTAGGCGGCCTGTTTGACATGCTGTTTGACTACCGCAAACGCTTCAGGCGCAGCTGACGATAGCGGCTGCAGGCTGTCCTTTAGAGGACAGCTGCTGATAGCAAATGATTTAGAAAACGAGAGGTAATATTATGCCACGTAATTTGAATGCCTGGCTGGATATCTGCTTTATTCTTTTTGCGACGCTTATCCTCACGGGGATACTGGCCTCCTACAACCTGTTTATCGGTGCCGTGGCAGCAATGTTATGGCTGCTCCTGCTGTTTTTTGCCAGGGAGCGATGCCTGTGCCGCAGCGAGGAGTTTGATCATTACTGCCACACGGTCATCAGCAATGTAAACACCGTCGCCAACTACGCCCTGGAGCAGATGCCCCAGATTATACTTATGGTGGATCAGGGCGGCAGAATCCAGTGGTTCAACAAGGAGCTGGAGAAGCATATTGATGTGGAGCCGGCCTACAACATGGCACTGGCCGATTTCTGGCCGGAGCTGGACCTGGAGCCTGTCTGGGGGCGCACCGGCACCATGGTCTTTGTCCATAATAATGTACACTACCATACCATCCACAGACCTGTTGCCACCAAGGAAAGTCCCAGCGGCATGATGGCCCTGTATATTCAGGATGCCTCCGCCCTGGAGATTTTAAAGCGCATCCACGCGGATTCCCGCACCACCCTCATGTACATTCAGATTGATAACTACAACGATGTACTGCAGGGGCTGAATGATACGGAGCAGAACTCCCTGATTTTTGAAACCAACAAGGCCATTACCGACTGGGTAAACCATCTGGAAGGCTTTTTGCGCAAGGTTTCTGACGATTTGTACATCGTGGTCATGGAACGCCGCAATCTGGACACGGCCCTGGAGGAAAAGTTTGATGTGCTGGACAAGGTACGCACCCTGCAGAACCCGGTGCGGCACCTGGCCGTCACCCTCAGCATCGGGGTTGCCGTAGCCGAAAGCCAGACCATCAACCAGCTGGGTGGCAAGGCTTATTCCATGCTGGAAATGGCCCTGGGCAGGGGCGGCGATCAGGTGGCCGTGCTGCAGCGGGGGCAGACGAATTTCTACGGCGGCAAAACAAAGGCCGTGGAAAAATACACCCGCGTCAAGGCCCGCATCATTTCCAACTCCATCCACGAGATCATTCAGGAATCCGATGAGGTGTTCATCATGGGACACCAGAACGAGGACTTTGATTCCCTGGGGGCGGCCCTTGGCGTGTCCCGCATGGCAAGGCAGCTGAAAAAGCCTGTGCATATCATCCTCAGCGATTTCAATGCGGGCATCAGCAAGTTCACGGAGGGACTAAAGGCAAAGGAGGGCTACGGCGAGCTTTTCATCCCTGCCAGCCGCCTGATAAACATTACCGCCGAAAGGCCGGTGCTGTTCGTGGTGGACACCCATATCCCCCACCTGACAGCATCCCCTGACCTGCTGGACCGCATCAGGGATATTGTGGTCATTGACCATCATCGCCGCAGCGCCAATTTTATCAAAAATGCAAAGCTCACCTACAGCGAGCCTGCCACCAGCTCTACCAGCGAGCTGGTAACGGAGCTTCTGTATTATTTCGGCGATGATCTGAACCTGCCCCGCATAGAGGCCACCGCCCTCTATGCAGGAATTCTGGTGGACACCAAAAATTTTGCGGTACAGACCGGCGTCCGCACCTTTGATGCGGCTGCCTATCTGCGCCGCTGCGGCGCGGATCCCATCGTGGTGCGTCAGATGTTCCGCTCCGATTTTGAAACGGAGCAGGCAAAGGCAAAGGCAAAGGCCAGGGCGCAGATGCTGCCAGGGGGGCTGATTATTACAAAATGCGCCGATGAGCTGCCGAATATTCAGGTGATTGCCGCCCAGGTGGCGGACTCCCTGCTGCGCATCGAGGGCGCCAATGCCAGCATGGTGGTGTTCCAGCTGTCCCCTGATACAGTGGGCATCAGTGCCCGTTCCACCGGTGCCATCAACGTCCAGCTTATCATGGAGCAGTTCGGCGGCGGCGGCCATCAGAACGTGGCCGGTGCCCAGCTTGCGGATGCCGCCCTGGACGATGTTTATAACGATGTCATAAAAGCAACACAATTATTTATAGAGGAGAATGAGAAAGATGAAAGTAATACTTCTGCAGGATGTTAAAAAAGTAGGAAGCAAGGGCGATATCGTGGAGGTTTCCGAGGGCTACGGCAGGAACTTCCTGCTGCCGAAAAAATTTGCCCAGGAGGCAACTGCCGAAAACCTGAACGTAGCCAAGGCCAAGGCAGGCTCCGCCGCCCGCAAGAAGGCCCAGGACAACGACGAGGCGAAGCTCATGGCGGCACAGCTGGCCAAGCTGACCGTCAAAATCCCTGTGAAGGTGGGTGCCAACGGCCGCCTTTTCGGCTCCGTAACAGGCAAGGATGTGTCCGATGTGCTGAAGAAGCAGCACAACATCGACATGGACAAGCGCAAGATTTCCCTGAAGTCCGAGATTACCGGCCCTGGGCTCTACGAGGCTGTCATCAAGGTGCATCCTGAAATCACCAGCACCATCAAGGTTGAGGTAGTGGCTAACTGATGAACAATTTCTTTTCCAAATTTTTTAACCTAAAAAATGACGAGGACGGAAAGACAAAGCCTATCGACGGTCAGGAGGGGGCGCCGCAGGACGGGGCCTCCTCCAAGGATGAGCTGGACCGCAAAATAGACATGCTCTTTTCCCTGCTGGTGGAATACTACGGCTCCGACAAGCTGGTTATCAAGGCCGGCAAGATGGAGGCATTGCAGCTGGTGCGCTCACCTATAAAGGGTGAGCGTGTCCTTGCTTTGCAGAAAATCATGTTTGACAATCCTACCCTGACGGCGGTGCCGAAGGATGAGGACATTCCGGATATTCTGGACAGGCTGGTGGAAAAGATGTCGGATATTCTGGCCAGACGGACGCTGGAGGCGGATCTGGAGCAGAAGATTGCTGACCGTCTTGAGGAAAACCACCAGGACTATGTGCAGGATATACGTCGCCAGATTCTGAAGGAAGAAAAGAAGGGCTACGAAACCCCTATGGAGCAGCAAAAGCGTGAAAAGCTGGAGGAGCTGGAAAAGGTGAAGCTCACCCAGTCCGTCATGGAGCTTTTGCGCCCGAAGTGCCTTGAGGATATCGTAGGCCAGGAGCGGGCCGTGGCCTCCCTTCTGGCCAAGCTCAGCTCCCCCTATCCCCAGCACCTGATTCTCTACGGGCCGCCGGGAGTGGGCAAGACCACAGCCGCCAGGCTGGTGCTGGAGGCCTCAAAAAAGCGTCCCCTGTCACCCTTTCAAAAGGATGCTCCCTTCGTGGAAACGGACGGCACCACCCTCCGGTGGGATCCGCGGGATTTGACCAATCCACTGCTGGGCTCCGTCCATGACCCTATCTATCAGGGAGCCCGCCGGGATCTGGCGGATACCGGCGTTCCTGAGCCAAAGCCGGGGCTGGTAACTGATGCCCACGGCGGCATTCTCTTTATTGACGAAATCGGCGAAATGGATGTCATGCTGCAGAACAAGCTCCTTAAGGTACTGGAGGATAAGCGGGCCTTCTTTGAGTCTGCCTATTATGACCCGACGGATGACAAGGTACCGCCGTACATCAGAAAGCTCTTTGAGGAGGGGGCACCGGCTGATTTCGTGCTGATTGGCGCAACCACCCGTGATGCATCCTCCATCAATCCGGCCCTGCGCTCCCGCTGTGCCGAAATTTATTTTGAGCCCCTGACACCACAGCACATTCAGGAAATCGTCCAGCGGGCGGCCGTAAGGCTCTCTGCCCAGCTGGATGACGGGGTTGCCTCCCTGATAAGCGAGTATACCATCGAAGGGCGCAAGGCCATCAACATCCTTGCTGATGCCTACAGCCTGGCCCTGGAGCGCAGCCAGCAGGCAAAGGATCAGGCGAATGCTAATGCCAATGGCAATGGCGATGCCGATAACAATGACAATGACGATAGCGATGGAAACACATCTGCTGTGGCTGACGGCACCGAAGCAGCTGACAGTGCGGAGAACGCCCATGGCCTGGTTATTGAGCGTGCCGACATCTACAAGGTGGCCCAGGTCAGCCGCCTCAGCCCTTATGTCACCAAAAAGGCCTCCGACAGATGCGAGGTGGGGCATATCTTCGGGCTGGGGGTGGCAGGCTTCCTGGGTTCCGTTATCGAGATAGAGGCGGTGGCCTTTGAGGCCCGTGAAAAGGGCAAGGGCACCGTGCGCTTTAACGAAACTGCCGGCTCCATGGCCAAGGATTCCGTATTCAACGCGGCCTCCGTGGTGCGCATGGTGACAGGCAAGGACATCCACGACTACGACCTGCACATTAATGTCATTGGCGGCGGCAACATCGACGGCCCCAGCGCCGGTACAGCCATTCTTACCGCCATCATTTCCGCCATCACGGGCCGTCCTATCAGACAGGACACTGCCGTTACCGGGGAAATTTCCCTGCAGGGCAGGGTACGCCCTGTAGGCGGCGTCTTTGAAAAGGCCTATGGTGCAAAACAGGCTGGCATCAGCCGCCTGATTATTCCGTCCGAAAATACCAAGGACATACCGAAGCACCACCTTGGACTGGATATTTTCCCGGTCAACACGGCCCAAGAGGCTCTGGACCTGCTTCTGGCAAAGGAGGAATAGCAGTTGGCAACTCAGGATGACATAATGAAAATGGTGCCTCCCAACAACATCGAGGCGGAGCAGGCTGTCCTGGGCTCCATGATGATGAAGAAGTCTGCCGTGGCAGATGCGGCGGAGCTTTTGAACCGCAGTGATTTTTACCGTGACGCCCACGGCATCGTCTTTGAAACCATGCTGAAGCTGTCCAACGACAACATACCGGTGGACATCGTCACCCTGTCGGAGCAGCTGGACAAGGAAAACCTTTTGGAAAAGGTGGGCGGCCCTGCCTTTATTGCAGGGCTTGCCAACGCCGTTCCATCCGCCTCCAACGTGGCCTACTACGCCAACATCGTCAGGGAAAAGGCAGACCTTAGAAACCTCATCAACGCCGCCAGCGATATTACCGCCATGGCCTACGATGGGGAGGAGGACGTACCCACTATTCTGGACAAGGCGGAGAAGCGGATCATGGACGCTTCCTCCCGGCACATGTCAGGGGATTTCACGCCTATCAACCAGATTGTTATCGAAAGCATCGACAAGATAAATACCGTCTATGAATCCAAAGGCGGCCTGACGGGCATCCCTACGGAGTTTACTGATTTGGACCAGCTGACCTCCGGCCTGCAGCCGTCGGATTTGATTCTGGTGGCGGCCCGTCCGAGTATGGGCAAGACGGCCTTTACCCTGAACATCGCCTCCAATGTCGCTATCCGGGAAAAGAAATCCGTGGCCTTCTTTTCCCTGGAAATGTCCAAGACCCAGCTCATGCAGCGCATGCTCTGCTCCGAGGCCAGCCTGGACTCCCAGAAGGTGCGCATTGGCGATATACCGGATGAGGACTGGGGCAAGCTGATGATGGTGGCCGAGGTCATCGGCAAGGCCCCTCTCTACATTGACGATACGGCCGGCATTCAGGTCAACGAGCTGCGTTCAAAGGCACGCCGCCTGAAATCCCAGCACGGCCTTGACCTCATCATCATCGACTACCTGCAGCTGATGCAGGGCAGCGGCAAGGGAAGCAGTGACAACCGCCAGGCGGAAATCGCCGAAATCTCCCGCTCCCTGAAATCCCTGGCCAGGGAGCTGAATGTGCCGATTATCGCCCTGTCCCAGCTGAGCCGCAGCGTGGAATCGCGCCAGATAAAGCGGCCTATGCTCAGCGACCTGCGTGAATCAGGCTCCCTGGAGCAGGATGCGGACATAGTCATGTTCCTGTACCGGGAGGATTATTATGAGCCGGAAACCGCCAACAAGAACATTACCGAGGTCATTGTGGCCAAGCACCGCAACGGCCCGGTGGACACGGTAAAGCTCTACTTCCAGAAAGCCTACACGCGCTTTGACAATCTTTCAAAAATGCAATAAAAAAGTCCTGTTTTTTTGCAACATTTTTTGCAAAAAAGCAGGATTTTTTCTATTTAGTGCGAATTATAATCATATATAGGCTGTTTGCAGGCTGATTCATGAGCTGGTTGACAAACTGAATAAACTAGATAAACTGGATGAGCTGATCAGCCGACAAAGCTGCAATCCATTTATTATGTCCATGGGAGGTATATACGATGTACAATGAAGAATATAAGCGCTGGCTGGCAGCAGACCTGGCTGATGCCGACCTGAGCCCGGAGCTGAGACGCATTGAGGGCAATGATGAGGAAATCAAGGATCGTTTTGCGGTTTCCCTGAAGTTCGGCACGGCAGGCCTCCGGGGCGTGCTGGGCGCCGGCACCAACCGCATGAACATCTATGTGGTGGCACAGGCTACCCAGGGCCTGGCCAACTGGGTAAAGACCCAGGGTGGCACCCAGACCGTAGCCATCAGCTATGACACCCGCCTCAAGAGCGACGTCTTCTCCAAGACTGCCGCAGGGGTGCTGGCTGCCAACGGCATCAAGGTGCGCATTTACGATGCCGCCATGCCGGTACCGGCCCTTTCCTTTGCCACCAGATACTACAGCTGCAACGCCGGCATCATGGTGACGGCTTCCCACAACCCGGCCAAGTACAACGGCTACAAGGCATACGGCCCTGATGGCTGCCAGATGCCTGACCAGGCGGCTGACATCGTTTATGATGAAATCCAGAAGATTGATGTGCTGACTGGCGCAAAGATGGTTTCCTTTGCCCAGGGCGTGGAGGACGGCCTCATCCGCTTCGTAGGGGACGACTGCAAGAAGGCCTTCTACGAGGCCATCGAGTCCCGCCAGGTACGCCCGGGCCTTGCCAAAACCAGTGGCCTGAAGCTGGTATACAGCCCGCTGAACGGCTCCGGCCTGGTGCCTGTTACCCAGGTGCTGAAGGATATCGGCATCACCGATATTACCATCGTACCTGAGCAGGAGTACCCTAACGGCTACTTTACCACCTGCAGCTATCCGAATCCGGAGATTTACGCCGCCCTGGAGGCAGGCCTGAAGCTGGCACAGGAATGTGATGCCGACCTGATGCTGGCCACCGACCCTGATGCTGACCGGGTGGGCATCGCCATGAAGTGCCCTGATGGCTCCTACGAGCTGGTATCCGGCAACGAGATGGGCGTGCTGCTTCTGGACTACATCTGTGCAGGGCGCATCGAGAAGGGAACCATGCCAAAGAACCCTGTGGCTGTTATGTCACTGGTATCCACCCCGCTGGCCAAGGCCGTGGCAGAGCATTATGGCGTAGAGCTGCGCAGCGTACTCACCGGCTTCAAGTGGATTGGCGACCAGATTCTGGGCCTGGAGAAAAAGGGCGAGGAGGAACGCTTTATCTTCGGCTTTGAGGAAAGCTACGGCTATCTGGCCGGTACCTATGTCCGCGACAAGGATGCCGTGGTAGCTTCCATGCTTATCTGCGAGATGGCAGCCTACTACCGCGCCACCGGCTCCAGCATCAAGCAGCGCCTGGAGGAAATCTACACCCAGTATGGCCGCTACCTGAACAAGATTGACAGCTTCGAGTTCCCTGGCCTCACCGGCATGGACAAGATGGCCGGCATCATGACAGAGCTTCGCAGCAATCCGCCTGCCGCCATCGGCAAGTACAAGGTAACCAAGGCTGTGGACTTCAAGAAGTCCGAGGAAACCGGCCTGCCACCTGCCAATGTGCTGCTCTATGAGCTGGATGGCGGCGCTACCGCCATCGTGCGCCCATCCGGCACCGAGCCGAAGATCAAGACCTACTTCACCACCTTGGGCAAGGATCTGGCAGAAGCACAGGCCTGGAAGGATGAGCTGGCAGCTGCCCTGAAGCCGCTGTTTGCCTGATGTGAACCAGGACGTATATATGCATATACGATAATACGCATGCAAAAAGACCGGGGCTTTTATGCCGCCGGTCTTTTTTGCGCCTTTAAATAAAATACATCAGCTGATCAGGAGAGCTGTTCTTCTCGATATGCAGCAGGATATCCTCCAGGTTTACCTCTGCCAGAGAAGCCCTGATGGCATCGTCCAGCCTGTCAAATACCAGCTCCTGCAGGGCATTCTCCAGCTTCGGCTGGGTATCTGCCACCGTCCTGTCCGCCGGTTCCATCATGGATGTCTCTATAGAAGCAAGAATGTCGTATGCCGTGATGTCCTTCGGAGCGCGGGAAAGCTGATAGCCGCCCTGGGAGCCCTTGAGGGACAGCACCAGGCCGCCGCGCTTCAGAAGCGCAAAAACCTGCTCCAGATAAATCTTGGAAATCCCCATCTTTTCGGAGATGCTTATAATGGTAATAGGGCTGCCTCCGCTGTAATTAAGGGCCAGATGCGCCATGGCTGCCAGCCCGTACCTTCCCTTCGCCGAAATACGCATATACAATCAATCCTTTCAACATAAAATTCATTGCCTCTATAATACCAAAAAACGCCTATAAAATCAATATATCATACAGTAATAATATGTTTTATAAAAAATTTTCATTTACCTATTGACAAAGTAGATAATCAGGTTTATTATATAAGCATATCAATCATATATGTTTATAAAGTTTTTTGAGATATTCTAAGGAGATGTTTTTTATGTCAAAGGTATACAACAGTGTAACAGAACTTATCGGCCACACCCCTCTGCTGCGGGCCAACAACTTCATCAAGGCCAATGACCTGGAGGCAGATATCCTCGTAAAGCTGGAGTATTTCAATCCGGCCGGCAGTGTAAAGGATCGCATCGCCAAGGCAATGATTGAAAAGGCTGAGGCTGAGGGAAAGCTCACCAAGGATTCCGTAATCATCGAGCCTACCAGCGGCAACACCGGCATCGGCCTGGCCAGCGTGGCAGCAGCCCGTGGCTACAGAGCTATTCTCACCATGCCTGAAACCATGTCCGTGGAGCGCCGCAATCTGCTGAAGGCCTACGGTGCCGAGATCGTCCTTACCGATGGTGCCAAGGGCATGAAGGGCGCTATTGCCAAGGCTGAGGAGCTGGCTGCCTCCATACCTCATTCCTACATCCCATCCCAGTTTACCAATCAGGCCAATCCTGCCACCCATAAGGCAACTACCGGCCCTGAAATCTGGGAGGATGCCGAGGGCAAGGTTGATTTCTTTGTAGCAGGCGTAGGCACCGGCGGCACCCTCAGCGGTACCGGCGAATACCTCAAGAGCAAGAATCCTGACGTAAAGGTTGTGGCTGTGGAGCCTGCTACCTCCCCTGTACTCAGCAAGGGCACTGCCGGCCCTCACAAGATTCAGGGCATCGGCGCCGGCTTTGTGCCTGACACACTGAATACCAAAATCTATGACGAGATTATTCCTGTGGAGAATGAAGATGCCTTCAAATTTGGCCGGCAGTTCTCCCAGGCAGAGGGCGTACTCATCGGCATTTCCTCCGGTGCAGCCCTGGCCGCAGCTGTAGAGCTGGCCAAGCGCCCTTCCAACAAGGGGAAGACCATCGTAGCCCTGCTGCCGGATACCGGTGACCGCTACCTGTCCACATCCCTTTTCTCTGACTGATTTATTACTCTCCAATATACACAACTCACCAACAAGAAAAATGCCGTGCCAGCCACAAGCTGCACGGCATTTTCTTATGCACCCGCCCCGGTCATCCCCTCGGAAGGCCTTGAAAACAGGTTATTTTTGTTATACAATAAACGCCACAGGCTGCTGCAGGATGCCCCGCAGCACTGATGGGATAATATTTTCTGCAAAGGAGACTATGCACATGGCAATAAGTCCTGAAGTACGCAACAAGCTGCAAGCACGGATTGATGAGCTGAAAAAGCGCATGCAGTACGACGCCAATGACCTGGATTACGAAACCCACCTCAATCAGGTACGCGAACTGCAAAAAATCATTTCCGCAGCAAGTAAATAGCTATGTCACCATATCATACCAGCACGAACAAAATGGCATAACCGTAGCCTTAGAACCCCTTGTTGCGCATCGTTACTTCATTCCCCTATCACATACGGCGATACTTATCAGCCGTTGCCTTCGGATCATAATCAGTTCCCATGCTGCTGCCTACCGGCGACACATTCACCAGGCCATCACCGTCACGGCGGATGTCAGTAACAACCGGGCCGTTGTCCATCCCATTGCCCTGGCTGTAGGAAGGCGCATTGTAGCCGCCAGACCTTTCATACCCGCCATTGTCTGCCGTTTCATTTTTTTTGCCAAAAAAACGACGTACCAGCATCATAATCACCTTGACGGCAACTACAACAAAAATCACGTTGAACAGCACACCCAGCGCATCCGCCAGGAAACCGCCGCCAAAGCCGAAAAGGTGTCCCAGCATGCTGCCCAGCATCATGCCGCCAGCCAGAAGCCCCATAGTGCGCAGGGCGTTGCCCCAGCGGGTACCGGTATTGGCCGCTGCCGCATTGGCATTATTCACGGCGCTATTATTGGCCTTGGCTGTCGGTGCCTTGTCCTTCAGGTCGCTGGCCTTCTTGGAAGGAGCATACTCCTGATTTGGCTTGTCAGCCTTCTTGGCTGCAGGCGCAGACGCCTTCGGTGCAGACACCTTTGGCGCTGAAGCCTTCGGTGCCGAAACCCTGGCACCGCCCTTGGCCGCATCAGCCACACCTGCAGACGCAGAAAACAGAAATGCTGCCGCCACCAGCACAGCACCTATTTTTTTCATTTTCATACTCTCTTAATCCTCCTTATATGCCTTGATATCCTCCGGAAAAGCGTAAATCTCTCCCAGCGTATCCAGCTCCCCTGACAGGTAGCGGTCGATATCATCCACATCAATATAAAGCTTGCAGTCGATATCAAGATACCCCTGCTCCCTTGCGCCGCTGAGCTTTACAATATCCATCAGCTTTTCGCGCAGCTTCTGGCACTCGCTTGCCTTGGCATGGATATCCAGCTTGATCTGCGGCACGCCATACTCACTGATTACCTCATTCAATGTCATTCTCTGTGACATATTCTCAACCTCATTTCTGCACAATTGCACATCTGCGCAATTTCATTTAATAAAATTTGCCTTTTACAAATTTTACTTTTTGACTTTTAATCACCGTTCAATTATATCATAGACATATATAAATTGCAATTTTTCTCATTTTGCATTAATATACTATTGTAATATATCATTGGATATACTGGCAGCTATGTTGCCGGTTGCATTGCCGACCGTATTGCCGCTGTATTGCCGAATACCCGCTGTGAGATATATAGTTTTGAAAAATTGTCAGCAGAAAGGACTGAAGATATATGAAAGATACCACTCTTGCCAAAATTGATACCCTGATTGAGCGCTATCCCGCCCTGAGCGTATGCCGCCAATCCCTTACCGAAGCCGTGGAGGCCATCTGCACCACCTACAAAAACGGCGGCAAGGTCATCGTCTGCGGCAACGGCGGCAGTGCCTCCGATGCCGAGCATATCGTCGGCGAGCTGATGAAGGGCTTTGTCAAGAAAAGGCCTGTCAGCGATGAGCTGTATGCAAAAATGAAGGAAACCTGCCCCCATGAAGCTGACTACCTGCGCCAGAATCTTCAGGGCACCCTGCCGGCCATCTCCCTGATGAACGCCGTTGCACTGAACAGCGCCTTTGCCAACGACCAGGCACCTGATCTGGCCATGGCACAGCAGGTCCTGGGCCTGGGACGACCGGAGGATATTCTCATCGGCATCAGCACATCCGGCAACTCCGCCAACGTTATCTATGCCGTACAGCTGGCAAAAACCTTGGGCATCAAGACCATAGGCCTGATTGGAAACCGCCAGTGCCGCATGCAAAACCTCTGCGATATCGTGATTGCCGCTCCGGAAATGGAAACCTACAAGATTCAGGAGTATCATCTGCCAATCTATCACATGCTCTGCATAGCTGTGGAAAACGAATTTTTTGAGAAATAAGATAAAGCAAAACTCCCTTGCAGACTAGTCACCTGCAAGGGAGTTCTGTTGCACCCTATCTGATAGTCAGTCAGAAATCAAGTGCATCAGGATAACCATGCTGCCGATTAATGCATCCGATCGTAGATATATGCAGCCACAATACCTGCAACTACACTGATCAAAAAGGAGCAAGCTATATCTATCATCATCGTCACCTCCCTCTGCTACCGAGGTACGACAGCAAAATGATTATAGCATAAAAGAACATATATCGCTATAATATCAATCAATATATTGCATTTTTTTCTTATCTGTGTTATATTGTCATTAAAGGAGCTGGCTACATCAAGTTATTGTTGTCGTCATCGAAAAACTCCCTTGCAGACTAGTCACCTGCAAGGGAGTTTTTTTGATGCATTCATCAACGTTTTATTTACGTTTTTTACCAGTTGCTGTCACGCTTCCAGAAACCCGGCTGCAGCATGGCCAAAAAGGTGAAAATCTCCAGCCTCCCTATAACCATGCACAGGCAGCAGACAATCTTCGTCACATCAGGCAGATCATAAAAGGTATAGGCCGCACCAAAGGCCACCCCCATGTTGCCCATGCAGGAAAGCCCCAGCATGATGGAATCCACCACCGGCAACCCGTCAAAGTTGAAAAAGCAAGCCGCCACCAGAGCAAGCATAACATACAAAAAGAAAAATCTCGCCACCCGGAACACCACCGTGGAGGACTGGCTCTGATCCTCAAGCCTTACCCTGGCAATGCTGTTGGGATGCAGCTTTTCCTGAATGATAGTCCCTACCATTTTCCAGAGAATAATCACCCTGGAAATCTTCATGCCCCCAGCCGTAGAACCGGCACAGCCTCCCGTCAGCATGGCCATGATGATGCAGAACTGGGAAAAGGCCGGCCACTGGTCAAAGTTGCAGGTTCCAAGCCCTGTAGAGGTCATGATGGAAGCCATCTGAAAGGCCGCATAGCGAAGAGCTGTATCAGGCTCAATCCCCATAGCATCAGTCAGATTTATCATCACCAACGGCGTAATAATCAAAAACATCAGCATGTACACCCTGAACTCCGTATCCCGCAGAATATGGCGGTATCCCTTTTTCCAGCCCAGGAAATAAAGACCGAAGTTGCCACCGCCAATCAGCATGAAAATAATCAGCACTATCTCCACAGGCAGGCTGTTATAATCACCGGCACTGCCGTTGGTGGTGGCAAATCCGCCCGTGGCAATAGCCGACATGGCAAGATTGACTGAGTCAAAAAGGCTCAGGCCGCACATCAGAAGCGCAGTCAGGAGCGCCAGCGAAAAGGCCACATACATAATCAAAAGCGCGTTGGCTGTTTCCTTGATGCGTGGCACAACCCGGCTCTCCGACGGACCTGCCCC
The DNA here is from genome assembly GCA_945949525.1 of uncultured Veillonellaceae bacterium. Taxonomy (GTDB): domain Bacteria; phylum Bacillota; class Negativicutes; order Selenomonadales; family Selenomonadaceae; genus Anaerovibrio. The sequence goes on from CAMFES010000024.1 coordinate 17,049, forward strand.
CTCTGCATTGAACATCCTGGCCGCACCACTGCCCGGCTGGGGAAACAGGGCAATAAAGAGAACGATTATCCCCAATCCCCCCACCCAGTGGGTAACGCCACGCCATAGGACAAGGCTTCGTGGCACCACATCCAGGTCGCTGATTACCGAGGCACCTGTACATGTCAGGCCGGAAAAGCTTTCAAAGAGGCTGTCCACCAGATTCAGCTGATGGGAGGCCAGGAAAGGCAGTGCCGCCACCACCGGAATCAGGAACCAGGCGATGCCTGTAATGGCAATCCCTTCCCGCAGGGTAAGACTTTCATGCTCCAGCCTGCCGTGATTATAGAAATAGACCGCCACACCCAGGCTCACAAGAATAGTCCCGGCAAAATCCATAGCACAGTCCTCCTCCCACAGGAGAGCCATCACAAAAGGCACCCCCATAGAAAAGGTCACAAAAAACTGCAGGCGGCCCAGGACATAAGCAATAACCCTCAAATTCATCCAATTTCACCTACCAATGCCTTTCCTGAAGCCCATGCCAGACCCCATGCACAATCAGCAGAAAGGTAAACACATTTACCTTGCCTATGACCATCAGCATACTGCAATACAGCTTTACCCAGTCCGGCAGGTTCCTGACCTCGCCGGCATCCAGATGAAACATCATCATAGGCCCGGAGCTGGTAATGCAGGCGATAGCTACATCCATTGTCTGCTGCATATTCAGGCCTGACAGTGAAATCACCAGCAACGACACCAGCAATGTTACAAAGAACATGAAGAAATACCCCAGAATGCGCTCAATTATCTTCTGAGGCACGGCCTTGCCGTCCATCTCAATATGCACCACCATATTGGGGTGCAGGGTACGCTTCAGCTCCGCCAGGGAGCTTTTTAGAAGTACCTGCAGCCGGAAAATCTTGAACCCGCCGGATATAGAGCCGATACAGCCGCCAATCAGTGCCATGCACATCAGAAAAAACTTATCCACATCATCCCAGTGATACATCCCCTCTGCCATTATGCCGTTGGTACAGCCAAAGGACACCACATGAAAAAGGGCATTACTGATGGCATCCCCCACATCGTAAAAACCCTTCAGATACAGATGCAGGGCAATAATAGCCGTAAAGCACAGCACCAGAACGCCAAAAATTTTTGTCTCGCTGCTTTTCCAGGTCTGGCGCACAGCCCTTATCTCCTTGTGATCCACCGCCTGCCAGTATAAAAGCACGTTGCACCCTGCCGCTATGATGCCCAGAATGGCCGTAACAGCCACCCAGCCGCTGACCGTCACCTTGGCATCAGGCGTATAACAGCCGCCGGTGGAGATAGTCACCAGGGACATATTCACTGCATCAAAGACCGACAATCCGCACAGCTTGTAAAGCAGGATACCCCCAAGGGTCACCAGCAGGTATACCTTCAGCAGCCTGACAGATGTCCTGTTTATCCGCTTCAGGGTAATGGCTCCCGTGCGCATATTGCCCGACAGGATAAAGGCAGTGCCAAAGCAGCCGCTGGTACCTGGAAGCACCGTGCTGAGCAGCAGCAGCACCATATATCCCCCCAGCCACTGGGAAAGGCTGCGCCAGAGGATGATGGCGTTATCCGCCTCATAGGGGAGATCCATGACGCCGGTAGTCGTAAAACAGGAAATGCTGTCAAAAAATGCGTTGGCAATACTCAGATCGCCGTCAATATAATAGGGCAGCCCGCCAAAAATGGACATCACCCACCAGCATACAGCCAGAAATGCTGCACCATCCAGCACACTCAGGCTTTCCTTGTATCTGCTGCCAGCCAGCCCTATGAGCCAGATTCCCATCAGCAGAGCAATCATCACCGAGGCGGCAAAAGCTCCGGCCGACTGATCATAGCCATGATAGAGGCTATAACAGAAGGGAATCAGCTGCAGGCCGCTGCACATGAGGATTACCCTGCCCATCAGCAAAAGAACCAGTCTATTCATCTTCAGCCGTCAATCCTTTTGAAAATACTTCAGCACATTCTTGGAATGCTTAACCTTCACAATAATAATCGCCCTGTCCCCCGGCATCAGCACGGTATGGCCGTTAGGCACGAAAGTTTCATTTCCCCGCACATAGCCACAGACCAGACACTCCCTTGGCAGGGAGGCATCCATTAGCTTTTTGCCCGCCACCCTGGCGCCATCCTGCACAACCACCTCAATGGCCTCGGCCCTGGCGCCTTCCAGCAGGGAAACAGACACAATGCCTCCCCGGCGCACAAAAGCCAGCACCTCGCTGGCCGCCAGTACCCTGGAGGACAGAACTATATCCACGCCTACCTTTTCCATCAGCTCAATATAATCATAGCGATTTACCTTCACTATGGTTTTCTGTACCCCCATGTGTCTGCCCATCAGAGCCAGCAGGAGATTCAGCTTGTCATCATCGGTCAGGCAAATCATCACGTCAGCATCGGCAATTCCCTCAGACTGCATCAGCTCAATATTTGTACCATCGCCATTGATGGCCATGCTGTAGCCGGAAAGCTTCTCGGCAATCAGGCGGCACCTTTCCCGATTGATATCAAAAATCTTGACCTGTACATTCTGCTTGTCCAGCTCCTGGGCAGTAAACCGCCCGGCTCGTCCTGCACCGATAATCACCGCCCGGCTGACCTTTCTGGCATCACTCCTGACCAGATTCTTGCTGAAATTCTCAATAGCACCGGTTTCCCCCACAAAATACACATTATCGTGGGGCATCAGGCAATCATCGCCATGAGGCACAATCATGCGGTGGTCCCGAAAAATCATGGCCGCCAGGATGGACTTTGGGATGTCCAAATCCTTTAACGGGATTTTTGCCAGGGGCGATTTGCGACGCACCTTGGTCTCAAAAAGCCGCACCCTTCCCTCGGCAAAATCCTCCACGTTGAGGGCAGCCGGCACCATGAGAATGCGGTTTATCTCCATGGCAGTGATATACTCAGGATTCAGCATCAGGTCGATGTCAAAATTGGCCTTGAGATATTCCTTGGCCTCGGACATAAACTGCATATCGCGAATGCGGGCAACGGTATGGATAATACCGTGCTTTTTTGCCAGTATACAGCAGACCATATTCACCTCGTCACTGCCCGTCACGGCAATCAGCATATCAGCGCCCTGCACATCCGGGTCATCCATGGTAATAGGACTGGAGCCGTTGGCAGCTATGGTCAGCACATCAAGGTTTTCCTTGATATTGGACAGCTGCCCCTCCTCCTTGTCTATGACCACAATATCGTATTCCTCCTGGGATAAAAGCTCCGCTATGCTGTACCCCAGCTTTCCTGCGCCTACTATTACTACACGCACAACACTTCACCTCAAAATCAACGTACGTCGCCGCACATTATACTCCCCAATATATTAACCCTCACATTGACCCTCAGTATATATTACACTTTTTCACGCAATATTTCCAGTTCACCTTAGCAGGTTGGCCCTTGTAATGCCCAGCTTCCCAAATCTCTCATTTATGCTGTCAATGGCCTTGTAGAGCTTTTCCTGCTTTTCATTGTCCGCGGCAAAAAGGGACATTTCCTCATGAGCATCAAAGCCGGAGGCAGACACCCCTATGAGGCGTATGCCATAAAAAATCCCCAGCTCCCGAAACAGCTCCCGTGCCACCTGATAAATATCGTTGTCAAAGCCGGACATCTCAGCCAGCTGCTTCTGCCTGGTGTATGTAGTAAAATCAGCCTTTCGCACCTTGATATGCACCGTCTTGGCCTTTACTCCCGCCTGCCTGAGCCGCCAGCCCACCTTTACCGAAAGCTCCAAAAGCACCTGCTCCGCTGCCTCCAGCCCCTGGATATCCTCCGGGAAGGTGATTTCATTGCCGATGGACTTGGCGGGCTCACGGGGAGCCACCGGCCTGTCATCCAGCCCGCGGGACAGGTTATAAAGCTGCTTGGCCATGCTCCTGCCCAGCCGCCTTTCCAGCTGCCTGTAATCAGCGTCAAGCAGCTGCCCGATGCGCACAATCCCCATATCAGCCAGCACCTGATTGGATTTTTTCCCCACACCCCAGATGCGGCTGACCGGCAGGGGCGAAAGCACCTCCTGCACCCTGTCCGCCTCAATAATCGTCAGCCCGTCCGGCTTTTCCAGGTCAGAGGCCAGCTTGGCAAGAAACTTGTTGGGGGCAATGCCGGCCGAGGCCACAATCCCCGTCCTTTCCCGAATCTCCTGCTTCAGCTTCATGGCATACTGCCGGGGGCTCTCCATCAGCCGTTCCATGCCTGTCAGGTCAAGAAATGCCTCATCAATGGACAAGGGCTCCACCACCGGGGAATACCTGTCAAATATCGCAAAAATCTCCCTGGAAACCTCCCCATACCGCTGGAAATTCCCCTCTACAAAAATCCCCTGCGGGCAAAGCTTCATGGCCCTTGCTGTAGGCATGGCCGAATGAACGCCAAACCTTCTCGCCTCATAGGAGCAGGTTGACACCACGCTGCGACGGCCCAGCCCCGCCACAATCACCGGCTTCCCCCGATATTCCTCGTGATCCAGCTGTTCAACAGAAGCATAAAAGGCATCCATATCCACATGCATCACCAGCCGCCCTGCCATCTGTCATCCCTCCCCGCAGTTCTCATACAGCACGATAATATATCGCACGAATATTATCTCTCCGCGTCATAACGCAATACATTACAAAACAAACTTATAATCGTTTTATTCATATTATACAACATACATACGCAAAAGCCAACAAAAAAATACTGCCGATATAACAGGCATCACCTGACACCCTCCACCAGCATTTCCGTAGCGGCAGAGTGCGTCAGCCAGCCCGTTATATCGGCAGCAGCAACAGCAGTATCAGCATCGCAATACTAATACCGGCCCGGATATTCTTAATTGTATTCTCAGGCTTCTTCCCTGAACCTGTCCACAATAGTGGCACAGGCCGCATCGCCGGTGATATTTACAGCTGTACGCAGCATATCGAAGATACGGTCAACGCCAAACAGGATTGGCAGTGCATCAATCGGAATACCGGCCGATACCAGCACCGCCACTACCAGCAGGGTAGGCCCCGGCACACCGGCCTGACCCACAGCACCCAGGGTAGAGGTAATGATGATTGCCACATACTGCCCAAAGCTCAGCTCAATGCCGTACATCTGGGCAATAAAGCAGGAGGCCATGGCATAATATGCCGCATTGCCGTTCATATTGATGGTGGCGCCCAGCGGCAGGGCAAAGGAAACCGTGCCCTTGCTCAGGCCGAACTCCTTCTCACAGGTATTCATGTTCAGCGGCAGGGTAGCCATGGAGGAAGCCGTGGAAAACGCAAACACCTGGCACTTCCACATACTCCTGAAGAACTGAATATAACCGATTTTCTTGGAGAAAAGTGCCACGGAGCCGCCAATCATGCCGTAGGTGACAATGGCCAGCACTACCACATAAAGGCCTACCAGCTGCACAATCTTCACCAGCACATCATAGCCGAAGGTGCCGGTTGCATCTGCCATCAGAGCAAATACGCCCACAGGAGCAATATACATGATTGCAGTCATTATCTTGATAAAGATTTCCGTAAAGTAGTTGAAAATCTTCATCATAAATTCCTTTTTCTCCGGCTCCAGCATGGAAAGCGCAAAACCCACAAACAGGGCGAACACAATGGTCTGCAGGATATTGCCCTCCACCAGCGCCGCAAAAGGATTCACCGGCACAAAGCCGATAACGGTTTCCCAGAAGCCCGGAATAGAGCCGCTCTGGGACATGTCCACATCAATGGCCGCACCGGAAATAGCCGACATGTTGATGCCTATGCCCGGCTTTACCAGCTCGCTGGCCAAAAGCCCCAGCCCTACTGCCACCGCCGTAGTAACGCCATAATAAATAAACGTTACCGCACCAATCTTGCCGGCGCTTTTGGAGTTGCCCAGAGAAGCAGCTCCGCCTACCAGCGAGAAGAAAACCATCGGCACAACGACCATCTTGATGAGCGTCATGAACAAATCTCCCACCGGAGCCAGCACATGAGCCTCCTTGCCCATAAGCAGACCTGTCACCGCGCCCAGCACAGTGGCAACGATAATCCACTTGCCAAGGCTGCCCAATCCTGAGCCTTCAGATTTTTTTGACATAATCAGTCCCCCTTCTTAGAACCGGCAGTGCGCCGCAAAAACGCACTGCTGACAGGAGAAAGCACCCCCAGCAGCCTTCTCCCCAAAAATATATTCACAGCATATATATTATACCATGATATTGTATACTTTTCTCGCAAGCTGGACAAAAAAACCATAATTCTTATATAATAAATAGGAAAGAATCTGACAAAGGTGGTATTTTATGACAGACATAAAGCAGGAAACAGTGAAAGCCTTCAAGCCCGTACTGCGAAGGAGAAAAAAAGCCAAGGACTGGATAAAAAAATATTTTCTTCTTCTGCTGGGTTCCCTTATCTACACCACTGGCCTGGAAATATTTCTGGTTCCCAACAACATAATCGACGGCGGCGTGGTGGGTATCTCCATCATGGCCAGCTATCTGACCGGCGCCCCCTTCGGCGTGTTCATGATTCTCCTGAATCTGCCCTTCCTGTATATGGGCTACAAGCAGATTGGCAAATCCTTTGCCATCTCCACGGTGGTGTCTATTGTAGCCATCTCCGTTCTGTCCGTGTACTTTGAGCCGATTCCCAGCATTACCGGCGACTATTTTCTGGCGGCTATCTTCGGCGGCATCATCACCGGTGCCGGCGTAGGACTGATTATACGCCATGGAGGCTCCCTGGATGGCACAGAGATTGTAGCGATCATCGTAGACAAAAAAACCACCTTCTCCGTAGGTGAGGTTGTCATGTTCTTCAACCTCTTCATTCTGGGGGCGGCAGGCTTCGTCTTCGGCTGGGACAAGGCTATGTATTCACTGGTTGCCTACTTTGTCATCTCCAAGATGATTGACATTGTGATAAAGGGCCTGGATGAATCATACGCCGTCATGATTGTTTCCGATGAAAACGAGGAAATAGCTGATGCCCTCATGCACAGACTGGGGCGCGGTGTTACCTTCCTGCATGGGCAGGGTGCCTACACCGGAGATGCAAAAAAGGTACTATACTGCGTAGTGACACGCCTG
>CAMFES010000025.1 GCA_945949525.1 uncultured Veillonellaceae bacterium
GAAGTTGCCGGTTAGAAAGAGATTATCTTCGGATAGTCTCTTTTTTGTTATATAGTCACCGTCTCCAGCCAAGGTACTTGCTTGGAGGGTGACATGCCGGTGGCATGTCACCCAGTCAGATACAGCGGGTTCGCTGTATCTGACTGCGACCGAGCTGGGAGAATAGGAAATCGCCGGTTAAAAAGAGATTGTCTACGGACAATCTCTTTTTTTTATAAATTTTTTGTGTTTTTCTAATAAATTGCAGGATATTTATTTTTTGTGGCGAATAACATACATATAATTTAATGCGATAAAAAATTGAGGTGGATGGTATGAAGCTAGCACTTCATGAAAAAAATGACAGCTTTCAGGCCTTAATAGTGCTGGGACTGCTTTTGATGCTGTGTATGGGAGCCTGCCAGTATGCGCTTTCACAGATTATGTATCGGGAAGCTGAAACCAGTATGGTAAGCAAAACGATTCAGTCCAGGCATCTGATTGACGAGCGGATAAAAAAATACTATGAAACGCTGCAGTATGTCAATGCAGTGGCTGAATCCATGGGAGGTGGCAGGGATGAGCTGAACGGGTATATCCGAAGCGTGAATCCTGCTCTGGTGGATTTTTCCCTGATAGGTGCGATTACACCACAGGGAGAGATGATTTATGGTGACAAGGCACCGTATGATATCCTGCCTGTGCTACAGCAGAGTATGCGTGGCTACATGAAGATACAGTATTATTGTTCAGGTATATTTGAGCATGTGATAGTCAGCGTTCCGTGCTGGAAAAATGGCAGGATATGTGGCGCTGTTTACGGTATACTGAACAGCAAGGCTATGAACGGTATGTTTTGTCATGAGGATGAGGATGGACTTGTCTTTGCTGCGTCCCGTCATAGCTGGCAGCTAGGTGTAAGTGGCATGCAGATGGAGCAACAGGGAGCGGTGCATGCGTTTTTTAATGATGAGAAGCACTGGGACAATCTGTCTCACAAGCTGTACTACAATGATTATGGAATTGAGGCTTTTTCGGCCAACGGCAAGGACTGGTATATGGTGTCAGTGGCTGTGCCGGATCTGGACGGCTGGTATGTGTATCGGTTGATGCCGGCCTGGGTGGTGGATACGCCGATACATGATGTGCTGTATCTGGTTATGGTGGCTTCCATGGTGCTGGCGGTGCTGTTCTGGTTTGCTATGTGGACGCTGGATTCCGACAGGCGTGAGAGCAGTGACAAGCTGGTGAAGCTGGCATATATTGATGATTTGACAGGATTGTACAATTATGCAGGCATGAGGCGCAAGTGGCACACCAGAGGGCGCAAGCCTGTGACAATCTTTATTGTGGACTTTAACTCCTTCAGTGCCCTGAACATGATTATGGGTAACGAGTATGGCGATATTGTACTGAAAAAGACGGCGGCTATACTGAAGGACGGGGTCGACCAGGGGGAAATGGTGTGCCGCGTAACGGCGGACAGGTTTGCTATCCTTATGAACGGGGATGGTGCCGTAGAGCGTGTACAGAAGCTTCTGGACCAGGTGAGGGACAGTGTAAAGGAGTACACTATCGTTTTGTCGGCAGGAGCCAGTGTTGCCGAGGAGGGCGGTCATCTGAACGAGGCTTATGAGCGGGCCATTACGGCGCTGAAATATGCCAAGCAGGGGAGCAATACCATAGTCTACTACGACCAGAAAATGTACGAGGAACAGCAGATGCGAAAGAGGCTGGAGGAGGATTTTGAGCTTGCCCTGGAGCGTCGCGAGCTGAAGCTGTACCTGCAGGCAAAGCACCATCTACAGTCTGATGGCTGGGCAGGCAGTGAGGCCCTGGTAAGATGGCAGCATCCGGAGCTGGGGATGATTCCGCCGTACCAGTTTGTGCCGCTTTTGGAGGCTACAGGGGAGATAAAGCGGCTGGATCTGTACATGCTGAAGGAGGCCTGCCGTTTGATTCGCAGCTGGCTGGATATGGGCAGGGAGGTTTATCCGATTTCTGTCAATGTGTCAAGAGCGCATTTCGCCAGCAGGGATTTGGTGAGGAATATCTGCACTATAGCGGATTCCTTCAATGTGCCGCGAAATCTTTTAGAGCTGGAGATTACGGAGAGCGCGTTCTTTGACGATGCCGCGATCATGGTGGATCGCCTGCATGAGCTTTCAGAGGTGGGCTTCAGGTTGTCCATTGACGATTTTGGCACCGGCTACTCATCGCTTTCCATGCTGGAGCAGATTCCGGCAGATGTGCTGAAGCTGGACAGGAATTTTGTTCTGGGCTGGGAGCGCAACCACAACAACAGCTTGATTGCCAACGTGGTGAAGCTGGCCAAGGATTTTGGCATGACTACGGTAATCGAGGGCGTGGAAACGGAGGAACAGGCCGCCATGGCACGGGAAAGCGGCTGTGATGTGGTGCAGGGCTGGCTCTATGCCAAGGCGGAGCCGGTGTCTGACTATGAGAGGCGTGTATATGGAGGTGGCAGGGATGAGTAAGGACCTTATAAGGCCATTTGCTGTTGCACTGCTTGTTCTCATGGGTGTGGCAGGGTATTTCTGCATAAAATTTGCCAGCAACCCCTTTTCAACTGTGAGCGTGGGGGAGCTGAGGGTCGGCGTACTCTTTGACGGCAAGCTGAATGATGGCGGCTGGAATGAGGCACAGCGCATAGGCTTTGAGTATCTGAAGCGAAAGATGAACATGCAGGTGGTTTATCGCAATTCTCTGTCGCAGCGCAATGATGCGCTGATGCGGGTAGATAATGATTCTTCTGATGACGGTCAGGCTGTGGACGAGGAGCGGGCTATGCACCTTATAGACCAGCTGGTACGGGCTGACAGGGTGAACATTGTATTCTCAACCAGTGAGATATATGCTGATGCCGTGGAGAAGGCGGCGAAAAAATACAGTAATGTAAAGTTCTTTCAGCTGATGGGCAAAAAGAGCAAGGGCAACATGGCGTCCTATTATGCCCGCATGTATCAGGCCTGTTATTTGTCCGGTATAGTGGCAGGCTGTCAGACGGAAACGGGGCATATCGGCTATGTGTCCAGCTTTCCAAAGTCGGAAACGATACGGGTGATTAATGCCTTTACCCTGGGGGCGCAGAGCGTCAATCCGAAGGCAGTTGTGCATGTGCGCTGGAGCGGGAGCTACAACGATGAAGCGCGGGACAAGGAAACGGCCAACAGGCTGATGGACCAGGTTCCGGTTGATGTGATAAGCACCAATCAGAGTACCGTGGCGGTGCTGGAGGCGGCTGATGCCAGGGGCGTAAAGAGCGTGGGCTACAATATTGCCCATACGGATATGTTTCCCAATACGTTCCTGACGGCGTCGGTGTGGCACTGGGGTGAGTTCTATGAGGCACGCCTGCGTGAGTGCATGGAGGGACGTTTCAAGGGAACGATGTACTATGCAGATATCTCGGAGGGATTTTTCGGGCTGTCCGAGCTGTCTTCCCTTGTTAAGCCGGGCACGGAGAAGCTGGTGGAGCATGCGATGGCCAGACTCAGGTCAGGCCGCTGGGATGTGTTTTATGGGCCTATCTATGACCAGAGCGGTGTTCTTCGGGTGACTGGTAATGAAAACATGTCTGACGAGGAGATGGCAAACCGTTTTGACTGGTTTGTACAGGGCGTGGAAGGCAGTACAAGGCCGGAATAGATTTTGTGGCGCAGCTTTCGCGGAGCGGTTGCGTTATTTGCGATTTGAGAGTAAAATAATGGATAAAATGTAGATGTGTAATTTTGTAATTGCGTAAATGCATAGGTGTATAATTGCGTAGATGCGTAAACGTATAAGTATATAAGTATATAAATATATAAGTATAGGTATATAGGTATATAAGTGTATAAGTGTATGAGTGCGTAAATGCGCAAATATGCGAGGGTGTAAGCGCAAGAATGTTTTGTGTGAGGTGTCAGTGTGTCGAGTTATTATATTGACTATGAGAATGTACATAATGAAGGATTGAATGGCGTTGACAAGCTGGAGCAGGGGGACAGGCTGTGCCTGTTTTACAGCTGCAAGGCTGATACGCTGAAGATTGATGTGGTACGCCAGCTGATGAAGTGTGCGGCAGATATCCGTTTTGAGAAGATTGATAATGGTGTGGAGAATGCACTGGATTTTCAGCTCATAACGGCTCTGATGTGCAATTATTCTGTGGCGGAAAGCTACTATATCATCAGCAAGGACAAGGGATATGACGCGGCTATAGAGATGGCCGCCAAGCAGGGGCGTGACAATATCTACCGCTGCCGTGATATTGATGGTGCCCTCAAGCATCAGTCCGGCCTGGGAATAGATGAAAGCGATCAGGAAGTGATTGTGGAGCTGAATCTGGACGCAGACAGGTCGGAGAATGATGCTTACGGCTATGAGCAGGGTGAGCTGCAGTATGAGCAGGAGGCTGATGTTCAGCTGCCGGAGGTTATGGCTGAAGAGGTGTCAGCCAAAGAGGTGCCAGCCGAGGCTGAGGCAGAAGTGCCTGTAGCTCAGGCTAGTGAAGAGGGCAGTGACGATGGTGACAATGGTGATAATGGTGACGATGCTGAAGGCATAGCCGAGGAGGCGGATGCATCCGGGGAAGGCGACGAGCCTGAAGCTGCTTCCCGTGAAGGAGGGGAGAGCGGCAATGGGGCGGAGCCTACGGCAGAGGAGCTGCAGCGCAGGGCCTATCAGTCCATCTGTACAAAGCTGCTCAACCACATCAAGCTGAACCACAAGATTCCTGTAAACTACAAGCAGGCAGGGGTTATCTACGAGGCGCTGGCCGGGTCTGACAGCAAGATGCAGTTTTATCATAAGCTGATTCAGATTTTGGGGCGCAAGAAGGGCGGGGAGCTTTATCAGAGGGTAAAGACCACCTACAAGTCCATCTCAGGCATCTACAGGGCGGCAGAACAGGCTGGAACAGTGGGAGCCTTTGTGGATGGTGCGCCTGATGCTGCCGAAGCCGGAGCTGCTGAAGGAAACGGCGGTAGCGAGGCTCGCGAGGTGCATTCCGCGGCAGAGGATACCAGGAGCGATTTTGAGAGCGCGGAGCAGAACCAGGGCAATCCTGGTGAATGGTAGAGCTGGCGAAGCTATATAGGCTCATGATTCGTCTGATGAATCATGAGCCTTTTTGATTTGATGAGCTGGCTCTTTTGCGCAGCTGTCATGGCTATGCAGTTTCGTTATAGGTAGGATATGCAGGAAACTATATCATTTTTGCTAGTTTTTGCATAAAAAAGTTCTATAATGGAATAGGTGAAAGCAGGACTAAAGTCCGTTCACAGATAATAGACATAGCCGTATAATGTACACAAATGAATACAAAGTACACAGCAAGTACAAAAATGTATAATGAATTTGTGGAGGTATATGGTTATGGATATGGCAGTTGTTGATGGTGTTTTGAAGCTGGTTATGTTTGCAGGCGTTATCCGTCTGATGAAATAATCATCGGTGATAATTCTGTCTTATGAGCAGAAATAAAAAATGAGCCGCATAGGGGATGTGCGGCTCATTTTTTTGTCTGCAGGAAATTCATTTCAAATTTTTACGCAAAAATGGTATATTTTATTTTGGAGGATTTCTGCTTTTTAATTTTCTACTGGGGATGAGTTTTCTTTGATGTAGTTTTCTATCCATTGTCTGAATAATTCAGAACTGTTGATTGCTTGTCTTTTCGTTATTGCCTGAAATTTATCTTTTGTTTCTAAATCAATCCTAAATCTAAAATAACTATCCTTTTCTTTTTCTGACATGCTATCACCTACTTTATTTATTTTCATTGTAATACTTATGTAAGAGCATATTGACAAGTGTTGAAATAGTTAACCCGTTTTTTTTAGCAATAGCAGTTACTTCATTTTTGAAATTTTCCTCAATGCGCACATGAATATATTTTTCTTTTGTTATTTTTTCCATTGTGGCACCTCCTAAAGTTTATTTTCTTATAGTATCATCTATGAATAGTTAATGCAGAATATATTTTTTCAAAATAGCTATCTAAAGAAAAGTGTATTTTATCTATTTTTTTGTTCATTTACCCATTTTTTTACTAATTGTCGCAATAAATCACTTGCATTAATTGATTGGCTACGACACAATGCTAAAAATTCCTCTTTATCCTCTGGAGATATTCTTGCGGTAATTCTGATTTGTTTATCTTGCATTGTAAAACCTCCTGTAGTTTTGCACGTTTTTATTCTAACATGCTACAATAAATTTTACAAATGCTTTATAATTTCTATCTAAAACAACTCAAAGAGCTAGAAACAATGATATGGCAAAGCATCCTATCCCCAAAGTGTTTCTTGTTACCTTTTTATTATCAAAAATGTTTATTTTAAAAGGATTATATGATAAAATATTAGGGAATGAGTTAGATAATTTCTTCTCATATAAGTATCAATAAGCACTAATTTTATAAGCACCTATCCATGAACGTAGAAAGGACTTGATGAGAGATGATGTCTTTAAATTTCCAGGCCGAGAAGCATGAAAAGATGCTGATTGAGCGCAGCAAGAGATGTACCGTCCGTCTGGGGGATGTAAGCGATAAGTATCCTGAAGGCTCTATTGTCTGGATTACTGCCGGCAAGAAGTTTACGCCAAAGAAGCGTCTGTATACGGCCTATCTGGACAAGGTACGGGTTAAGACCATGGAAAATCTGACCTCTGAGGATCTGGGCCAGCAGAATCCTAACATCCATTCCCGTGATGAGCTGATTGAGGATTTTGAGCGCATCTACAAGAAGCGCATCACCATGAATGATACCGTTACTGTAATCTACTTTACCGAGGTGTTTGGCTGATATGGCACAGGAGATAAAGGCCGGTCTTTTCAGGGAGGCCTGCACTGCGGTGACAGCGGCCAATACTGCCAGGGCTATGGGCAGTGGCTGTCTGGAGGTGTTTGCTACTCCGGCTATGTGCTGTCTGATGGAACAGGCGGCTTCTGAGCTGATGGACAGCCTGTTGGAAGAGGGAAGCACCTCTGTGGGCACGGCGCTGAACGTTGCTCATACTGCGGCTACCCCTGTGGGCATGCAGGTCAGGGCTGTGGCTGAGATTACCGGGGTGGAGGGGCGAAAGATTTCCTTCAAGGTGACGGCCTTTGACGAGGCTGGGGAAATCGGTTCCGGCATCCATGAACGGTTTATTGTGTTCAAGGAAAAGTTCCAGTCCAAGGCCGACAGCAAGCTGGAGCGGTAATATCTGCAATACGGTATTGCCAATCGGGCTGTTGTTGTGTATAATAAAAGCAAGAGGTATACCGATAGACGGTAGCCCCAAAACAGTTGGATAGAAGTCCGCCTGCGGCTGGGAACCATTAGGCGGCTTCCGTTATGCCTTTAATGCCACGATGCAAATTGTCACCAGAAAAACCAGTGTCAAAAAATCATACAGTGTCATTGGCAACGCCCCCTTTCAGGGGCAGGATTTACCGCCTACCGTGCTGGTACATCTCTTGCTGATGATATTATACATGATTAAGGCTGAGAAGGCAACAAAAAAAGCACTCTGTTCGTTTTTGAACAGGGTGCTTTTTTATTACTGATTTTGCCGCGTATTGCTTATTTGTCCTGCAGCTGTCCCAGATAGTGGGTGACAAACTGGCGGGCGGAGCGGCCGGAGCGACCGGAATGTTCAAGGTTCCAGCGGTGGCCCAGGATGCGCAGCTCCTCACGGTCCAGGGATATTCCCTCCTGCTGCAGGAAGTGGTCAATAATGTCCAGGTATTCGTCCTGGGTAGGCTCAAGATAGGTGATAATAAGGCCGAAACGGTCGGACAGGGAGATGGTTTCGTTGATGCTGTCGTTTCTGAACAGCTCGTCCTGTTCGTCATTTCTGTCGCGCCATGTTTCACGGATGAGATGGCGGCGGTTGGAGGTGGCGTAAATCAGCACGTTTTCCGGCCGGGATTCCACGCCGCCCTCAATGGCTGATTTCAGGTATTTGTAGTCGCTGTCGGATTCCTCAAAGGAAAGGTCATCAAAGAAGATGATGAAGCGCTTGCTGGCGTACTGGCGCAGGCTGGACATGATTTTTGGCAGGTCGCTGAGCTGGGATTTCTGCATCTGAATCAGGCGCAGGCCGTCAGTGTAGTAGGCCTTGGCCAGTGCCTTAACGCCGGAGGATTTGCCGGTGCCTCTGGCGCCTACCAGCAGTACATTGTTGGCAGGGCGGCGGCGGATAAAGGCCAGGGTATTGCCAATAAGCTGCTCCTTTTGGCGTTTGTAGGCGATAATATCCGCAAAATCCATGGCCTCAAAGTGGCGGATGCCCTGCAGCTTCTGGTGCTTGGAGTTCCAGCAGAAGGCAGGATAGGACGCAATCTCGCCGTAGCCGTATTTGGCATAATAGGTCAGAAATGCCTCTGTAATCTCCTCCGGGGTGGTTTTGCCGGCCAGCTGCTGTTCCAGGTATTCGGTAGCTTCCAGCTTCTGGGGCAGGGACGGAATGTAATCATCCAGCAGCTTTACATTGACAATATCCACGGCTTTTTCGGAAAGTGCCGGCAGCAGCTTTTTCATATCGTGAATGAAGGCGTCCTGCAGGCTGGCGCCAATGTTGCCGCTGGCAGCCTCTGCCATCTTTGCAGCCAGGCAGCCCTCCTGGCTGAGAAGGTGTAGGAACAGGGCGCGTATCAGGTTGCCGCTCCAGCCCTCCTGCTCCGCCTTTTCCATCAGATGTCCGGCGAAGCGATGGCTGGCAGATAAATCGTCAGGTGATGCAACGGCATCCGCCAGCTCCTGTATCAGCTTGTCCTTTAATATGTTTCTGCATACCAGCAGGTTTTGTAAGTCAAGTGTTACCATAAAAACGCCTCCATTGTGTAAAATGCAATAGCCCCCCGCTGGGGAGGGCTATTAATCATTTTATATGTATTTTGAAAAAAGTCAAGTATATGCTGACAGGTATCGCCATGCGCGAAGCTGCGTCAGCTGCATTTTTTAAAACTTCAGGCTGCTCTTGATGCGGTCAACTGCCTCAATGGTCTTTTCCCTGTTGCCGAAGGAGGTGAGGCGGAAGTAGCCCTCGCCGCAAGGGCCGAAGCCTGCCCCCGGAGTGCCCACGATATGCACATCGTTAAGAAGCTTGTCAAAGAAATCCCAGGATGGCATGTTGTCAGGGGTTTTCAGCCAGATGTACGGGGCGTTGATGCCGCCGAAGGCGGTAACGCCTGCCGCAGTGAGCCCTTCGCGGATAATGCGGGCGTTTTCCATGTAGTAGCCGACCATCTCCTTGACCTGTGCCTTGCCCTCCGGTGTGAAAATCGCCTCTGCACCCCGCTGGATGATGTAGGCAGTGCCGTTGAACTTAGTGGTGTGGCGGCGGTTCCACAGCGGGTTCAGTGCCTGACGGGAGCCATCGGCAGCCTTGCCGGTCACGGTCTTTGGCAGGACGATGTAGCCGCAGCGGGTGCCGGTGAAGCCTGCTGTCTTGGAAAAGGAGCGGAACTCGATGGCGCACTCCTTGGCTCCCGGAATCTCGAAGATGGTGCGCGGCACGTCATCCTCGGTGATGTAGGCGTTGTAGGCGGCATCAAAGAGGATGATGGAGTCATGTTCCAGGGCGTAGTCCACCCACTTTTTTAGCTGCTCATGGGTGAGGGTGGTGCCGGTAGGGTTATTCGGGCAGCAGAGGTAAATCAGGTCAACCCGCTTTTCCGGCAGCTCCGGGCAGAAGTTGTTTTCGGCATTGCAGGCCAGATAGGTGACACCTGCATAGCGGCCGTCAGGCTGCAGGGTGCCGGTGCGGCCTGCCATTACGTTGGTGTCCAGGTATACAGGGTATACAGGGTCGGTAATGGCAATGGTGTTGTCGGTGCTGAAAATTTCCTGAATATTGCCGCAGTCGCTCTTGGCGCCATCGGACACGAACACCTCGTCAGATTCGATGCCCAGTCCCTTGTAGTTGTTCTCAATAATTTTGTCCACCAGGAAGCTGTAGCCCTGCTCCGGGCCATAGCCCCGGAAGGTATCGGCGGCTGCCATTTCGTCCACAGCCTTGTGCATGGCCTGAATGCAGGCCTTCGGCAGTGGCAGGGTAACATCGCCTATGCCCAGGGAGATGACGTCTGCCTCCGGATGCGCCTCAATAAATGCGGCTCTTCTGTGAGCTGTTTCCCTGAAAAGATAGCTGCCAGCCAGCTTTAAATAGTTATCGTTAATGTTTGCCATAAAATGTCCTCCTATTTCTTTGTATTCGTCGTAGCATGCCATGCCGTGCATTATGGCAGTACCCACGAAAACTCGCTCTCGCTCTTAGTTGTGCCTCGCGTTACTAACATTCATCTGTCGCCTGCGGCTCTGATGAATGAAGTAACGAGGCGCAACAAAGGTTTTCTTAGGGTACATGCCACAACACACGGCATACTGCTTGACTTGGAAAGTATGCTAATACATTAATGCAAAAAAACAGGTAACAGATAACCGGCTGATTGTCTGGCAAGCATCTTCCTCCGGCTATCCTGTCACCTGTCGTTGGTGTAATATATTTATTTCGTTTTTGTAGTATAACAGAATTTATATACTTTGTAAATAGATTATTAGGCTTATTAGCCTTCTTTCATGGTGTTGCGGCAGAAGTCGATGAAGGACTGGGCGGCGTTGCTGATATAGCGGTCCTTTTTCCATGCCAGGCCCAAATCCACAAAGAGAGGGTCATCAAAAGGCACGGCCTTGATGCCGGGGGCTCCCTTGACGATGAAGTCAAGCAGGAAGGCGATGCCCACGTTGGAGGCTATCAGTCCCTTGACGGTTTCTATCTGATTGGACTCCAGCACAATCTCCGGCATGATGTTGGCACGCTTGATTTTGCTCAGCACCAGCTGCCGGAGGAAGGAGCCTTCCTTCAGCATGATCAGGTCAGCATTTGCCACATCGTTGATGGAGATACTGTCCTTTTTGGCCAAAGGGTGCTTCTCCGGAATGCATGCCACAATCTGGTTTCTGGACATAGGCAGGAGCTGCAGGCTGGCGGAGGCGTCCGAGATGATGACGATGCCGAAATCAAGGTCATCCCGTTCCAGCTGTTCACGGATGGTCATGGAGCCCTCCTCATAGAGATAGATATCCAGATGAGGGTACAGCTGCTGGAAGCTGGAAAAAATCTTCGGGAACAGGTAGGCGCCAATCATGGAAGGAATGCCTATCTTGATGGTACCCTTCTGCAGCTGCTTGTAGTCGTTGACCTCCAGCACGGCATCCTGTATGCTCCTGAGAGCCAGCTCAATGCGGTTCAGGAAGATGTTGCCCTCCGGCGTCAGGGAAAGCTGCTTCTGGCTCCGGTCAAAAAGCTTGATGCCCAGCTCAGATTCCAGCTTCTTGATGGCCACAGTAATGTTCGGCTGAGAAACATTCAGGCGCTCCGCCGCCCTCGTAATGTTTTTGAGCCTGCTTGCCATTTGGAAGTATTCCAGTTGTCGCAATTCCATACATTATCACTCCGATGCATTTTATTCGTCCATATATACTAAAGTAATAAATTCGAGTTATTTAAAATTTATTATATCATATATCAAAAAAATAGTTAAGGATTTTTATGATATTATAAAGAAAAATTATTTTAGTACAAAAGTCTAAGAATTTCATGAAAAATAGCTAATAGTTTGTTTTTCGGGAAAAAATTTTGTATAATTAAAGAAAATTGAGTGTGTTAGCAGGGTTTTCAGATTTTTTATTGAATATTAATCAATAAATGTATATGGATAGGGGGATTTTATCTTGGAACTTGCAACAGTCATTGGTATGGTATTGGGTATAATTTCTATCTTTGTAGGTATGGTTCTGAAGGGGGCGCCTTTGACCGCACTGAACAATCCGGCGGCTTTCCTGATTATTATCGGTGGTACCTTCTCCTGCTTGTTTATCGGCTTCCGCATGGATCAGCTGAAGAATTTCCCGGTATTGTTTAAAAAGACGTTTTTCAAGAACAATCTGCAGTCCTCGGTGGAACTCAGGCAGACCTTTGTGGAGCTTTCCCAGCTGGCACGTCGTGAGGGCCTGCTGGCTCTGGAGGGAAAGATTCAGGAGATTGATGATCCGTTCTTCCGCAACGGCCTCAGCATGGTGGTAGACGGCATGGAGCAGGAATTTGTAAGCGATGTGCTGGATGCGGAGATTTCTATCATGCAGGCCCGTCATGCCGAGAACCGCTCCATGTTCTCCCAGGCCGGTACCTACGCTCCGACTTTGGGCGTGCTTGGTGCCGTAGTAGGTCTGATTGCGGCACTGGGTAACCTGAACGATATTGATAAGCTGGGTCATTCCATTGCGGCTGCATTCGTTGCGACAATTCTGGGTATCTTCACAGGCTACGTTCTCTGGCTGCCTTTGTGCAACAAGCTGAAGATTCTCTCCGAGCAGGAAATCGGCCAGAAGCGAATGATTATCGAGGGTATATTGTCCCTGCAGGCTGGTGACTCCCCGGCTGCTATCGAGGCGAAGCTGATGGTATTTATTCCTCAGTCCGTTCGTGAGACATTGAAGGAGGAATAATTCATGGCAAGAAAGAAAAGACCGGCTCCTCATGAGGAGGAGGCCAGTGAGGCATGGCTTCTGCCGTATTCTGACCTGATGACGCTGCTTTTGGCGCTGTTTATCTGTCTGTTTGCAATTTCCCAGACTGATGAAACAAAGCTGACCCAGATGGCGCAGGCCTTCAGCTCCGCCTTTAACATGGGCGGCCCTTCCTTCTTTGAGGGAGCAGGCCCCGCCCAGAACAATTCCCGTGACATGATGTCCTCGGAGGATGGCGGCATGGAGGCATATCTGGCCGAAAACAAGCAGATGGAGGCTGTCAAGAGGCAGCTGGATACATATATTGAGCAGAATGATCTGGGGAATGAAGTAAGCACTATTCTGACGGAGAACGGGCTGATGATACGCATCAAGGAGAATGCGCTGTTTCCTTCTGGTTCTGCGGAGCTGACGGCCGGTGTGCAGAAGATTGGGCCGGTGATTGCGGCGCTGGTGGCACCAATTCCTCAGCGGATTCTGGTGACGGGACATACGGATAATGTGCCGATTACCAGCAGTGCTTATCCTTCCAACTGGGAGCTTAGCTCGGCTCGTGCCATCAATTTTATGAAGTATATCATCGCCCAGGATGGACGCATGAACCCGGCGCGGTTCAGTGCCATGGGCAGAAGTGAGTACCGTCCGATTGCGGATAATGCCACGGAGGAGGGCAGGGCGCAGAATCGCCGTGTCGAGGTGCTGATTGAGCGCTCCGTGCATGTGGACAGATCCGAGTATCAGGTGGCAAGATAGAATTGAAGAACCCCTGCCAGGGGTTCTTTTTCTTAGAGAGGGTTCGTGTAGTCTGTTCAGACAAAATAGGATGTGTTGAGGCATGTGCCATCAGAAGACCTTTGTTGCGCCTCGTTACTTCATTCATCAGAGCCGTAGGCGATAGATGAATGTTAGTAACGCGAGGCACAACTAAGAGCGAGAGCGGGTTTCTGATGGTACTGCCGCAGCGCATCCCGTTATATCTGAACAGACACAGCAATACAATAAAAAGTACTGGCAGGGGGTAGTATGATTTTAGGTATAGGTACGGATATTGTTGAGATTGAGAGGGTCAAGAAGGCTGTGGCGAAGGAGGCTTTTGTGAGCAGGGTGTTTACAGAGGCTGAAGCGGCGTATTGCAGGAGCCGAGGCGCAGGCATGGCGGAGTCCTTTGCCGGGCGCTTTGCGGCCAAGGAGGCTGTGCTGAAGGCCTTTGGTACGGGGCTCAGGGAGGGCAGGATGCTGGATATTGAGATTGTCAATGATGAGCTGGGCTGTCCGAGGCTGAAGCTGCATGGTGCGTTTGACAAGCTGGCAGGACGCATGGGGGTAAGCAGGGCGTGGCTGAGCATCAGTCATGCCAGGGAGTACGCCACGGCGCAGTGTGTTCTGGAGAGCTGAGTTTCTGGCGGCAGTGGTTTGTTGCTTTACTGCTGGTTATTTGTGGTGCTGGATTTAGATTTTGAAATTTTGTTGTTTTGTGTTTTTGGATTTGGTGCAGGGGGCTGACTGGTGATGAAGCTGACAACGGTAGAGGAAATGAGAAATATTGACAGGCGTGCCATTCAGGAGGTTGGCATTCCGGAGGTTGTGCTGATGGAAAATGCGGCCAGGGAGGTTTTTCTGGCCCTTGATACGCTGGTGGAGGGCGTTTCCGGAAAGAAAATCTGCGTGATTGCCGGTACGGGCAACAATGGCGGTGATGCCTTTGCGGCGGCGCGGCATATCGCCAACGCCGGTGGAAGGCCCAAGGTGTTTGTGCTGGGCAGGACGGAGAAGATGACGGCCTCGGCGGCGGTAAACTTTAATGTCATCTGCAACATGGGCATAGAGGTGTTCAATCTGAACGAGGAGCGCGACTGGGACAAGCTTCTGGTGGTGCTGAAGACTGCCGACGGGGTGGTGGACGGACTTCTGGGGACGGGCTTTCACGGGCAGCTGCGGCCGGAGGCCAGGCGGCTGATTGAGGCCGTGAACAAGGCAGGCCTGAAGGTGCTGTCCATTGACGTGCCTAGCGGCGTGGAGGCTGATAACGGACAGGTGGAGGATGTAGCTGTTGCTGCGTCCATGACAGTGACTCTGGGAACGCCAAAATGGGGGCTGATGTTTGCTCCGGGAGCTGTGTATTGTGGCAAGCTTCTCAGTGATGGCATAGGGATTCCCCGCGGTCTTCTGGAGGACCCAAAAATACGTCAGGAGCTGCTGCGGCCGGAGAGCGTGAGGGAGTGGATGCTGCCAAGGCCTGTGGACTGCCACAAGGGGAGCTGCGGCAGGATACTGGTGATTGCAGGCTCCCGTGGCATGACCGGTGCAGCGGTGCTGGCCTCCGGTGCAGCTCTGGGGATTGGCGCCGGGGTTGTGACCCTGGCCTGCCCTGAGAGCCTGAACGATATTTATGAGGCGAAGCTGACGGAGGTCATGACCTTGCCTGTGCTGGATAATGGCAGTGGCCATTTTTCCCTGGACAATGCAGAGGAGCTTCTGTCGGCTGCCTCCGGCTATGACCTGGTGCTTTTGGGGCCGGGCCTGGGGCGGAGGGAGGAAACCCAGGCCTTTGTGCGGGCCTTTGTGGCAGGTACGGATGTGCCGGTGGTGCTGGATGCGGATGGAATCTACGCCTTTCGGGAGCAGGGAGAGCTTTTGGCAAAATGCCGCCATGTGCCGGTGCTGACACCGCATCTGGGGGAGATGGCATGCCTTTTGGGGATTACGGTGCCTGAGCTGAAGGAGGACTTGCTGGATTTGGGCCGGGAGGCGGCGAAGGAATACAATACGGTATTTGTCATCAAGAGCGAAACCACGGTGATTGTCTATCCTGACGGCACTGCCTATGTTTCTAATGGCGGCAACGGGGGCATGGCTACGGCTGGCTGCGGTGATGTGCTGGCAGGAGCCATCGCCGGGCTGTACAAGCAGGTGGCGGAGGGCAGGCAGCCCCTGGCCGGTGTGTACATCCATAGCCGGGCCGGGGAGCTGGCCTATGAGGAAAAGGGAAACTGCCTTGTAGCGGGAGATGTTCTCAGCAAGCTTCCAGCAGTTATGCAGGAAATTTTGCGTATAAACACTTGATTTATTTCTATAAAAGTCCTACAATGTATACATTACACAGTTACAAAATTATCAGATGAATTGTTAGGAGATGTATTTATATGGCGGATATTCGTTTTGTACAGGCGGAGAGCTTGAAAGAGAAGCCTGCTGATATCAGCAAGGTAGGTTTTGGCCGCGTCTTTACTGATTATATGTTTGAGATGGATTACAACCCGGAGGAGGGCTGGCATGATCCGCGCATCGTGCCTTATCAGGAGGTTTCCCTGAGCCCTGCCAATGCTACACTGCACTACGGCCAGGCTATTTTTGAGGGCTGCAAGGCGTACCGCTATGAGGGTGGCAAGGCCGTTGTGTTCCGCGCCAAGGATCATATTGCCCGCCTGAACCGCTCGGCAAAGATTCTGGATATTCCTGCTGTAGATGAGAAGCTGGTGTATGACGCTCTCATGCAGCTGATTGATCTTGAGAAGGACTGGATTCCTGACGGCCCTGGCCAGAGCCTCTACATCCGTCCGTTTATCTTCTCCACTGACCCTTATCTGGGGGTAAGCGTGGGTCAGTATTACAAGCTGATGATCATTCTGTCCCCTGTAGGTGCTTATTATGCTCATGGTTTTGCACCGGTAAAGATTATGGTGGAGGACACCTATGTGCGCGCCCCGAAGGGCGGGCTGGGCGCAGCCAAGACCCCTGCCAACTATGCGGCTTCCCTCCATGGCGGCCTGGTAGCTCACGAGAAGGGCTATGATCAGACCCTGTGGATGGATGGTGTTGAGCATAAGTATGTGGGCGAGGTTGGCTCCATGAACATCCTGTTCAAGATTGATGGCAAGGTGGTAACTCCGGAGCTGGACGGCACTATTCTGGATGGCATTACCCGCCGCACCGTGCTGCAGGTCTGCAAGGAGTGGGGCATCCCTACCGAGGAGCGCCGTGTTTCCATTGACGAGCTGATTGAGGCCTATGAGAATGGCAAGCTGGAGGAGGTATTCGGCTCCGGCACAGCTGCTGTTATTTCCCCTGTCAGCGTGCTGGGATACAAGGGTCAGGACAGGGTAATCAGCGGCGGCAAGATTGGCGAGTTCTCCCAGAAGCTGTACGATTACATTGATGACCTGCATACCGGCAAGGCGGAGGATGTATACGGCTTTATTGATGTGGCCGGTGAGTATTGATTTTTGACAGCGGCATATAGATAATGCACTGAGTGGAGCAGACAGAAGAGGAGTTTTCCCTTCTGTCTGTTTTTTCATAAAAAAATCACAAAAAAGATTTATATTTTTTCAGAAAAATGCAGGATTTCTGATTTTTTTCGCGAATGAGAAATATAGGGTACTTTTTCGGAATATTTTATGATGATGCGTCAGGTTTTGCACGCTATTTTTATGCAGGGGAGTATTTATATGCCATTTGATTTCTCTATACCGGTACAGTACCATGGTTTGCTATCTACAGTGGGCTTTCGGGACATTGTGGATATTCTGCTGGTGGCTGTTATTTTGTACAAGTCTTATGAGATGCTGAAGGATACCAGGGCCATAACCCTGGCCAAGGGCCTGTTTATAATGCTGGGGGTGGCGCTGGGAGCCTATATTCTTGAGCTGCATGCCATCTACTGGCTGCTGTCCAAGAGCATCTATCTTTTGTTTATGGCGCTGCCGATTGTGTTCCAGCCGGAGCTGAGGCGTGCCCTGGAGCGCATCGGACAGGGCAAGTTCCTGGGTTCTGCCGTGTACCTGAACGCAGAGGAGGCAGATACCCTGGTCAACGAGATTGACAAGGCTGTGTTCAACATGTCCGCCAAAAAGATTGGCGCCCTTCTGGTGCTGGAGCGGGAAATCGGCATCAATGAGATTATTGACACCGGCATCAGGGTGGACGGACTGGTGACGGCACCGTTTATGATGAATGTTTTCATTCCCAATACGCCTCTTCATGACGGGGCGGCTGTGATTCGCGGCAATCGCATGATTGCGGCAGGCTGCCTGCTGCCCCTGACGGAAAACCGCGGCCTCAGCACGGAGCTGGGGACCAGGCACAGGGCGGCGCTGGGACTTTCTGAGCAATGCGATGCGGTGGTGGTGATCGTCAGCGAGGAAACGGGAATTGTTTCTATTGCAGAGAATGGACGCATCACCAGGCGGCTGAACTCCGAACAGCTGAAGGAACGCCTGCGTCCGCTGTTCATCAAGGCGGACCCGACCATAAAGGTGCAGGATATTAGAAATGCGATTGATGCTTGGAGGAAAAACAAATGATGGTAAATGTGCGCAATTTGTTTCGGCGAAATCTGCCTGTCAAGGTACTGGCCCTGATTGCGGCAGTCATCATGTGGGGCTATGTCATGAACGAGGAGAATCCTTCCGTCAATGCCACCTATACCGTGCCTGTGGAGATTGTCAACGCGCCGGAGGGCTATGATGTGACTATGAATGTCAAGGAGGTGCGGCTGAAGGTGCGGGCACCGCGGGCTTTGATGGCCGCGGTGCATGAGGCTGATTTCAAGGCGGTTATCGACCTGTCCGGCAATACGGAGGGGGAGTATGAGGAGAGGATCAAGACAGTGATTCCTCAGGGCTTTGAGCTTTTGGAGCTGTCTGACGAGGTGGTCAGCGTCAATATGGAGAGCCTGATTGCCCACGGCGTGCCGGTGGAGATTTCTGTCAGCGGCAAGCCTGCCCAGGGCATGGATGTGGGCAAGGTTCAGCCTGTGCAGCAGTATGTCAACGTATACGGGCCAAGGCACCTGGTGGAGTCCATAGTCAAGGCCACCGGCAAAATAAAGCTGTCTGACAATACGGCTGATTTTACCATGCGGGTGCGCCTGACGGCGGTGGATGCTGATGGCAACATGGTCAACAACCTTTCTGTACTGCCGACGGAGATGGATGTTACCGTGCAGCTGGTGCCAGGCATGGGCAAGAAAATCGTGACGGTAAAGCCGGTGGTAAACGGGATTTTGCCGGAGGGCTACAAGCTGGGCGGCGTGACGGCAGAGCCTGCACAGGTGGAGATCGGCGGGCCAACCAAGCTGCTGGCGGATATCAAGAGCCTGGATACGGAGCCGGTGTCCCTGGCGGGCATGACGGAGAGCAGCTCGTCTGATGTGGGGCTGGTGCTGCCGGAGGGCGTGACGACGCCAAATAAGACTGTAAGTATAAGTATCAGGGTTAATAAAAAATGATAAGAATTGCAAATTTTAATGTCAGGTTTGATGACACAAGGAGTATGGAGGAGCTGGCGGCGGAGCGTCTGGGAATGCCTGTCAGTGAGGTAGAGGAGGTGCGGCTGGTCAGAAAGGCCGTGGATGCCAGGCGTTTTCGTGGTGCGCCCCTGCGGTTCGTGTATATGCTGGATGTGCTGGTGCGGGGCAGTGAAAAAAAGCTGCTGAACCGCTGGCGAAAGGACAGGAATGTGTCCAGGGCACCGGAAGCTGAGGCGACGGACGCGGCGTTTTTGCCTATGGGCAGCAGGGATTTGCCGCCTGTGGTGGTGGGCTTTGGCCCTGCTGGTATGTTTGCGGCGCTGACCCTGGCCAGGCAGGGCTGGCGTCCGGTGATAGTGGAGCGGGGCCGGGACGTGGACAGGCGGCATGAGGATATTGCCAGGTTCTGGTCCGGCGGTGCTTTTGATGAGGCCTCCAACGTGCAGTTTGGCGAGGGGGGAGCCGGAACCTTTTCGGATGGCAAGCTGACCACCCGCGTCAATGACCCTCTGATGGGGCAGGTGCTGGAGGATTTTGTGGCGGCCGGTGCCCCGGAGGAAATCAGATATCTGCACAAGCCTCATATCGGTACGGATATGCTGAGGCAGGTGGTAAGGAATATACGGCAGGAGATTATCCGCCTGGGGGGACAGGTACGTTTTGAAACCAGGCTGACGGGAATTGAACTGGATAGGGATGGCAGGCTCTGCGGCGTGCAGCTGAATGGCGAGGAAAGGCTGGCGGCAGGGGCTGTCTTTTTGGGCATCGGCCATTCTGCCAGGGATACCTATCAGATGCTTTTGGACAGCGGGGTGGCAATGGAGGCGAAGCCCTTTGCTATCGGCGTGCGGATAGAGCATCCCCAGGAGCTGATAGATGTGTCCCAGTACGGGCAGGATGCGGGAAGTCCCCTTTTGCCGGTTGCTGACTATGCCCTGACCTACAATGACAGGGAAACGGGCAGGGGGGCCTATTCCTTCTGCATGTGCCCGGGGGGACAGGTGGTGGCTGCGGCTTCGGAGGCGGGGGGCGTTGTGACCAACGGCATGAGCAACTATCATCGCGATTCCGGCGTGGCGAATTCTGCGATTCTGGTGACGGTGAATACTGCGGATTTTGCCGATCATGTGCTGGGGGGCATTGAATTCCAGCGGCGGTGGGAGCGGCTGGCCTTTGAGCTGGGCGGCAGCGATTACAGGGCGCCGGTGCAGACCGTGGGAGATTTCTTGCATGGCAAGAGGGGTTCCTGCGATTTTCTGACCAGGCCCAGCTATCTGCCAGGGATAAAGACGGCGGATCTTCATGGCTGCCTGCCGGGATTTGTGACGGATATGCTGGAAAAGGCACTGCCCTTCTGGGATGGGAAAATCCGGGGGTTTGCTGACAGAGGAGCGGTTATGACAGGGGTGGAAACACGTTCTTCGGCACCCTGCAGAATCCTCCGGGACCGTGGGAGCTTCCAGTCGGTCAGCACGCCGGGATTGTATCCTATCGGTGAGGGGGCAGGCTACGCTGGCGGCATCATGAGTGCAGCACTGGATGGAATGAACGCATCCCTTGCATTTTTACGGGAAAACAGTCATAATATACAGAGATAGAATACACCGAGATAGAGGTTTGCGCTCCTTCAGCAATCAGGAGGCAGGCTAATGGGTTGTTTATTGGAGGGTTTTATTTTATGTCAAGATTGTTTGGTACTGATGGTGTCCGTGGTGAGGCAAATTTGGAGCTGACGCCTGAGCTGGCTTACCGCATGGGACGCGCCGCTACCCTGTACTTTGGCGAGGATGATGATGAGGCGGAGGCACCGGTTATCCTGATTGGCCGCGATACGCGTATTTCCGGGCCGATGTTTGAGGCGGCACTGGTGGCAGGTATCTGCTCTGCCGGAGGTCATGCTGTGGTGGCGGGCGTGATTCCTACACCGGCTATTGCCTATTTGACAAAAAAGCACGGAGCAAAGGCGGGTATAGTGATTTCCGCCTCCCACAATCCGTTCCATGATAACGGCATCAAGTTCTTTGGAGGCAATGGCTACAAGCTGCCGGATGCTGTAGAGGACGAGCTGGAGAATATCGTGCGCACCATCGAGCAGGAGGATCAGATGTACAGGGCATCCGGCTCCCAGATGGGAACCGTGACCTATCGCCATGATCTGGTAAAGGAGTACATCGAGTTCGTGGTATCTACGTCCAGTGAGCGTTTTGACGGTATGAGGATTGTGCTGGACTGCGCAAATGGCGCGGCCTTTGAGTCCATGCCGGCCATACTGAAGAGGCTGGGTGCCGATGTCACCGTTCTCAACGACAAGCCAAATGGTGTGAATATAAATGACAATTGCGGCTCCACCCATCTGAAGCTTTTGCAGAAGGCTGTAGTGGAGCAGGGGGCTGATTTTGGTATCGCCCATGATGGTGATGCTGACCGCTGCCTGTGCGTGGATGAAAAGGGCAATGTGATTGACGGCGACCACATGCTGGTAATGTGCGCCAAGGAAATGATTGCCAACGGTACCCTGAAGGATAATACGGTGGTTACTACCGTTATGGCCAACATCGGCTTCCACAAGGCAGTCAAGGAGCTGTCAGGCAGGGCGGAGATTACCAAGGTAGGCGACCGCTATGTGCTGGAAAACATGCTGGCAAACGGCTACAATCTGGGGGGCGAGCAGTCCGGACATATTATCTTCTCTGATTTCAGCACCACGGGGGACGGCCCCGTGACGGCCCTGCAGACCCTGTGCGCCATCAGGAGAAGCGGCAAGAAGCCTTCCGAGCTGAATGAGCTGATGACCAGCTATCCACAGCTTCTGGTGAATGTGGTGGTAAAATCCAAGGAAGGCTGGGAGGAAAATGCCAATATTGCGGCGGCTATCAAGGCCGGTGAGGAGGAGCTGGGAGCAGACGGGCGCATCCTGGTACGTCCGTCCGGTACGGAGCCTCTGATTCGCGTCATGGCGGAGGGACCAGACCAGGCACAGCTGGAGGTTATCTGCCAGAAGATTGCCGATGTGGTTGTGGCCGAGCAGGGTGCGAAGTGATGAAGCGGGCGATAGTGGTGACTTCCTTTGGCGTGGGGGATATCCGCGTCAAGGAGCGCTGTATTGATACCCTGCTGGAGGATGTGCGGCGGTCCTTCGGCGGCCGAGCGGCAGACGCAGATACCCGTGGTCAGGGCGAGGAGCTGTCCTTCCCTGACGGGGGTGCCTTTGATGTTTTTGAGGCGTGGACCAGCGTTTTTTTGCGCAAGAAGATGGCAAGGGAAGGGCATGACTGCCCTTCCCTTGTTGATGTGCTGGAAAAGCTGGCGGCGGCAGGCTATGATGATGTGGTAATTATGCCGACGCATCTGACGGCCGGTGAGGAATTCCAGAATAAGCTGGTGCCTGCGGCCGGGGAATTTGCCGGGCGGTTTGGCAGCCTGTCCCTGATGGAGCCGGTTCTTTCCGTGAAGGCGGCAGGGGATTTTTGCTTTTTGACGGCTGATGTGCTGGGGCTTTCACAGCTTATGCCGGGGGAGGACATGGTTTTTATGGGGCATGGCTCCCCCCATCAGCACAACGAGGCCTATGAGCTTTTGCAGCAGTATGTTGACGGGCAGGGATGGCCTGTGCATATCGGCGTGGTGGAGCAGGATGACTATCCCAATCAGCAGGATGTGCTGAAGAGGCTGGCAGAACGCGGCGTCAGGAAGGTTTACCTCCGGCCCCTGCTTTTGGCGGGGGGAAACCATGCTACGAAGGATTTGGCTGGCGAGCATCCGGCCTCGTGGCGGTCCGTGCTGCAGGGGGCAGGCCTTGCGGTGCGATGCTCCACCAGGGGGCTGGGTGAGTATGAAGCCTTCAGGGAGCTATATGTACAGAAGCTGAAGGATATTGTGAGGCCAAAGAGATAACGTTGCAGGCTTACACTGTTTATAACCAAAAGTTATAGAAAATATTCTAATATCCTACTTTTATATAATTGAAATTTCTGCTATAATGTGATAAGGCGTTATTAGAAAGCTGTAGGGCATTGGTGTGGAATGTATGAAGAGTTTTTTAGGCATCTGCTTAATGCTTATAACAGCGGAAATTATTATTTTAAGGCGGTGTCTATATGGATAATCAAATGTCAAATCCAGTTGTCATCATGCTTATCAACATGACAATTGTATTTGCGGTACTGTTTCTCCTGAGCCTTTTTATTCGTGTTATTCACTTCATTGATCCAACGAAGCCGAGAACGAAGAAGAAGACTCATCCGACAGCAGCTCCGGCCAAGCAGAAGAAGGCTGCTCCTGCAAAGGCGGCGGCACCTGCGGCTCCGGCAGTGGCTCCGGGCATCAGTGGGGAAACGGTGGCTGCTATTGCTGGTGCTTTGGCAGCGTATGGTGTTGGCTTTTCCCAAATCAAGGCGATTCGTCCGGCTGAGAGAAGAAGCTGGGCCGGTGCAGCTCGCATTCGTGGTTTGAGAAATGACAGGTAGTATTGTATTTTTTTAACGAATGAGGAGGCAATTATTATGGCAGTAACAAATGGTGTAAACAAGGACACAG
>CAMFES010000026.1 GCA_945949525.1 uncultured Veillonellaceae bacterium
ACTCACATGCTGCCAAATGACCAGTACATCGACTACATGATTCATACCGGCAAGTTTGACAGCAAGCTGAACAGTGACGTGAAGTACGGCACCAATGATACTGGCGCTATGGTTGGCTATGGTGCAAAGATTGCCCAGAATGACCGCCTGACCCTGAATCCTTATATCCAGCTGGCCTATGACAAGATAAGTGTAGACAGCTACTATGCAGGCCCGAACTACATCAAGAGCGATGACAGCAACAACTGGACTGCCAAGCTGGGCCTGAACCTGATTGACGCCAGCGGCCTGTATGGCGGCGTGGCCTATAGCCGTGGCCTGTCCGGCAGCTACAACGCCTATATCAACGGTGTGTCTATGCCTACCAATGATTACAATGCCAACGTATTGTATCTGAGCCTGGGCTACCGTGCAAGCATGGCCAAGAATGCCGTCCTCGACCTTTCTATGGAGAAAACATTCATGGATTACAAGGGCTGGACTGCTGCAGGCAAGGTAAACTTCTACTTCTGATAAGTGATGTCCCGACTCTAAAAATATTTTTAGCAGGAAGCTCCTGTTTCCATTTGTGGAGGCAGGGGCTTTTGCTATATGGATATTGGTATATGGACACTGTTTGAAATATCAGGGGATATAGGAATATTTCAGGGGATGCTATGGATAGTTAAATAAGCACAAAAAATCCCTGCAATATAACATTGCAGGGAACAAACATATTTGCTATAATAAAAACGGTGCTACCATAACGGTAGGCGGTTAGCCCTCCTGAACACGATAACGGAGGGACTGTGACCCTCCGATGACATAGAAACCTTGTATGAGGAATTTAGCAAAGGAGGGACGTGATGCCATGTCTGTTGAGCTGTTCATAAGCGTAATCAGCATGCTGCTGACTGCGATATGTTTTGGCTACATGATAGGCAAAGACATTAACGAAAGACAGAAATAACCGCCGAAACACCCAAAGAACGCGGTTATTTCTGGACTGACATCTTGGGGCTAACCGTCTACTGGTAGCACTCTTTCTATATTTATTATAAAGCCAGGTTTTTATTTTGGCAAGGGGATTTTGAGGTGATGGGTATGAGGGCTGTGACATTGCTGAACAGGGTGCTGGCAGGACTGCTGGTCTGCATGTTTGTGTTGCCGCTGGCATATTGCCAGGCAGGGGAAAGGGAAGATGCGGCTGTCAGGTATTTTACGGAGGAGCCTGCCGGGCGGTACTATATGTATTCTTTCCTGCATGAGAAGCTGAAGGCAGGCGAAGCGCTGCCTGAGGAGGAAGAAAGGACGCGGCGCGTGCTGGACAAGCTGATAAAGGCGGCAGTCAGCATGAATGGCGATTTGGCTAAGGCAGAGGGCTGGCAGATGGAAAATGATGCGATGGTGCTGGTGACGCCCAATGAGAAGTTTAATGCCTACGCTTTGCCAGGGGGAATTTTTGTGGTGAACCGTGGCATGCTGAATATTTTATCAGATGATGAGCTGGCCGTTATTCTGGCTCATGAGCTGGGGCATCATGAGCTGGGGCATCCTGTGTCGGCCATGAAGCGTTCACCGCTGGCCTGCCGTTATCTGCGCCGGGCGGCAAAGGAGCTGGCGGCGGAGCAGTTGGCAGAAGACGCGGGAGCTGAAAAGTCAGCAAATGCCAGGAAGTCCGTAGAAGCCTTTTGGGAGGCGGTGCAGCTTTCCCATGTGCTGAAGCGGGAGGAACGGGAAGCGGATGAGTGGGCGGCGCAGCTGATAGCTCACAGCGGCTTTGACATATATGCTGCGGTCAATCTCTGGCCCTGGCTGGAGGAAATGTACGGCCCTGTGCCAAATGCCGGCAACCACCTGAGCTACAAGGAGCGCAGTAAAATATACGAGGCTGCACGCATGGATGGGGTGCAGGGAACATTACAAGATTGACAGGCAGTAAAAATATTTCTGCACGCTTTCATTTTCTATGGTAAAATGGTATAGTATTTTTTGAAAACACAATTGTATTTTGCTGATTGTGTGCTGACATTTATATTGTATCAATTTATATTGTGATATTGCCTGTATTTTGCCAATGCTGGCTGGCAGGCCTGGAAAGGGGATACTGTAGTGAAATTAGTGATTGGCTGCGACCATGGCGCGGTAGAGCTGAAGGATTCCGTAAAGAAGGTTCTGGCTGAGTTTGAGGATATTCAGGTGGAGGATGTGGGAACCTTTGACGGCAATTCCGTGGATTATCCTGATATTGCCGAGAAGGTCTGCGGCAAGGTAGCTGGCGGCGAGGCTGACAGGGGCATTGTACTCTGCGGCACCGGCCTGGGCATTTCCATTGCTGCCAACAAGGTCAAGGGCATCAGGGCGGTTCTCTGCCACGATGTGTTCTCTGCCCGCATGTCCCGCGAGCATAATGATGCCAACGTGCTGGCAATGGGGGGCAGGGTAATTGGTTTCGGTCCTGCCGGTGAGATTGTCCGCGTCTGGGTAACTACCGATTTTTCCCATGAGGAACGTCACCAGCGCCGCATTGACAAGATGATGGCTTTGGAGAACAAGTAATATATTTTTTATGATATATTAAGCAATATATTTTAGGAGGATTTATTTAGATGGCTTTGATGAATGATTTGAAAACCGTAGATCCTGAGGTAGCAGCAGCAATTGATGCGGAGCTGAACCGCCAGCGCAACAAGCTGGAGCTGATTGCTTCTGAGAATATTGTCAGCACGGCGGTAATGACTGCCCAGGGCAGCGTGCTGACCAACAAGTATGCAGAGGGCTATCCTGGCAAGCGCTACTATGGCGGCTGTGAGCATGTGGATGTGGTTGAGCAGCTGGCTATCGACCGGGCCAAGGAGCTGTTCGGTGCCGGATATGCCAACGTGCAGCCTCATTCCGGTGCCCAGGCCAATATGGCAGTTTTCTTTGCCCTGCTGACCCCTGGCGATACCGTTATGGGCATGAACCTGACAGATGGCGGCCATCTTACCCATGGTTCTCCTGTCAACATGTCCGGCAAGTATTTCAACATCGTGCCTTACGGCGTAAGCGCCGAAACCGAGGCTCTTGACTATGACGAGGTACAGAGGATTGCGGAGGAGTGCAAGCCGAAGCTGATTGTGGCTGGTGCTTCCGCTTATGCCCGTACCATTGATTTCCCTCGCATGGCGGAAATCGCCCACAGCGTAGGCGCTTATCTCATGGTGGATATGGCGCATATTGCAGGCCTTGTGGCAGCAGGCTATCATCCAAATCCTGTTCCGTATGCAGATGTGGTAACTACCACTACCCACAAGACCCTCCGCGGCCCTCGCGGCGGACTTATTCTCTGCAAGGATGCCGAGTTTGGTCAGCAGTTCAACAAGGCTATCTTCCCTGGCATCCAGGGTGGCCCTCTCATGCACGTTATTGCAGGCAAGGCAGTAGCCCTGAAGGAAGCTCTCTCTCCTGAGTTCAAGGAGTATGCGGCACAGA
Organism: uncultured Veillonellaceae bacterium; assembly: GCA_945949525.1. GTDB lineage: Bacteria > Bacillota > Negativicutes > Selenomonadales > Selenomonadaceae > Anaerovibrio. The sequence goes on from CAMFES010000026.1 coordinate 3,454, forward strand.
TTATCAAGAATGCCAAGGCTCTGGCTGACACCCTGGCAGCAGATGGCTTCCGCATCGTTTCCGGCGGCACTGACAATCACCTGATGCTGGTTGATCTGACCAGTAAGAACATCACCGGCAAGGTGGCTCAGAACCTTTTGGACGAGGTGGGCATTACCGCCAACAAGAATACCATTCCGTTTGAGAAGCTGAGCCCGTTCGTAACCAGCGGCATCCGTCTTGGCTCTCCTGCACTGACCACCCGTGGATTCAAGGAGGAGGACATGGTAGAGGTTGCCAATATCATCGCCCTGGTTCTGGATAATCCGGAGGATGAGTCTGCCCGTGAGCAGGCACGCCAGCGTGTAGCTGCCCTCTGTGCAAAGTATCCTCTGTATGAATAAGGAGAAATAAAATGGCAGATTTGAAGGTAACTGTAATTGACCATCCGCTGATTCAGCACAAGCTGACCATCATGCGCATGAAGGAAACCGGCACCAAGGATTTTCGTCAGCTGCTGGAGGAAATCAGCATGCTGATGACCTATGAAATCACCCGTGATTTTCCCCTGAAGGACATTGAAATCGAAACTCCGATGGGCAAGTGCATCGGCAAGCAGCTGGCCGCCGCCAGAAAGGTCTGCGTGGTGCCTATCCTGCGGGCGGGTCTGGGGCTCCAGAGCGGCGTGGTAAACATGATTCCTACGGCAAAGGTAGGTCACATCGGTTTGTATCGTGACCCGGAAACCCTGAAGCCGGTGGAGTATTATTGCAAGATGCCTAGCGATATTGCGGAGCGCACCATGCTGGTGGTGGATCCGATGCTGGCAACCGGCGGCTCTGCCTCCGCAGCCATTACCATGCTGAAGGAGAAGGGTGCAAAGAACCTCATTCTCATGTGCCTGGTGGCAGCGCCGGAGGGCGTGCAGGTCATCAACGAGGATCATCCGGATGTGCCTGTCTATGTGGCGGCAGTGGATGACCATCTCAATGACCACGGCTACATTGTGCCTGGCCTGGGTGATGCCGGGGATCGCATCTTTGGTACAATCTAAGCCTTTGTGTTGGCGGTTCTTTAGACAAATTCTATATATTGTATAGATAAATTTATTTGAAATTCAGGCAGTGAAAAGCCGGGACTGCGTAATTTGCAGATTTCTTGTTTTTCACTGCCTCATTTTTATGATAATTTGTGCAACAATATAAAATAACTATTCAATTATCCCGATTTGTGTTAGAATAGGACATAAGAATAAAGAGCAATGCTTTCAAGTGGCGTTTTTGCGCGGTTTTGCGCGATTTAACAGGAGGGGTAGATTTATGCAGAGCTTTGAGTATTATAGTCCGACGGAAATCATCTTCGGCAAGGGGGCCGAGGAAAAGACGGCAGAAAAGGTTAAGAAGCATGGCGGCAGCCGTGTGTTCATGGTATATGGCGGCGGCAGCGTGGTAAAGAGCGGCCTTCTGGCCAGGCTTCAGAACCAGCTGGAGGCGGCCGGCATTCCTTATGATTCCATTGGCGGCGTACAGCCGAATCCTCTGATGTCCCTGGCAAGGAAGGGCATCAAGCAGGCGCTGGAGTTCAAGGCTGATTTTATTCTGGCAGTAGGCGGCGGCAGCGTAATTGACACATCCAAGGCTATTGCTCACGGTATCGCCGACCCGGAGGTGGACATCTGGGAGTATTGGAGCGGCAAGCGTCCTATTACAAAAACCACCCCTGTGGGCGTGGTGCTGACTATTTCTGCGGCGGGCAGCGAAACCAGCAACTCAGCTGTGCTGACCAATGACGAAATCGGCAAGAAGTGCGGTACCAACACGGATTTGAACCGCCCTCGCTTTGCCATCATGAATCCTGAGCTGACCTATACCCTGCCGCCTTATCAGATTGCCTGCGGCACGGCTGATATTATCATGCACACCCTGGAGCGCTACATGACCCATACCGAGGGCAACAATTTCACCGACCGGGTGGCAGAGGAGCTTATCAAGAACGTGATGAAGTTCGGTAAGAAGGCCCTGGCCAACCGCAAGGATTATGAGGCTATGAGCGAGCTGATGTGGTGCGGCAGTGTGTCCCATACAGGCTTTACCGGCCTGGGTCGCGTGATGGACTTTGCGGCTCACAAGCTGGGCCATGAGCTGGGGGGCAAGTTCAACATCACCCATGGCGCCTCCCTGACTATCATGTGGCCTGCCTGGGCGAAGCATGTCTACATGGACAAGCCGGAGCGTTTTGCCCAGTTTGCAGAGAGGGTATGCGGCGTCAATTCCGGCACTGTGGAGGAACGGGCCCGTGCCGGTATCCGCATGATGGAGGAGTTCTTCAAGAACGACTTGGGACTGCCTACCTGCTTCTCCGAGTCTGAAATCGGCGTACAGGAGGAGGCCGTGCTGGAATATCTGGCTGACATGTGTACTGGCGGCGGCAAGAACAAGGTTGCCAACTTCCGCCCGCTGGACAGGGAAAACTGCCTTGCCATCTACAGGGCTGCCAACCATTAAATTCCTGCGGGGAAAGCGTTAATAGCCTCAACAGTGTTGATATGCGCGTGATTCGTAAATGCAACGTAAATTTTTGCGTTGCATTTACGTTTTTTTGTTATAATTATTATTTGAGATATTTTGTGCATAAAAGATTAAAAGAGTAAAATAGTAAAGGTGTTTTAGCGAGGTGTTGGCAATGGGGCAGGAATATGTGATCATGCTGGCGATTTTGGCAATCAGCCTGATTGGCCATAACATGTCTGTGGCTTATGCGGTGGCGGCTGTGCTGGTGATGAGGATACTGGGGCTGCATCAGCTTTTGGAGGTGATAGGGGCGAAGGGCATCAGCTGGGGCATTATACTGCTGACAACGGCCATTATGGTGCCGATTGCCACCGGTCAGATTACCTGGGAAAATATCATGCACTGTTTTCGCAGTCCGGCAGGCATCGTTTCCATATTTGTGGGCATTCTGGTGGCAGTTTCCGGCTATCTGGGGGTGGATTATATGAAGTCCTCGCCGGAGATAGCTACTGCCCTGATTATCGGTACGATGATAGGTGTGTTTTTCTTCCGTGGGGTTCCGGTGGGGCCGCTGATTGCGGCGGGAGTGGTGTACGTGATTATGAGCCTGTGGGACAGGCTGATGGGCTGACAAATTATTTGCTGCACAACAACAAATATAAGTCATATATATTTACTATGATATGAAAACGTGCTATAATATACTCCGTTAGTAAGAATTAACAAAGTATACTTTTGTGTATAGATGCAGTCCAAGGGAGTGGGAGTTATGGCAGAGGCATTTTTGGCAGGGTCTGGCGGAGTGGAAGAGCAGGCAAAGGTGCAGGTAAGGGATGAATTTTTGGAGCTAGTGGAGATAGATGCGCCCAGCTGGGGCGAGGGGGAAATAGCGGAGAGGCTGCAGAAGAAGCTGGATGCCCTGGGGGCGGAGGTGCGGCAGGATGAGGCCGGAAATCTCTACGGCTATCTGCCGGGTGAGCTGAAAAGGCCGCCCATCCTGCTGTCCGCCCACATGGACACAGTGGAGCCATCCAAGGGAAAACAGGCGGTGATAGAGCCGGATGGCATTATCCGCTCCGCCGGTGATGCCGTGCTGGGGGCTGACTGCGTGGCAGGCCTGGTGGAAATTTTGCAGGGGATACGCCTGGTACAGCATAGCGGCAGGCCCCATCGCCCTGTAGAAATCCTTTTTTCCGTGGCAGAGGAAACCTACTGCGAGGGTCTGGACAGGTTTGATTTTTCTCAGGTCAAATCCCGCGAATCTTACGTGCTGGATCTGACTGGGAAGGTCGGCAGTGCCGCCCTGAAGGCTCCTACGCTGGTTTCCTTTCAGGTCAGCATTCGGGGCAGAGCCGCCCATGCCGGTATGGAGCCGGAGAAGGGCATCAATGCTATTGCCATCATGGCAGAGCTGCTGGGAAAAATACCCCAGGGGCATCTTGATGCTGAAACCACCTGCAACATCGGCACGATAGAGGGCGGCCAGATGATAAATATCGTGCCGGAGCTTTGCACCATCCGGGGCGAGGTGCGGGGCTATGACCACGAAAGGGTCATGGGGATAGTGGCAGATATAGAAAGGCTGGCGGCAGAAACTGCCGAAAGCTCAGGAGCCAGGTCAGATTTTAAATATAAGGTGCATATTCACAGCTATGCCACATCAGCAGAGGCAGATGTGGTGGCAAGATTTCAGCAGTCCTGCCGGGAGCTGGGACTGGGGGGAGAGCTGACGGAAACCTTTGGGGGCAGTGATCAGAACCCTCTTTCTCAGCATGGCCTGCAGGGCATTGTGCTTTCCAACGGCATGTACAAGATGCATACCACGGAGGAATATACCACCATTGAGGATTTGTGGCAGGGCAGTCGCCTGGTGGCAAGCCTGATTCTGTCGGAGGTGTAGGAGCAATATGGCAAAAAATCCTTTGCATTATCAATTAACAGAATACGACTGCGGCCCTACGGCCATGCTGGATGCTATCAGCTACCTGTTTCAGCGGGAGGAGATTCCCCCGGAGATTATCCGCAACGTGATGCTGTATTGCCTTGACTGCTACAATATGGAGGGTGATGCAGGCAAAAGCGGCACCTCTCACATGGCGATGATGTTCCTCAGCAACTGGCTGAAGCAGTTCAGCCGGGTGGGGCAGCTGCCTGTTGTCAGCAGCTATATTTCGGAAAATCAGGTCTATCTGGGGGCGGATGGCAGGCTGGACGATATTCTGACCAGGGGCGGTGCCGCAGTGGTGCGGCTGTGGCTGGACGAATGGCATTATGTAATGCTGAATGGCATAAAGGACGGCATGGTGTATATGTTTGACCCGTATTTCCGTGCTGTTCCATACGAAGACTATCCGGAGGTACAGGTGGTGCTGGACCATCCATGTGAGTACAACCGCATCGTGCCTGTGTCCATGTTCAATACCACGGCTTTGACGCTGTACGCCTTTGGCCCTGTAGAGGAGCGGGAGGCTGTGCTTCTGGGCAACAACAATACGCTGCTGACGGCGGAAAAGACCATTGAATATTTTATTTAGCCGGAGTTAAACTATGAAATTTATGAGTGACTCATGAATTTACTAATATATTGTTTAGCAGGAGCAAATCTTCTACAATGAGTATGCTGAAATAAGCAAATACGATTTTGGAGGTATTTCTGATGCTGAACGAAAATGTTGTGAAGTTGCTGAAAGCAAGTATGTGGGACTTGGCGACCTGTGCGGATGGTGAGCCAAATGTGGTTCCTGTTGCGTTCAAGGATGTGACTGAGGACGGCAGGCTGGTAGTGGGCGATGTATTTCTGGAAACTACATTGAATAATATTCGGGTGAATGATGGTAAAATTGCCATCTCTGTCTATGATGCACAGAAGCTGGAAGGATATCAAATCAAGGGCAAGGCTGAATATGTTACTGTGGGCAGGCTTGTGGACACTTTCAAGGCAATGGTTGAAAAGGTGTTTAGAGGCACCGCTACCGCAAAGGGCGTGCTGGTTATTACTGTAGAGAAGGTGATTATAACTACACCAGGTGCGGAGAATAAGAAAATTTTGTAAGATTTTCAGGCACGGATGCGTGGTATGCACATCCGTGCTTATATTTTTTATGGTCTGTTTGAGAAGCTAAAAAAATGAAGTTACTTGTTATTTCCAATCTACAGCGATAAAATGAAGAATAATGAGGCTTTGTGACGTTAACGCTTTATTGTTCATAGGCAATCGTGAAGGAATGAAATTTATGGCATATAAAAGAAAACTAGAAAAGGATATCCGTTGCCCTTTGGAATATGGTATGGAATTGTTCGGTGGAAAATGGAACTCTCGAATCATCTGCGTGCTTTCCACCCTCGGAACGCTACGCTATAGTGAATTGCGCAAGGAAATGGGAAATATCACGGATGCTGTTCTGGCCTCAACCCTTAAAGAGCTGATTACGAATGAGATTGTTCTGCGTAAGTCCTACGATGAAATTCCGCCCAGAGTAGAGTATTCTTTGACGGAAAAGGGAAAATCTGTTGTTCCAATTTTACAGAGCATTTGTAAATGGGCCGGTTTATTTTACAAGGAAGACAATGAGCCGACGATGATACAATGCAAAAAATGCGATCATCGGGGAGGAAGGGCATAGAAATAAAAGGCACTCATAAATTTCATAGTGACTTGTATTTCTGTTTTATCAGTGTTATAATGTTTTCAACATATACCGGAAACGGAATGAGGCGATGATATGGCAAGACCAAGTAGATGCAGAAGAATTTGCATGGAACCGGCATTTGACAGCTTTGCGCCGGATGGGATTCCCTCAGGTGGAAAGAACGTCCTGACGCTGGACGAATATGAGGCGATACGTCTGATTGATCTGGAGAAGAATACTCACGAGCAATGTGCAGTGCAGATGGATATATCTAGGTCTACAGTGACGGAAATCTACGAAAATGCACGTTATAAACTTGCGGATAGCATCGTCCATGGGAAAGCTCTGCTTATCTCTGGAGGCCATTACCGGTTATGTGATGGAACAGCGTTTGGCTCCTGCCGTCGAAAATGCGTCAGAGCAGTCAACACACAGGGAATACGACGAAAGGAAGAAATGCAAATGAGAATCGCGGTAACTTATCAAGCTGGCATGATATTTCAACATTTTGGACACACGGAGCAGTTCAAGCTCTATGATGTGGAAAATGGAAAGATTGTTAGCAGTCAGGTGGTGAATACCAATGGGCAGGGACATGGTGCGTTGTCTGAATTTTTAACAAAGGCAAATGTAAATGTCCTTATCTGTGGCGGGATTGGAGGAGGTGCCAGGACAGCTCTGACAGAGGCGGGTATTCAGCTTTTCGGCGGCGCATCCGGGCAGGCAGATGAGGCAGTTCGTGCTTATTTGTCAGGCGGTCTGAATTACGACCCGAATGTACACTGTGATCACCACCACGGGCATGGACATTCCTGTGGGGAACACGCCTGCCATGAGGAAAAACATGGTTGTGACGGAAATCACGTATAGTAATACAAAAGGCCTGGAGATGCTATAGCATCTCCAGGCCTTTTAATTATAGAAAATAATATGGGATATATTATGGGAGGGCTAATCTGTTTTTAGTCCTTAATCGGCTTTTTCAGGACGCTCATAATCAGGCAGCTGATAACAGCGCCGATGGCAATAGCGGCCAGGTACATAAGCGGATTGCCGATGGTCGGCACTACGAAGATACCGCCATGAGGGGCCCGCAGGGTGCAGTCAAAAGCCATGGACAGGGCACCGGCAGCTGCCGAGCCTACAACCAGGGATGGAATAACGCGGAGCGGGTCAGCAGCCGCAAATGGAATCGCACCCTCGGTAATAAAGGAGAGGCCCATGACAAAGTTGGTAATGCCGGACTTTCTCTCATTCTCGGAGAAGCGGTTGCCAAAGAAGGTGGTGCAGAGGGCGATGGCGATTGGTGGAACCATGCCACCGGCCATAACGGCAGCCATTACGCCGTACTCGCCGCCGGCCAGAAGGCCGGTGCCGGTTACATAGGCAGCCTTGTTTACAGGGCCGCCCATGTCAACAGCCATCATACCGCCCATAATCAGGCCCACCATAATGCGGGAGCTGGTGTCCATGTTCTTCAGGGTATCCATCATCCACTCATTGATACCGGCAACTGGCGGGGTGATGATAAACTGCATCAGAAGACCCATGATGAAGATGCCCAGTACAGGATAGAGGAGAACCGGCTTGATGCCCTCAAGGGACTCAGGCAGGCAGGAGAATACCTTGCGCAGGCCAACGACGATATAGCCACCGGCAAAGCCTGCCAGCAGGGCACCCAGGAAGCCGGAGCCGCCGGAAGCAGCCATTGCGCCGCCTACGAAGCCTACGGCAAGACCCGGACGGTCTGCAATGCTCATGGCGATGAAACCGGCCAGCACCGGCAGCATAAAGCCGAAGGATGCGCCGCCTACGCCCATGAAGAATTTGGCCAGAGGCGTGTTGGAGCCGAAGCCCCCCGGATTGGCCGGGTCAAAGGTGTCGAAGAGGAAGGCCAGGGCGATGAGGATACCGCCGCCGATAACGAATGGCAGCATGTGGGAAACACCGTTCATCAGATGCTTGTAAATCTGGCGTCCGATGCTCTCGTTGTCGCCATCATCGGCGGAAACAGCTGAGCCGCCACCGGCATGATGGTAAACAGGAGCATGGCCGGAGAGGGCCTTGTCCAAAAGCTCATCAGCCCTGTTGATGCCGTTGGCAACCTTGGTCTTGAGGACAGGCTTGCCGTCAAAGCGGGCCATTTCTACATTTTTGTCGGCGGCGATGATAATGCACTCCGCCTCGGCAATTTCCTGGCGGGTGAGAACATTCTTGGCACCGCCGGAGCCGTTGGTTTCAACCTTAATCCAGATGCCGCGCTTCCTGGCGTGCTGTTCCAGTGATTCAGCAGCCATAAAGGTATGGGCGATGCCTGTAGGGCAGGCTGTTACGGCCAGAATCTTGCGGGAGGCATCCGGCGCGGCAGCACGGTATTTGTTGCTCTTGAAGGAGTTAGATTCCTTGGCGTCAATCAGGCCGAGGAATTCCTCTACGGATTTGGCAGCCACCAGAGCCTCCACAAAGTCCGGGTCCATCAGCATGGTAGCCAGCTTGCTCAAAAGCTCCAGATGGGCATCGTTGGAATCAGCCGGTGCCGCAATCAGGAAGAACAGGCGTGATGGCAGGCCGTCCATAGCCTCGAAATCAACGCCCTGCGGTACGGTGATGGCTGCAAGGCCGGCTTTCCTTACACCCTTGCTCTTGGCGTGAGGCGTGGCAATGCCGTCGCCCAGTCCCGTGGTGCCGGAAGCCTCTCTCTTCAGCACGTCGGCCAGATATTGCTTTTTGTCTGACAATCTGCCGGCGGCATCCATCAAATCCACCAGCACGTTGATGGCATCGGATTTTGAGGTTGGAGCCGCATTCAGCTGAATGCTTTCCGTACTTAATAAATCCCTGATTTTCATAGTAATTCGTCCCTTCTGCTTTTTAAATAATGACATTATATAAAATCCGCTACCCCCGGCGGATTTTTTGGAAGGCACCGGGCTGCTTACACCCTGGTGCCTTTCATGCTTGGTAAAAAATAGGTACTCTTCAGTTATCACCGGCGGATTGTCAGCGAATAGTTGCCAGCAGTGCATCTGCTTCTGCCCTGGTGGCAAGGTTTTCAGAGAACGCGGAAGCGGAGCCGGTGGCCACTCCCATGTAGAAGGCTTCCTCCAGGGAGCCGGTTTCCTTGTAGCCGCAGATAAAGCCTGCCACCATGGAATCGCCTGCCCCTACGGAGTTGACCAGGGTTCCCTTTGGTGCAGGACTCTGGTAGACAGTACCGTCTTCTGTCAGGAGCATGGCGCCGTCACCGGCCATGGAAATCAGCACGTTGCGGGCGCCCATTTCCTGCAGTTTTTTGGCATGCTCGATAATTTCCTCTTTTGTCTTTAAAATTACGCCGAACATTTCACCCAGCTCATGATTGTTTGGTTTGATGAGGAACGGCTTGTATGGAAGTACCTTCATGAGAAGCTGTTTGGTGGCATCCACCACGATGTTGATGCCACGGCCCTCCAGCCTGCCCATAATCCGCTGATAGATATCATCCGGCAGGGTGTTTGGGATACTGCCGGCCAGCACCAGGGTGTCGCCTGCCTGCAGCTTGTCCAGCTTGTTAAACAGCGCGGCCTGGGCTTCCGGAGTAATGTTCGGTCCCTGTCCGTTGATTTCGGTTTCGTTTTCGGCCTTGACCTTGACGTTGATGCGGGAAAATCCCTCCGGCAGCTCCACGAAATCGCTCTTGCAGCCGAATTCCTTCAGCTGGCGGACGATTTCCCTGCCGGTAAAGCCCGCCAGAAAGCCCAGGGCGGTGCTTTCGTGGCCGAGATTCTGCAAAACGATGGACACGTTGATGCCCTTGCCGCCGCCCAATACCTGCTCGTATTTTACGCGGTTGATTTCACCGGCGGTAAAGCTGTCCAGGCGGACAATATAATCAAGGGCCGGATTAAAGGTAACTGTGTAAATCATTTTTCTTCTCCTACCTCAATAATAGTTGTGAGCTTTTTATACTTGCTGTCTGGCAGTACATCGGTGATGATGGCCGCCTCTGACAGCTGGGCAAAGGTGATGGGGAAAATGCGCTTGAACTTCGAGCTGTCTGCCAGGACAAAGCAGCTCTGACAGCGGTGCATGGCCTCCGATTTCACGTTGCTTTCGCTGAAATCCGGCGTGGAGAACCCGGCCGTAGAGCTGATGCCGTTGGCACCGAAGAAGCCCTTGGTAAAGTTGTAGCAGGACAGGCTGCGGATGGCCTCCGTGCCTACCAGTGCCTGGGTGACAGGCTTCAGCCGGCCTCCGGGAAGGTACACCCTAAGGCCCATGGCCGCCAGCTTTGCCGCATGCTGGATGCCGTTGGTAACAAAGGTGGCATTGGCCGCAGTCTGCTGTGGCAGGTAGTCAATCATCCTGAAGGTGGTGGTTCCTGCATCAATGAATACGAAATCCTCCGGCTCCACTAGGCTGGCGGCATGCTTGGCAATCATGTCCTTTTCACCGCTATGCTGGTCCTGCTTGGTGGATACATCATCCTCCTGGGTGATGTAAAGGTTGCCGTTCAGGGTGGCGCCGCCATGTACCTTGCACAGCTTGCCTGCATTGTCCAGGGCAATCAGATCACGGCGGATGGTTGATTCGGATACCCTGAGCTTTTCTGCCAGCTGGCTGACGGTGGCAGCCTTTTTTTCATTCAGGGTGCGCAGAATAGCGGAATACCGTTCTTCGGTCAGCATCTTCATCAAGTCCTTTCCTCTTGTTGAGTATATAATATCACCAATTAAAATCAAAATCAAGCAAAATATTTCATAAATGAGCAATAAACGTCAAAAATAATATTACTTGCATGTGTTGACTATAAATGATAAACTGAAGTATGTTACTTGTTAGAAGTATGTCTTAGACAGATTTTTATAGAAATAAGCTGCTGCATACAGTTTGTAGGAGGAAAATATACGTAAATGGAAAAATTGATTATAAATGGTGGCAAACCCCTGCGTGGACGGGTGAAAATCAGTGGAGCTAAAAACGCGGTCCTGCCGATTATTGCGGCTGCCCTGCTGGGCCAGGATGTACCGAGCAAGCTGGAGGAGGTTCCGGCACTGGACGATGTGCATACCCTGAGCGCCGTGCTGGAGCAGCTGGGGGTAAGGGTGGAGTTCGATGCGGACAAGAACACCCTGCTGGTTGACAGCTCAAATATTACCAGCTGTGAGGCTCCTTATGACCTGGTGCGCAAGATGCGCGCTTCATTTCTGATTATCGGGCCGCTTCTGGCGCGCTGCGGCAGGGCAAAGATTTCCCTGCCGGGCGGCTGCGCTATAGGAACCAGGCCGATTGACCTGCATCTCAAGGGCTTTGAGGCGCTGGGGGCCAGGATTGATATCGGCCATGGCTACATTGAGGCTACGGCTCCGGAGGGCCTGAAGGGTGCAAGGATATATCTGGATTTTCCAAGCGTTGGTGCTACGGAAAACATCATGATGGCGGCTTCCATGGCAGAGGGTACGACAATTATTGAAAATCCTGCCCAGGAGCCGGAGATTATAGATTTGGCCAATTATCTCAATGTTATGGGGGCCAGGGTGCGCGGTGCAGGAACCAATGTCATCAAGATTGAGGGCGTAAAGAGCCTGACCGGCAGGAATTATACCATTATACCTGACCGTATAGAGGCTGGCACGTACATGGTGGCCGCCGCCATGACCAAGGGTGATGTGTACATTGAAAATGCCATCAGTGAGCATCTGAAGCCGGTGATTGCCAAGCTGAAGGAGGCCGGTGTCACCATTGAGGAAAACATTGACGGCATCAGGGTGGTATGCGACAGGCGCACGAAGGCTGTGGACATCAAGACCCTGCCGTATCCGGGCTTCCCTACTGATATGCAGGCGCAGTTCATGGCGCTTTTGGCTGTGTCCGAGGGCATGGGCCGCGTGACGGAAACGGTGTTTGAAAACCGCTTTATGCATGTTGACGAGCTGAAGCGGATGGGGGCGAATATCCGCATTGATGGCCGCACTTCTACGGTTGAGGGGGTAGACAGGCTGCATGGCTGTGCCGTAAAGGCTACGGACCTGCGTGCCGGTGCCGCCATGGTGCTGGCAGGTCTGGTGGCTGATGGCGAAACCCGCATAGGTTATATTCACCACATTGACCGCGGCTACGATAATCTGGTGTCCAAGCTTGTGATGCTGGGTGCGGATATACGGCGTGCTGATGATTGACAGGCTGTGTGCGTTCAGCCTGTATGATGTTTGTGGTGCGCATGATGGAATATTGCTGAGGGGAGCTGTGAAATGACAACTGCGAAACGAGATATGCTGCTTATAGGTGCCGTGGGCTTTGTGCTGTTTATGCTGGGCAATTGGGCCATTGCCATTACGGACCCGGTGGAGTCCAATTATACCCTGACGGCGGTGGAAATGCTCAGGTCAGGTGATTATGTATCGCCGCGTATTTATGGCAATTACTGGTATGATAAGCCGGCGTTCTTTTATTGGGAGCTGATTGCCGCCTACAAGCTGTTTGGCGTCAGCGAGTTTTCCTCCCGCTTTTTTCCGGGGGTGTTCGGCGTGCTTGGCCTGTGGTTGACCTATGGCTTTGCCCGCAGGCTGTACGACAGGAAAACGGGTCTGATGGCGGCAGGCATTCTTGGTACCTGCTTTGAATACTGGCTTCTGTCCAAAACTGTTATTACCGATTTGACGCTGTTTGTTTTTTTCAATGCGGTGCTGGTTTTCTTCTTTTTGGGATATTCCACAGGCAGGAGAAACCTGTATTACCTCTGCTATCTGTTTGCCGGGCTGGCAACGCTGGATAAGGGTCCTATCGGGATCTTGCTGCCTGGCTTTGTGATGACGGTATTTTTGTGCATCCGCCGTGATTTCAAGGAATTTTTGCGGCTTCGCCTGCCTTCCGGCCTGGTGCTGTACGCGCTGGTGGCCGGCAGCTGGTATTACATGATGTATACCATTCACGGCATGGATTTTATCAACAATTTTCTGGGGGTGCATAATTTCCTGCGGGCCACCCAGTCGGAGCATCCCCGCTGGGATGTGTGGTGGTATTACCTGATGATTTTCTTCCTGGGCTGCCTGCCTTGGAGCTGGACTCTGCCTGCGGTTATCAGGAAGTATGTCAGATTGCGGCAGAAGCCGGTGATTGATATGACTACGGCTTTCCTGCTGACCTGGGCGCTGGTGGTGAATATTTTCTACCAGTGCATGGCTACCAAGTATACCACCTACACCCTGCCGGCCCTGCTGCCGATTGCTATTCTGATAGCCCGTTACCTCTACAACAGGGAGATTCTGGTAAAGCGCATGGTGATTGGTGCGGTAGCGGTCTATGGCATACTGACCTTTGCTCTGGCGGTGCCTGCCTGCTCCGATGAGGGGTACAGCGGCAAAAACGTGGCGGCCGTGTACAAGGATATTGTGACGGATGAGGATCTGGTTGTCAGCTATGGCGACTACAAGACTTCCATAGTCTTCTATGGTCAGAAGATGGTGTACAGGCTGGAAAAGGCCGAGGCAATTCCTGGCATGCTGCCGGATGGCAAAAGCTGGAACGCCAAAAATGTCATGCCTTTTATTTCCTTTGAGGAGCTGCCGTCCGATAAGCGGGTCTTCCTGATTCTGAATAACCGCCGTTTTGATTCCTTTGAGAAGGATTTTAATGCGGCTGAATGGAAGCTGCTGGGAGATTTCAAGGCGGCAAGGGTATATGTGAGAGAAGCAGAATAAAATTTATATATTGTGTGTATCTGTTTTCAGACAGGCTGGAGTTTTTCAGCCTGTATTTTTTTTGCATGCTGCTTCGGGGAATTTTTTTGTTTTTGACTTGATTTTTCTGAGTATTTGTGTCAGAATAATGGCTGTGTATTTATAGGTGTCTTGTCATGTGAAAAACTAAGGAGGAATTATTTTGCTTTTAGAAAGACTGGAGAAGCTGCCGGTAGGCTCTTTCCATTACAAGCTGCTGGCTGTGACAGGCCTGGGCTGGCTGTTTGATGCCATGGATACGGGGCTGATTTCCTTTGTCCTGCCAATTTTGGCCAAGGATTGGGGGCTGGCTCCTGAGCAGATGGGCTGGATCGGCAGTGTGGGCTTCATCGGTATGGCGCTGGGAGCTGTCATTTCCGGCACCATAGCGGACCGAATCGGCAGGAAGCTGGTGTTTTCATTGACGGTGGTGCTGTACAGCCTGGCTACCGGTGCCTGCGCCCTGTCCTGGAACTATGAATCCCTGCTGATTTTCCGTTTTTTGGTGGGGTTCGGCCTGGGTGGCGAGCTGCCGGTTGCGGCTACATTGATGACCGAGTATGCACCTACAAAGCTGAGGGGGCGTTTTATCGTCCTGCTGGAGAGCTTCTGGGGCCTTGGCTGGCTGGCGGCTGCCTGCATCGCGTATCTGCTGATTCCCCAGTATGGCTGGCAGATTGCATTCTTCATCGGCGCACTGCCTGCCGTGTATGTGTTTATGATTCGCCTGCACATGCCTGAGTCCGTGCGCTACCTGATTTCCAAGGGGCGCATAAAGGAAGCGCAGGAGATTGTGCTGCTGCTGGAGAAGAAGCTGCATGTGGAGAGCAAGCCCTTTGACGGTGAGCTGAGCGATGTGGAGAAGGGAACCTCCACGGTGGCAGAGCCAAAGTTCAGCAGTCTGTGGTCAGGCATGTTTGCTCGCCGTACCCTGATGCTGTGGCTGGCCTGGTTTGGCATCAATTTTAGTTACTACGGCATATTTATGTGGCTGCCGTCCATCGTGTTCCAGCAGGGCTTTACTGTGGTAAAGACCTTTGAGTATGTGCTGATTATGACATTGGCGCAGCTGCCGGGGTATTACTGTGCGGCCTGGCTGGTGGATGTAATCGGCCGCAAATATACCCTGTCACTATTCCTGCTCATCAGCGGTGTGGCCAGCTATTTCTTTGGCAATGCGGCAACGCCGGGTGAGCTTTTGGCCTGGGGCGCTGCCATGTCCTTCTTCAACCTGGGGGCCTGGGGCGTGCTTTATACCTACACGCCGGAACTGTACCCTACCGCCATCCGTGCCCTGGGCAGCGGCTGGGCGGCAGGCTTTGGCCGTATCGGCAGCATGATTGCCCCGGCTATGGTAGGCATGATGATTGGCAGCCAGATGAGCAGCAGCGGCATTTTCATGCTCTTTGCCGGTGTGTTCCTAGCTGTTTCCCTGATTGTGGTGTGTCTTGGAGTGGAAAGCCGTCAGAAATCCCTGGAGGAGATTGCTGATGAGGCGGCTGGCAGCAGTGAGGTGCTGGCGGCCAGAGGCTGATGCTGCATATAAAACATCAGATTTATCATAACCAAATAATGTAATGAGATGGCTTTTGCGAGGCTTTTATATTGCTTTGTAAAAGCCATTTTTTTCTAAAAATTTTGGCTTTCAGGCAGGATTTTTGGATAGTATGTAGAATAGTGACAGTATCAACAGAAGTGGATGATTAATTCGTGTATTGAATATTGATTCACATTTGTCGTTGGACACAGCAGAGTTTTTCACAGTTGAAAGAAGGGGTATCAAAAAAAGGAGTATCAAAAAAAGGAGGAAAATATAATGGGGTTAGAGAAAAAGCTGATTGTGTTTGTCAATGCCTGTATGATTGTAGCGTGTGTGATAGTGGGGGCTATCAGCTACTTTATCGCAGATACAGGCTTTGAAACAGCACTGCAGTCCAAGGCGGATTCGGATCTGAAGCAGATGGAGGATGCCATTGACAGGGAAAATCCGGGTGCCTGGGTGAAAAAGAGCGATGGTCTGTACAAGGGGAAGATGAAGCTGACGGGCAATGATGAGCTTGTGGATCATTTTGGTCAGCTGACAGGCAATGCCGTGACTGTTTTTGACATGGGAACCCGTACAGCTACTACCGCCAAGGACATCAGTGGCAAGCGTATGGTGGGTACGGAAGCAGACAAGGGCATACAGGAGGCCGTGCTGCAGCGTGGTGAGCTGTATACGGGCATGGTCGTAGTGGGGGACAGCGACTATATGGCTGTGTACAAGCCTTTGGCTGGTGAAGATGGCAAGATAATCGGCATGCTGTATATGGGACTGCCGGCTGAAGAGCTGACAAGCTTGCAGACGAAGTTTATCTATACCATGGTTGGCGTGGTGCTGGTTATGGTGGTCATTTTCGCCGTGCTTATTTCCTTTGCGGCGAGAAAGGGTGTAGCGCCGCTGAAGGAAGTGGAAAAAACTCTGCAGGTGATGGCTGAGGGAGATTTGACGCTGCCGGATGTGCAGATAGACGGCAGTGACGAGATTGCCATGCTGGCGCAGTCCATGAACAAGACCAAGGACAAGCTGCGCAATCTCCTGACAGTCATAAGCAACTCGGCCCAGCAGGTGGCAGCTTCCAGTGAGGAGCTGACTGCAAGCGCCGACCAGACATCAGAAAGCATCACCATGGTGGCCAATAATACCGTCAGCATGGCGGGAGATGTATCCGGTCAGACCAGTGTTCTGGGGGATATCAAGGATAAGGCCGAGGATATGGGTCGTCAGATGGACGAGCTGATGAACAAGGCCGGCAGTATGCAGGAGGCTGCGGAGGACAGCAGGCGCGGTATAGAAAACGGGCAGCAGGCTGTGGACCAGGCCGTGGTGCAGATGGAGGCCATGAGCCGCCAGATGGCGGAATCCTCCCGCGTGGTTGTAGGACTGGGTGAGCGCTCCAAGGAAATTGGGCAGATTGTGGACACCATTACGGCTATTACGGCACAGACGAATCTGCTTGCCCTCAATGCCGCTATTGAAGCGGCCCGTGCCGGTGAGGCGGGCAAGGGGTTTGCAGTGGTGGCCGAGGAGGTGCGCAAGCTGGCGGCAGAATCGGCAGAGGCTGCCCAGAGCATTGCGGATTTGATACGTACCATCCAGGTAGATACGGATGGCGCGGTCAAGGCTATGGAGGCCGGTCAGCGGGAGGTTGAACAGGGCAAGGTTATGGTTCATAAATCCGGCGAGGCCTTCCAGAATATCAGTGGTCTTATCGAGCAGCTTTATGGCCACATCGAGGCTTCCCGTCGGGGAATCGGCAGTGCAGATGAAAGCAGCCGGGTAGTGGTCAGTGGCGTGCAGAGAGTAGAGGAGCTAAGCCGCAATACCGCCACGGAGGCCGAATCGGTTTCTGCGGCTACGGAGCAGCAGACCGCCATGGTGCATGAGATGGCGGAAGGC
This sequence comes from uncultured Veillonellaceae bacterium, assembly GCA_945949525.1. Lineage (GTDB taxonomy): Bacteria > Bacillota > Negativicutes > Selenomonadales > Selenomonadaceae > Anaerovibrio. Next base: position 20,708 of record CAMFES010000026.1, read on the forward strand.
AGCAGGGCGCTGGCGATGCTTGCCCAGAGCCTGCAGGACGAGGTTATGAAGTTCAGGATTTAAAGTCAGGTGACACGCAAAAACAGGGCTGCCGCCAGCAGGCAATCTGCTGGACAGGCAACCCTGTTTGTTTTATTTTCTGTCTTACGCTATTTTACGCAATTACGTTATTTTACGCCGTGCTGTGCCTCGATGAAGGCTGTGAGCCCATCCAGCCAGTCTGCCGTATCGGCAGAGGCGATTTTGCCCTGATCGCTGGCTGCAGCCAGGGCAGGATTGATTGGAAGCTGTGCAGAGGCTTCGATACTATGTCTGGCGGCCAGCTCCTCAATGTGGCTGTCACCGAAAATCCTGTGTTTGGTGTGGCAGTCAGGACATTCAAAGTAGGCCATGTTTTCCACCAGTCCAAGTACAGGGGTGTTGGTAATATTGGCCATTTTTACGGCCTTTTCCACGATCATGCCCACCAGCTCCTGGGGGGAGGTTACAACCACGATGCCGTCTACCGGCAGGGACTGGAATACAGTCAGCGGGACATCGCCGGTTCCCGGCGGCATATCCACGAACATATAATCAATATCGCCCCAGCATACATCAGTCCAGAACTGCTTTACAGTGCCTGCAATAATAGGCCCGCGCCAGACTACCGGGTCTGTTTCGTTTGGCAGAAGCAGATTGACGGACATGACCTTTGTGCCGTTGGCAGCAGTGGCGGGAATCAGGCCGTTTTCGTTGCCCACCACCTTGTAGGATACGCCAAACATGCGCGGTATGGAAGGGCCGGTAATGTCCGCGTCCAGAATAGCAGTCCGATAGCCTTTCTTTTGCATGGCGGCAGCCAGAAGGGAAGTAACCAGTGACTTGCCTACGCCGCCCTTGCCGCTGACAACTCCTATTACCTTTTTGACATTGGATTCAGGATTTGCCTGGGCCAGAAAGCTCTGCGGCTCTGTGCGGTCACCGCATTCCTGACCGCAGCTGGAACAATCATGGGTACATTCTTCACTCATTTTTTTAACCTCCAAAATATTAGTTACACAACAATTATCATTGATAATTCATTCTTTGCTATTATACCATGAGCTGATGGAATTTGCACGTTTTAGACAATGGTCGCAAAGAAATATGTTTAGTGCTGCTATGTGTGGCCGATTTTTTCAAGCAGCAAGCTGCAATTTATAATTTTTTCTTGCAGGATATGGAAAAATGTCCTCGAAAGAAGGATTTTTATGTTTTTTGTAGAAGTTGTACAAGGAGTAAAGTATAACAGAGGGGGAGTGACTTTGTATGAAAAAGAATAGTTTAAAATCTGTATTTGTGTTCAGTATTATTGCAGTGTCAGTGGTGCTTTTGGGGATTTTAACATTTGCTAATACAAGGCAGCTGTCTTCCAATATGGAGGAAGGCGTGTACAATATGCTGAAAGCACGAGCCGACTATGAAGCAAAGCAGCTGCAGGACAGATTGGATGTGGTGGGAGGCAAGACAGAGGGACTTGGGCATTTAATGGCGGCTCAGCCGGAGCATGATGTGGATTTGGCCTTTGCTTATGTCCACAAAATAATAGAGTCTGATCCTATTGTTTTCGGCTGTGGCTTATGGTATGCACCTAATGCTTTGCCGGATAAAGGAAAGTGGTTTGGTCCGTATCTCTATAAGGATGATAACGGGAACATTGTCAAGACGATGGATTATTCCACAGATGAATATGATTACACCCAATTTGCCTGGTATAAGGCTTCCATGAAAGGTGAACGCAGGGTATTTTGGGATGAGCCTGCCTATGATCCGGTAACAGATACATCTATGATGTCCAGTTCTTATCCTATTGTGCATAACGGCGTGGTAGAAGGAGTGGTTACTGTTGATATTGGCATGAAGGAATTGGAGGATTACGTCCGCAGTATCAGAATTGGCGAAAACGGCTACGCTTTTGTTGTTTCCCAAAGCGGCATGATGGTAGCATACAAGGATTCTGCCATGAATATGAAGGATAAGCTGCAGGAAAATGGCAATGCTGAACTGGCAGCTCTGGGCAACAGGATTATGTCTGTGACCCAGGACGGAGAGGGGATTTCTTTTGAATCTAGCGCCTTGGGCGAGGACAGCTATGTGGCAGCTGTGCCGATTGGCGATACCGGGCTTAAGATGGTAGCGGTGGCACCGGTGTCTGATTATAGCGGCAGTATTTATAATGCAATTTTTATTAGCGTGCTGCTCTCATTGGTAGTCATAGTTTTGCTTTGTGTGGTGATGATTGCTATTTTCCACAGGAGGATTGATACACCGATACGCATGCTTATGAATGGGGCGCAGACGATGGCGGAGGGCAATCTCACTGTGCAGATGCTCTATGACAAGGATGATGAAATTGG
>CAMFES010000027.1 GCA_945949525.1 uncultured Veillonellaceae bacterium
TGCGCGGCATGATGAGCTGGCTGAAGGATGGCGCTGATTTGTCCAAGGACTAATGAGGCCCTGCCGCATCCGTGTTTTGCGCGGGAACGGCATAGCTGAAGGCTGATCGGTGAGATTGGCAGAATCAGTTGAACAGTTGATGTAGATAGGCTTATGCCGTATTTGGCATAAGCCTATTTGTAGCATTAGTATCATTGTGTTGAGTAGCATGTGAGAGGTGTATGTTATGGGTATGAATATGACTGAAAAAATCCTGGCGAAGCATGCAGGCCTGGATTCTGTCAGTGCAGGGCAGTTGATTTTCTGCAAGCTGGACATGGTTTTGGCAAATGATGTAACGGCTCCGCCTGCTATCAAGGAATTTGAAAAAATCGGCAGGCCGGTGTTTGATAATACAAAAATCGCGCTGGTGCCTGACCATTTTACGCCTAACAAGGACATAAAGGCGGCAGGCCTGGCCAAGACCGTCCGTGAATTTGCTAAAAAGCATCAGATAAAGAACTATTTTGAGATTGGCCGCGTGGGCATTGAGCATGTAATCCTGCCGGAAAAGGGCATTGTAGGCCCTGGCATGCTGACCATCGGCGCTGATTCCCATACCTGTACCTATGGTGCAGTAAACGGCTTTTCTACCGGTGTAGGCTCCACCGACCTGGGCGTGGCCATGGCTACCGGCGAGGCCTGGTTCAAGGTGCCGAAGGCCATCAAGGTTGTCCTGACCGGCAAGAAGCCGAAATACATCTGCGGCAAGGATGTCATCCTTACCCTGATTGGCATGATCGGCGTGGATGGCGCTTTGTATAAGGCCATCGAGTTTGCCGGTGAGGGCGTGGCGGAGCTGACCATGACTGACCGCCTGACCATCAGCAACATGGCCATCGAGGCCGGTGGCAAGAACGGCATCTTCCCGTTTGATGAGATTACCAGGGAATATGTGGAGGGCCGCGTGCAGCAGCCTTATGAGCCGGTGGCGGCTGATGAGGATGCGGAGTATGAGCAGGTGGTTGAGATTGACCTGTCCAAGCTGACTCCTGTAGTGGCATTCCCGCATCTGCCGGGCAATACCCATCCTGTTTCCGAGATTGGGGAGATCAAGATTGACCAGGTGGTAATCGGCTCCTGCACCAATGGCCGTCTGGAGGATTTGCAGCAGGCTGCGGAGATTCTGGCAGGCCATACCGTGCATCCTGATGTGCGCTGCATCATCATCCCAGGCTCCCAGCAGGTGTATCTTGATGCCATGAAGGCAGGCTATGTGGAGACCTTTATCAATGCCGGTGCTGCTGTCAGCACTCCTACCTGCGGCCCTTGCCTGGGTGCCCACATGGGTATCATGGCGGCAGGGGAGAAGGCTGTTTCCACTACCAACAGAAATTTCCGCGGCCGCATGGGCCACGTTGATTCCGAGGTTTATCTGGCAGGCCCTTATGTGGCGGCAGCCAGTGCAATTCTCGGCCGTATTGCAGTTCCAGAGGAGGTAAAGTAAGATGAGCTTAGAAGGAAAGGTTTGGCGCTACGGCGACAATATTGATACGGATGTGATTATTCCGGCACGCTATCTGAACTCCTTTGACCCGAAGGACCTGGCTGCTCACTGCATGGAGGACAGCGATGAGCATCAGGAGGCACCTTTTGCCAGCAACGTGGTGGAGGGTGATATCATGGTGGGCGGCAAGAATTTCGGCTGCGGCTCCTCCCGCGAGCATGCACCGATTGCCATCAAGGCTGCTGGTGTGCCTGTGGTGATTGCAGCGGATTTTGCCCGTATTTTCTACAGGAACGGCATCAATATCGGCCTGCCGCTGCTGGAAATCGGCGCCGATGTGGAAAAAATCAGCCATGGTGACAGGCTTCGGGTGGATACTGCTACCGGCGTTATCGAAAACCTGACCACCGGCGATGTATTTCATGCCCAGCCTCTGCCGGGGTTTGTGCAGGATATTGCCAAGGCAGGCGGCCTGATTAACTACATCAAGGCAAAGGGCTGAGATAAATAAAGGAGAAGATAGAGTATGGCAAAGAAGATTGTAGTCATTCCCGGTGACGGCATTGGCAGGGAGATTACCGATTCTGCAGTAGAGGTGCTGAAAAAGGTTGCGGAGAAGTATTCTCTGGAGCTGGAATATGAGTATAAGGATGCAGGCGGCACCGCCTATGACAAGTTTGGCACGCCGCTGCCTGAGGATACGCTGGAGGCCTGCAAGGCTGCTGATGGCGTGCTGTTCGGTGCCGTTGGCGGCGACAAATGGGATAATGTAGAGCCTTCCCTGCGGCCTGAAAAGGCAATTCTGGGACTTAGAAAGGGACTTGGCCTGTACGCAAATCTGCGCCCTGTGAAGGTGGCAGATTCTTTGACCGAGTATTCTCCTTTGAAGCCTGAGCTGGTCAAGGGGGTTGACCTGGTGATCGTCCGTGAGCTGGTAGGGGGCATCTACTTCGGTGACAAGTGCGAGTCTGAGGAATTCAACGGCACTGAGCGGGCCTGGGATCTGGAGAATTATTCCATTCCGGAGGTGGAGCGCATCGCAAAGCTGGCCTTTGAAACTGCCCGCCTGCGCCGGGGCAAGGTTACTTCCGTGGACAAGGCCAATGTGCTGGCAACCTCCCGTCTGTGGAGGCGCACTGTGGCAGAGGTGGCAAAGGATTATGCCGATGTGGAGCTGAACAATCTCTATGTGGACAATACTGCCATGCAGCTGGCTGTCCGCCCGACCCAGTTCGATGTTATCGTCACCGGCAATCTCTTTGGCGATATCCTCAGTGACGAGGCGGCGGTGATTGGCGGCTCCATCGGCATGATGCCATCTGCCTCCATAGGTGAATGCACCAGCCTCTATGAGCCTATCCATGGCTCGGCGCCGGATATTGCAGGCAAGGGCATTGCCAACCCGATAGGCACCATCCTGTCTGCGGCTATGCTGCTGCGCTATTCACTGCAGGAGGAGGCTGCTGCCAAGGCCATCGAGGAAGCCGTGGATGCGGCTCTGGCTGAGGGCTGGCGCACTGCTGATTTGTGGCATGAGGGCTTTAAAAAGGCAAATACCGAGGATATGACCAAGGCTGTGCTGGCTCATATCTGATGCATGTTTGAAGCTGCCCTATATGCAGGGGATGCGGCAGGGAGGTTTCATATTTTTAAAGTTATCTTTACAGAAGTTTTGATGAGGGGGGCCTGCCCATGAATGGCGCTCAGGTAATAGTAAAAATTCTGCAGGAGCAGGGGGTTGATACGCTGTTTGGTTATCCAGGCGGCATGATTCTTCCCCTGTATGATGCGTTATACGATGCAAAAGATATCAACCAGATTCTAACGACTCACGAACAGAATGCGGCTCATGCCGCTGACGGCTACGCCCGCGCCACCGGCAAGGTGGGCGTGTGCATTGCCACCTCCGGCCCCGGCGCTACCAATCTGGTGACCGGCCTGGGGACGGCCTTTATGGACTCGATTCCTGTGGTTGCCTTTACGGGGCAGGTGGATACCGGTCTTCTGGGGCGGGATTCCTTTCAGGAAATTGACATCATGGATGTGACCATGCCTGTTACCAAGCACAACTACAAGGTCAAGGAGCCGAAGGCGCTGGCCGCCACTGTCCGGGAGGCCTTCCGCCTGGCGAGGCATGGCCGTCCGGGCCCTGTGCTGGTGGATATTCCGCGGGATATTTTGCTGAATCCTGCGCCTTTTTACGAGGATGATACGCCGGTCAGGAAAGCCGGTGTGCCTGATGCTGACTTTAAGATTTGCGTAGCGGAGGCGGCAGAGGTAATCTGCCGGGCAAAGCAGCCGGTGATTATTTCCGGCGGCGGCGTCATCAATGCAGGCGCTTCCAAAGAGGTTGTTGCCTTTGCGGAGCATTATAACCTGCCTGTAGTCTTTACATTGATGGGGATTGGCGGCGTGCCAAGCGAGCATCCCAATGTGCTGGGCTTTGCAGGCATGCACGGCACCAAGGCGGCCAATAACGCCGTGGCCAATGCGGATTTGATTATTTCCCTTGGCAGCCGTTTTGCTGACCGCCAGACGGGCAATCTGGACAAATACACCGTGGGGACGAAGTTTATTCATGTGGACATAGACCCGGCGGAGATTGACAAGAATATTGCCAGCTCCATCGGATTGGCTGGCAACATGCAGACCATTCTTGCCATGCTGATGCAGCGTGAGCCTGCCTCCAGGCTGGAGGACTGGTGGAAGAAAATCCGTGGCTGGCGCTGTGAGTATGCCTATGATTATCACGTTTCCAGGCTGACTGTGCCTTGGGCCATGAACTGCGTGGCAAAAGCTACCAGCGGCAAGGCGTTTGCCTTTGCTACGGATGTGGGACAGCATCAGATGTGGTGCGCCCTGCATCTGAAGGTACAGGAGCCAAGGACATGGTTCACCTCCGGCGGTCTTGGCACCATGGGCTTCGGCCTGCCTGCGGCCATGGGGGCACAGGTGGCTTACGAAAACAGCGGCAGTGAGAGGCGGGTTGTGCATGTGGCCGGTGATGGCGGCATCAAGATGACCGGCAACGAGTATTACACTATTGCCAGACTGAACCTGCCTATTATCTCCATCATCGTGAACAACAGCAGCCTGGGCATGATACGCCAGCTGCAGAAGGTAAACTACAAGGAAAGATATATTGCCTGTGAGCTTGATTATCCTATGGATCATGCAGCCTATGCCAAGAGCTTTGGCATCGAGGCGGAAAATGTAGATTCCACCGAGGGGTTTGCAGAGGCATTTAAGCGTGCCATGTCTGAGCGCAGGCCGTACGTCATTGTCATGAACATTCACAGAAGCTTTGTGGAGCCGATGATCAAGGGCGGCGCAAGGATTAATGAGTTCGTGGATTTTAAGTGATATGCCCTGCCTGAAGGGCTGAAATGCCGGACTGCTGAATTGCTGAATAATGGCATTGCCGATGATGCATTGCCTGACTATTGGCTGTTGAACGGCTGAACTAAAAAAGGACAGCTGCGGAGGTTTGATATGATACCCTTCCGTGGCTGTCCTTTTGTCGTTCAGATATATGCGTCATGTATAGACGGCAGATGCTTATTTTTTGAGCTTTGCCTCATAAAGCGCCTCAAAAAGCTGGCAGGCATCCATGATGCAGTCGGGGCAGGAGCGGAGCATTTTGCCGGTGCCGATGCCCTTCAGTTCATGGCACAGTATGGACCCGTTCTGAGCCTTGAATTTTTCCAGGATTTCCCTGCCCAGGGCATAGGTGCTGGCTTTGCTGGATGGATGCTCCAGATTGCCGCAGCTGTTCAGCAGGCCTATCAGGGCAAGGGCACCGCTGATAGCGCCGCAGGTACCTTGCATATTGCCGCCGCCCAGCCCGAAGGCTTCAGTGATTTTGAAGAGCTGTTCCGGCGGCATATCCACCATATCAGCGTAGGTAAGGGCTACTGACTGGGCACAGTTGTAGCCGAGGTCGTGTTTTTCGATGGCAAGTTTCTTTCTGCTTCTCATAATGTGTGTTACTCTCCTGTATAAAATTTTTTGCGTTTTAAATTCCAGTTCTGCATTTTGCGTGCGCTGCCGCCTCGCTATTTTGCATTAAATAGATTATATCACATTTTTCATAAATTTTGTATGCAGGGGGATTTTAGCATAAAATTCCCGAAAAAGCAGGAAAATCATCTATGTATGTAGAATGAGTAACAAATAAACGTGAATGTATCCGGCGGTGGGCGGATATTTTTGGTGGAATCGGACAGGCGGTGAGAATATGGATTACGAATTTTTGGAAAATCTGGGACAGCTTGCCCTGGCCTGTGTACTTGGGGGCATGATAGGCTATGAAAGGCAGTCAAGGCGAAAATCAGCAGGCCTGCGCACCAATATACTGGTGTGCCTTGGCTCCTGCCTGATAATGATGATGTCATACGATATCTACAAGCAGGTTGAGGGCATGACCAATGCGGACCCTGCCCGGCTGGGAGCCCAGGTGGTAAGCGGTATCGGTTTTCTGGGGGCCGGCGCCATCATGAAGGAGGGCCTGAGTGTAACAGGACTGACCACGGCCGCCTGCCTGTGGGTAGTGGCCTGTGTAGGACTGGCAGTAGGTGCAGGCTTTTACATGGAGGCCATAATGACCACCGTCTTCGTTGTAATAGTTGTAGGGGTACTCAGCCATTTTGAGCTGAAAAAATCAACCCGTGCCGGTGTGCTTCAGTTAACGATTTATTCGGACAACAATCCTGAGCAGCTATCTGTCATAACCAGCTGTCTTGACGATATGCATATAGATATCACCAAAATAAAGCTGCATGAGGAATATGCCAGGAATGAGAGGGAGCAGACTATCATTCTCGTCATGGAAATGATGCTGCTGAACAGCAGGCATTACAGTACGACACATATTGTCAACGTTTTGCAGGATTTGCCTGGCATACACGGCATAGAGCTGCGCTGACAAATACAGCAGATGTGTCGTGCAGCAGCCAGGCAATCCAGGAATATATTATGATATATGATAATATTTATAGCATATTACAGCATAGCAAAATAATCAATATTGCATAAACAGATAAAAATAGTCCAATATAATAGAAATATAGCATATCATAGAAAATATTGCATAAAATATAATAGATATATAGCAATGCGGAAAGAAATATGCTATAATACATCTTAAAGAGTATGACTATGCTATATAGGATGTGATTGTTATGCAGGTAAATGAGCTGATAGACCTGGTACAAAATGTTACAAGGCTGCGGTGTGAATCACAAAACCTTGAGGTGAAGAAAGCAGCCGTAGGCTGTCCGAGAGTGCATGATACCCTGTCGGCCTTTTCCAACCAGCAGGCCGGTGGTACGATTATCTTTGGAATCTCGGAGCCGGACAATTACCATGTGACCGGGGTCTATGATGCACAGGATTTACAAAAAAAAGTAACGGAGCAGTGCAAGGAGATGCAGCCGGTGGTGCGTGCGCTTTTTACCGTTGCGGAGATAGAAGGCAAGGTTGTTGTTGCCGCAGAAATCCCGGAGGTTGATGTGTTGCAGCGCCCTGTTTACTACATGGGGGCGGGTCCTGTCCGCGGCTCATACATACGTGTAGGAGAATCCGATGAGCCCATGAGCGACTACGAGATATACAGCTATGAGGCATACCGCAGGCGCATCCGCGATGATTTGCGGGTGGTTGAGCCGGACGGCAAGCTGCTCATGGACAATGAAAAAATTCTGCAATATCTGCTAAATGTCAAGCGCAACAGGCGTAATTTGGCCCGTAACATATCGGATAAGCAGATACTGGAGCTTATGGGGGTATATAATGACGGACGGCCTACTATTTCGGGACTGCTGGCATTTTCACTTTACCCCCAGGCGTATTTTCCACAGCTCTGCATTACGGCAGTGCGTATTCCCGGCAGTGAAATGAGCCCTGCTGATGCGGAGAGCAGGTTTCTGGACAGCGCGAAGCTCACCGGCTCCGTTTCGGATATGCTGGAGGAGGCCGTGGATTTTGTAGGACGCAACAGCAAAAACAAGGTAATCATCGACAGCAACGGCAAAAGGCGGGATGTTCCTGAGTATCCCCTGGCGGCTGTCAGGGAGGCCGTGCTGAACGCCCTTGTGCATCGGGATTACAGTATCCATACAGAAAATATACCTATTACGATTGAGATGTACAATGACAGGCTGGAAATCAGGAACCCCGGCGGTCTGTACGGCAGGCTGACTGCTGATGAGCTGGGCAAGGCGGCACCGGAAAGCCGCAATCCGGCCCTGATAAATATCTTGGAGCTTTTGGAGGTCACGGAAAATAGATATTCGGGCATTCCTGCCATGTGCAATATCATGCGGGAGGCAAATCTTCCCCAGCCGGAGTTTCGAACCAGCAGAAGGGAGTTCCGTGTGGTCTTCCGAAATGCTGCAGCTGCGGAAAGCAGTCCGATATTTGTAAGGGATGACAGTGCAGTATATCAGTGCAAAAACAAGGATTTGCTCGCTTTTTGCGCTGTGCCAAGAACCAGGCAGGAGCTGGCCGATTATACCGGCTGTACCCAGAGCTATACGATGAACTATCTGATAAAGCCGCTGCTGCAGTCCGGGGCAATCAGGCTGACAATCCCTGACAGCCCGAGGAGCAGGCAGCAGAGATATGTCAGAAGTGATATGGCGTGACAGGCCGGTGGCGTTGCGCAAGGCCCCTTGGGATGAGGGACGGAAAGGAAATGGTGTATATATGCTGAAATGCAGCACGAAGGCGGGTATTTTTTATCTTAGCATGGGTCACTTTGCTGCAGATTTTTATAACAATTTTTTGCCGGTACTCCTGCCGCTGATTATGGTTAAGCTGAACATGTCCTTGACCATGTGCGGTGTGCTTGTCATGGTGCTGGCATTTATGGCCAGCACCATTCAGCCCTTTGTGGGCTATGTGGTGGACAGGCATGATTGCGGCAGCTGGCTGGTGTGGTCGGTGCCCCTGTGCGGCCTTTTTATCTGCCTGGCAGGCTACGCACCCAATCAGCCGGTGCTGTTTTTGCTGTGCGCCCTGATGGGGCTGATGGTGGCGATCATCCACCCGCTGGGAATTGCCCTTTTGGACAAGGTGGGCAGTGCAAGGTATCTGGGGCGGTACATGTCCTTTTACATCGTCAGCGGCAATGTGGGATTTGCCATTGTGCCGGTGGTGGTGACGGCCTTTATTGAATATTTTTCCATTGAGCTGCTGCCGCTTTTGGCAATTCCAGGATTTTTGCTGGGGGCGGCTTATTATTTCAGCGGCATTTATCAGCTGCCATCTGCAAATGCCAAAAAGTCGCGGCTTTCCAAGGAGCAGAATATCAGCTTTGGAGAAATTGTGAAAAACAGGGCTGTGGTGATGCTGAATGCGGCCCAGGCCCTTCGCTGCTGGACCCATGTGGCCGTGTCCACGTTTTTGCCACTGGTGCTGCTGTCCCACGGCTATTCCAGCATGATGGCCGGCAGTATGCTGGCGGTATTCCTGCTTGGTTCGGCTGCCGGAGGCATCAGTGGTGGCGAGCTGGGGGACAGGTTCGGCCACAAGAGGCTGATTGTTACCTATTTGGCAGTGTCAGCGGCACCGATTGTCTTTTTCTTTGAGTATCCCGATGCCGGGATATGGACGACGATTGCCCTGTTTTTGGGTGGTGCCTGCTCCCACGGCACACAGCCAAGCTCCATTGTCTGGACGGGGAGATTGATGCCGAAATACATCGGTGTGGCCTCCGGCATGATGATGGGGCTGTGCTTCGGACTTGGCAGCGTCGGCGCGGCGATTACGGCGGCCCTTGGTGACTACGTGGGGCTGGAAACGGCCATGCTGCTGAGCGTCCTGCCTATGACTTTGGCTGCGGTTATTACGGCGCTGACGCCTTATCCGCAGGAACAGGCTGGGGAATAGAAGCCCGTGCCGCTGGTAGCCTGAGGTATGCACAGGGCTTAAAGGATATACGGAATTGTTGATTGCTGGAGGAGTTCTATGTTGATAATCATCGAAAAAGCGATTTTGCATATATTGGATTTTGCGGGAGGTGAGCCTGTGCTGTCGGGGCAGGAGCTGGAGCTGGAGCAGGGGACGCGGGAGTTTTTGACCCGGCATGTGGAAAAAACCATCGGCAGCCAGGATGCCAAGACGGGCAGGTTTTATGAAAACAGCGAGTTCAGCAGCCATCTGGCGGAGTATCTGGGCGGACAGAGCAGCTTTGCAGCGTTTTCCCGCCAGGTGGCAGAGGCTATGTACCAGCCCCTCAGCCATGCGGAGGATATAGAGTGTGCGGATTTGTTTGTCTGCCAGATCCGCGTGGAGGATACGCCGCAGCTGGTGCTGTTCAAATGTACCAGCAACCACGGCTATGTCCATCAGGTGAATGTGGCGGAGGACGGCAGTATTGCAACCGAGGTCATGGACAGCCACGGGCTGCTGCCGAATCTCAGCCAGCGGATGGAGGAGTTTGCCTATATCAATCTTGACACCAGGGAGGTGCTGATAAAGGCTAAGCGTTACTCCATTGACGGCAACAAGGTGTTCGTCCTGCCGGAGCTTTTGCTGGAATGCGTTCAGTCACCATCCCCAAACGAAACGCTCAAGGAGATAAATAAGGCGGTCAAAAAGGTAACGGAGGCCTACTGTCAGGATCAGGTGGAGGCAGCGGCGGCCGTCAAAAGCTACATAGCGGAGAATCTGCCTCCCGACGGCCATCTGGACCCCCAGGAGGTGGGCATGGCGGTGTTCAAGGACAATCCTTCCATGCAGGAGGATTACAGGCAGGAGATGGAAACCGGCGGCTTCAGTGAGCCGGTGGTGGTCAATCAGGAGGCTACCCTGAAGAAGATGCGCAAGCACAGGCTCAGCACCGATACGGGAATTGAGCTGGTTATACCTACCGAATTTTTTGAGAATACGGAGTTTGTAGAGTTTTACAAGGATGATGACGGATTCATGTCCATCACCCTGAAAAATATCCAGAATATAACTAATAAATAATTTTATTTTAAGGAGCTAGATTTTTAAATGTCATTTTCAGAAAAATTGTTGAAGGTCAAGGCGGAGGCTATGCGGGAGGCGGCTCCCATGTTCAGGCATATTGACGAGATTGCCGAGGCAAATACTTTGAAGGTGCTGGATGCCATGCGGGAGTGCCAGGTATCTGAGGCGCATTTCAACACTACGTCAGGCTATGCCTATGATGACATCGGCAGAAGCAAGATAGAGGAGCTGTATGCCAAGGTTTTCGGGGCGGAGAGGGCGCTGGTGCGCACGAATTTCGTGTCCGGCACTCACGCCCTTGCCACGGTGCTTTTTGGCATTTTGCGTCCAGGGGACAAGCTGGTTTCCATTACGGACGCGCCTTATGACACCATGCAGACAGTTATCGGCTACGCCAATCCCGGCAAGGGCTCGCTGAAGGAGTTTGGCGTATTGTATGATGAGCTGCCGATGATTGAGGGCAGGGTGGACATGGGGGGCATTGCCGGAAAGATTACCCCTGATACCAAGATGGTGCTGATACAGCGCTCTAGGGGCTATTCCATGCGCAGCCCGTTGACGCTGGAGGAAATTCAGGCCATCTGCACCGAGGTGAAAAGGGTGAAGCCGGATTGCATCTGCTTTGTGGACAACTGCTATGGCGAGTTTGTGGATACCCGTGAGCCGGTGCAGGCAGGAGCTGATATTATGGCAGGCTCCCTGATAAAGAATCCGGGAGGCGGCGTTGCCATTACCGGCGGCTATATTGCCGGACGTGCTGATCTGGTGGAGCTGGCCTCCTACCGGCTGACCGCTCCCGGCATGGGGGATGAGCTGGGGGCTTCCCTGGCCAACAACCGCATGCTTTTTCAGGGCTTTTTCCTGGCTCCTCATGTGGTGGCGCAGGCTGTCAAGGGAGCTGTTTTTGCGGCCGCCCTCTTCGCCAGGCTGGGGTATAAGACACTGCCACTGCCAACCGATGTGCGCGGCGATATAATTCAGGCCATCCAGCTGGATACGCCGGAAAAGCTGATTGCCTTCTGCGGCGGGATTCAGAAGTATTCGCCGGTGGATTCCTTTGCGGCACCGGAGCCGTGGGACATGCCGGGCTATGCTGACCAGATTATTATGGCGGCAGGCACCTTTGTGCAGGGGGCTTCCATTGAGCTGAGTGCCGACGGGCCGCTGCGTCCGCCGTACAATGTGTACCTGCAGGGGGGGCTGACCTTTGAGCATGCCGTCATCGGCATCATGGGAGCCGCCCAGGCCATTGAGGATCTGAAGCAGTAGAGGATGATGCATTAATGGTGTATTAGGGTGCATTAAGGACGTATTAAGAATGCATTAATGGTTTACTCTTGCCGGATGTAGCATCAGTTGCCGCTTTGGCGGCAGCCACATAGTGTTTTGGGATAAATCCGCGCAATAAAAAGCTGTATCCCCGTCGGAGGAAATATCCGGCAGGGATACAGCTTTTTGCTTGCGCAGCTGCGATTGGCAATACTGCGGTTCAGGTTACATCTGGCGGTAAATACCGATAACCTTGCCCAGAACGGCAACATCCTTTTCGTAGAACGGCTCCATGGAGTCATTCTCAGGCTGAAGACGGATGCAGTCATCTTCCTTGAAGAAACGCTTTACGGTAGCGCCCTCGCCATCCACCATGGCTACCACGATATCGCTGTTCTCAGCAGTGTTCTGCTGGCGTACCATCAGATAATCGCCGTCATTGATGCCTGCATTAATCATGCTCTCGCCCTTGACGCGGAGCATGAAGCACTCACTGCTGGTACCCATGAGGTTTACAGGGAAGGCGAAGGTATCTTCGATGTTCTCCTGTGCCAGAATAGGCATGCCTGCAGTAACGGTGCCGACCAGCGGTACGTTTACGGTGCGCTCCCAAGGCTTATCCTCCAGCAGGTCGATAGCTCTAGGCTTGGTCGGGTCGCGGCGAATCATGCCGGCGGCCTCCAGCTGATTCAGATAGCCGTGAACGGTGGAGCTGGACTTCAGGCCAACCTCCTTGCCAATCTCACGAACAGAAGGCGGATAGCCTTTCTTCATCAGCTGTTCCTTGATAACCTTGTAGATCTGTTCCATTCTTTTGTCTGCACAACGCTTGCGTCCCATAAACAAAACTTCCTTTCAATTCAAGTTTAATGTAAATCTATTGTACCATATAAATGTTTGATTGTAAAGCGTTCTGCAAACAAAAGTGCCTAAGCTGGCAAATATTTTTTTGGCAGTTGTCTGGAAAATAGTTTTTGTGAATAAATATGTAAGATATTTGTTTGAACAATCTTTATCAATACAGTATAATATAAAATAGTGAATGTGAATTATATGTGAAACGGGAGATAGCTATTATGGATTTGAAGGAATTTTTCAAGATGTATCCAAAGGTTGCGCTGGGGTTTTCCGGGGGAGTTGATTCCTCCTATCTGCTGTATGCGGCAAAGCAATGCGGGGCTGATATCAAGCCTTATTATGTCAAGGGGCCTTTTCAGGCGGAATTTGAGCTGCAGGATGCAATTGCCGTAGCGAGATTTACCGGCGCGGACAACATGTCCATTCTGCATGTGAATACGCTGGAGGATGAGAAGATAACGGTCAATGACCCGATGCGCTGCTATTACTGCAAGTGCAACGTGTTTGGCGCAATAAAGGAGCAGGCTGCCAAGGATGGCTACGAGGTGATAATAGATGGCACCAATGCCTCCGATGACCTGAATGACAGAACAGGCTCCATTGCCCTGCGGGAGCTGAAGGTGCTGTCACCCCTGCGCATGTCCGGCATTACCAAGACGGCTGTGCGCCTTTTGTCCAAGGAAGCCGGGCTGATGACCTGGGACAAGCCTGCTTATGCCTGCCTGGCCACCAGGATTCCTACGGGGATGCCGGTGACGGCAGAGCTTCTGGAAAAGGTCGAGAAGGCGGAAAGCGAGCTTATGTCCCTGGGGTACAGGGATTTTCGGGTGCGGGTGCTGGGAAATGCCGCCAAGCTCCAGCTGAAGCCTGAACAGATGGCAAAGCTCATGGGGGAGCGGTATCTGGTGCTGTACGTGCTGGAGCAGTATTTTGACGAGGTTTATCTGGATTTGAAGGATCGCTGATATGACTGATTTACATGAAATGCTTTTAAAGGTAAAAAGCGGTGAAATCTCACTGGAGCAGGCCGAGGGGTATCTCCGCCGCAGGCCCTTTGAGGAATTGGGCTATGCCAAGCCGGACACCCATCGCAGGGTACGTTCAGGCTTTCCGGAGGTGGTCTTTGCCCAGGGAAAGGCGGATGAGCATCTTCTTGAAATCTGCCGGAGGATATACGCTGATGAAGGTGAGGTCATGGCAACCCGCGCCTCGGAGCATCAGTATGAGCTAATCCGGTCGGTGCTGCCGGAGGCGGAGTATGACAGGCTGTCAAGGATTGTTACCTGCGTCAGAAGTCCCAGGGAGCAGAAGGGCTGTATAGCCGTCTGCACGGCAGGAACGGCGGATATTCCCGTAGCGGAGGAGGCCGCCAGGACGGCAGAGTATTTTGGAAATCGTGTTGAACGCATTTTTGACGTGGGCGTCAGCGGACTGCACCGTCTGCTTTCCCATCTGGAGCTTATTCAGAGGGCCAACTGCGTGATTGCGGTGGCAGGCATGGAGGGGGCTTTGGGCAGTGTCATAGCAGGACTGGTGGACAAGCCGGTGATTGCGGTGCCGACCTCTGTAGGCTACGGAGCAAACCTGCACGGTGTTTCGGCACTTTTGACCATGATAAACTCCTGCGCCAACGGCATAGCGACAGTGAACATCGATAACGGTTATGGTGCCGGGTATATCGCCTCTCAGATTAACAGGCTGGCTCAGCCGCCGGGGTCAGAGCAGGTGCAATAGCGAGCAGAGTGCAAAGGGGGATATAATGAGCAGAATTTTGTATATTGATGCGCCTTTCGGCATCAGCGGCGATATGCTGGCCGCCGCCCTTATTGATTTGGGTGCCAGCTATGAAAGGGTGCAGGAGGCGCTGGCCAGCCTGCCCATAAGCGGGTTTGCCACGGAGGTTTCCCGCGTAAAAAAGGCCGGGCTGGATATGTGTGATTTTTTGGTGCGGCTTGACGGCGACCATGAAAATCATGACCACGATATGACATATCTGCACGGACATGAAAATGAACACGGGCATCACCATGAAAATACTCATGAGCATCACCACGAACATCACCATGAACATGCTCACGAGCATCACCACGAACATCATCACGAACATCACCATCACCATGAGCATAGGGGCATGCCGGAAATCAGGGAGATTCTGTCCGGCAGCAATTTAAGTGATGCCGCCCGTGCCGTGGCTCTCAGGATTTTTGATGTTTTGGCCGGGGCTGAGGCCGAGGCTCACGGCACTACGGTGGATCAGGTGCATTTTCACGAGGTGGGGGCGGTGGACTCCATCGTGGATATCGTGACCATTGCGGTGTGCCTTGAGGATTTGCGGCTGGATGGCGTAGTGGTGGGCAGCCTGACGGATGGCTGTGGCACCATCCGTTGTCAGCACGGTATTATGGCCGTGCCTGTACCGGCTGTGACCAACATTGCCATACGCAATAATCTCAAGCTGAAAATCAGCTCCGTGGAGGGTGAGCTGGTGACGCCGACAGGGGCGGCTGCCGCAGCGGCAATCCGCACGGCTGACAGCCTGCCTGCCTCCTATCGCATCATCGGCTCCGGCATGGGCGCAGGCAAGCGCCAATACAGCGTGCCCAGCTTTTTGCGGCTGCTGCTTCTGGAGGCGGAGCCGCAGGAGGAGGGGGCGGACGGATTGTCTGACACAGTCATCTGCCTGGAAACCAACATAGATGACAGCAATGGTGAGGCACTGGGGCTGGTGATGGACAGGCTCATGGACGCAGGTGCGAAGGATGTGTACTTTACGCCTATCTTCATGAAGAAGAACCGGCCGGCCTACATGCTGGGGGTAATCTGCAGCCCCGCTGCTGCAGGCGGCCTGGAGAGGCTCATTTTTCAGCATACCAGCAGCATCGGCATACGCCGCCATGTCTGCAGCCGCCGCATCATGGAGCGGGAGAGCCGTGAGGCTTCCATTGACGGCATCAGCGTCAGGGCCAAGCTGTGCAGCTATGGCGACATAAAAAAATGTTATCCGGAATACAGCAGCATCAGGCTGCTGCAGGAGAAAAAGGGCCTTGATTACCTTACGGCTTATGAAATGATAAGAATGTACACCATGAATGATAAAAATGTGATATAATGTATAATCAGCAATATTGCATAATGCGTTGGCAAGGTGTTTTGAGGGATGGACTATGAAACAGATACCGTACTTATGTAATGACGAAAAAGATTTTTGGGAAAAGGTGGAGGCATTCAAGGCCAGCCTGGCCGAAATGCCTGAGTACAGCTGTATTCTCGTTACGATGTATGTGGACTCCTATTTCAAGAGAATAGCGTCCAGACTGGTTGTCGACCTAAAGGAGCTTTTGCCGGATGCAAGGATTGTGGGTGGTACTGTGTCTGCCAACATTACGGCAGGTGTCATCAATCTTTTCGGAATATCGCTGACCTTTTCGGTGTTTTTTAAATCAACAGTGGATGTTATAGCTATTCCCTGGAAGGACGAGGACAGTGCCAGGCTGGGCAAGGATTTGCTCTGGTATGTACGGCAGCAGTATCAGCCTGTTGCTGTTCAGATGATTTCCTCCGGCTACAATCTGGACCTGGTGCCATTTCTCAGGGAGCTGTCTAACATCCCGGAGGATATTGCTGTTTTTGGCGGCGTGGTGGATGACGGGACGGTGTCCGGTCCGGGCTTTGTCTTTGCAGGCACGGAGTTTATTGAGAGAGGCATGGTCGTGGTCATCTACAAGGGAAGAAACCTCTTTGTCCACATGTGCAGCAGCAGTGGCTGGCAGCCTTTGGGCAGGAAGATGGAGATTACAGCACTGGCGGATAATCACACGACAATAGCGGATTTGGACAATGGTACCAGCATCAGGGATGTATATGAAAGGTACCTGGGTGTAAGCTGGGATGAATCATTTTTGGATGAGGCCGTGGTTTTTCCTGTCTGCATCAACAGGAACGGCACGATTCTCAACCGCATGCCCCGCGCCCTGCGTCCGGACGGCTCGGCCAACTACGGCGCCGATTTTCAGATTGGCGAGGTGATACAGCTCTGCTATGGCAACCCTACGGTGGTCATTCAGGGCACTTATGGCATCCAGTACGACATGGTCAGATTTCAGCCGGAGGGGATTTTTGCCGTCAGCTGCTGGGCCAGACGGGTGCTTTTGAACAAGGATGTCAATCAGGAGCTGGAGGTCTGCAGGAGCTGTGCCCCGTCCACCGGCATCTACGCACTGGGGGAGTATGTACGCGACCAGAAGGGCAAAATCCACCTCAACAACATGTATCTGAGTATTGTAGGCATGCGGGAGGGCGGTACGGTCAACCTGCCTAATGACATGAGCTACTTCAAACAGAAGGTTGAGTTCCAGAACAAGGGCAACAGCGTCCTTAGTCACATGCTGCACTTTGTGCAGGCGGTGTCTGAGGAGCTGGAGGATTACAACAAGCAGCTCCGGCACATTGCCGATACGGACAAGCTGACCGGCCTGTACAACAGGGGCGCTCTGGACAGGATTATGGATGAGGAAATTAATCGTGCCAGGGAGAGGATGGAGCCTATGTCCATTCTGGTTTTGGATTTGGATAATTTCAAGAACATCAATGATACGTTTGGCCATCTGATAGGGGATGCCTCTCTGATGTGCGTATCCAACATCATCAAGGAAAACGTGCTGGAGATTGATTTTCCGGGGCGCTGGGGCGGTGATGAGTTCATGGTAATCCTGCGGGATGCTGATAGTGAGGCGGCCCTGCAGATTGGCGAGCGCATCCGCAGCACTGTGGAGGCGTCCTCCATGGAAAACGGCATGCTGCGCATGTCCGTCAGCGTGGGGGTGGCCACCCTGCACGCCCTGGATGATAAGAAGAGCCTGTTCAAGCGGGCGGATGATGCACTGTATATGGCCAAATATAAATTCAATAAAAATAATGTGCAGATTATCAGGTAGGCCGCTTGTCCTGCACTATGGGAATACACATTCATTTAGGATTAGCAAAGGAGTATATTTGACATGATTTTAAACCGTAAATCCGTTGAGCTGCTGGCTCCTGCCGGCAACTGGGATGCACTGGTAGCGGCAGTGGAGGCTGGTGCTGACGCTGTTTATCTGGGGGGCAAGCATTTTAATATGCGCATGCACCGGAACAAGGAGACCAATTTCGATGATGAGATGCTGAAAAAGGCTATAGAGTATGCCCATGCCCATGATGTGCAGCTGTATATCACCCTCAACAATCTCATCAGCGTGGAGGAGGTCGAGCCGCTCAAGAGATATCTGACCTATCTGAACGAGATAAGGCCGGATGCTATTCTGGTGCAGGATTTTGCGGTTCTGGAGCTGACCAGGGAGCTGGGCATCGACATTCCACTGCACACCTCGGTTATGATGAATACCCACAATGAGCATGCCATCAAGAAGCTGAAGGAGTACGGCATTACCCGCATTGTAGTAGGCCGTGAGATGACCCTTTCGGAGCTGTCCCTTTTCAAGGAGCGCACCGGGCTGGAGATAGAGTATTTCATGCATGGTGACATGTGCATCGCCGAAAGCGGGCAGTGCATCCATTCCGGCGTTCTTTTCGGACAGAGCGGCAACCGGGGACGCTGTCTGAAGCCGTGCCGCTGGCAGTACAAGCTGATTGACGAGGCAACGGGCGATGTGCTGGACAAGGATGACAGCCAGGACTACAAGCTGGCCTTGAAGGATATGTGCATGTACCGGAATATTCCGGAGCTGATACAGGCCGGTGTATTTTCCTTCAAGATAGAGGGACGCATGCGCCCGGCTGATTTTGTGCGCCGCATCGTGGCCACCTACAGAAAGGCCATCGATGCCTATATTGCCGACCCTATGGGCTATACCGTGGATGAGGAGGGCTGGAAGAACCTGTACGAGAACCGGGCACGGGACTTTACCACCACCTTTGCCCTGGGGCAGCCGGATGAAAGGGCCATTGGCTTCGATGGAAGCCGTGAGCCTCGCTTTTTCAGCAACGCTGTGGAGGAGCCGGGCTTTCAGGATGAGATTTTGAAGGCGGAGGCACCTATCCGGGCGGAAAACCCTGCCCATAGAACCTTGTCCGTGCAGGTTTCTGACCTGGCTTCCGTCAGGGCGGCCTGTGAAAATGGCGCTGATACGGTTTATCTGGCTGGTGAGGTGTTCAAGCCGAAGAAGCCATGGACCATGAAGGAGATTGGTGAGGCGATTGCCATTGGCAGGGAGCATGGTGCGAGGATTGTGGTCAGCACGCCGAGAACCACCATGCGCCGTGAGTGCGGGGAGCTGGAGCAGTTCTTCCAGGGGCTGAACCAGCTGCAGCCTGATGGCATCATGGTCAGCAACCTGGGCTCCCTGAAGCTGGCGCAGGAGTGTACGGAGCTGCCTGTGCAGGCGGATTTTTCCTTCAATCTCTTTAACCACATGGCGGCCTCCTTCCTGAAGAAGAACGGCCTGGTTATGGGAACAGCCTCCCTGGAGCTGGCCTTTGAGCAGGTGCGGGGACTGGTGGAGAATTCTCCGCTTCCTATAGAGGTAATAGTGCATGGCTCTTATGAGTCCATGATCTGCGACCACAATTTTGCGGCCATGCAGCTGCCGTATAATCATCTGGAAAATCCGGAGCTGGTGGAGAAGCGCTACGCCTTGAAGGACAATGCCGGAGAAATTCATTCCCTGCGCATGGATCAGTTCGGGCGTAATCACATTTTGTTCGCCAAGGATCTGTGCTATTATCCGTATCTGGAAAAGTTCAACGGGGTAGCTTCCTTCCGGATTGAGGCGAAGGATTATGAGCCGGAGCTGGTGGGCAGGCTGACTGCGGCCTACAGAAAGGCACTGGACAGGCTTTCTGCCGGTGAGCCTTATCTTGATGAGGCCGATTTTGCCGCCATGCAGCAGGATGGGCCGAGAAAACTGGGGATTGGCGTATACCGCTTCCGTCAGTCCCAGAATTCGCTGTAATATACAAATTGCTGTGCTACGGGAATTTGTAGCGATACAGGGGGATTTCTGCAATATAAGCTTATATGAGCTTGCTACAATCAATCGTATGGGAGAGTTGTTTTATGTCGCTTGAAAAGCCGATTGGCCCGGAGGCCATTCTGGAAAAGAAAAAGAAATATATCATGCCGTGCCTGGCGCATTTTTACAAGGAGCCAAGGCAGTTTGTCAAGGGCGAGATGCAGTACCTGTATGACAGCCAGGGCAAAAAGTATCTGGACTGCTTTGCAGGCGTGTCCGTCATCAACTGCGGCCACTGCAACCCGGAGATTAATGCCAGGGTTGTGGAGCAGGTACAGAGCCTGCAGCATGTATGCAATATTTACCTGACGGAGAATTTTGTCAATCTGGCGGAAAAGCTGGCGGAGGTGACGCCTGGCGATTTGCAGAAGACCTTCTTCTGCTCAACGGGCACGGAGGCAAATGAGGGAGCCCTGCTGCTGGCCTCCATCTACACCGGCAGGGATGAGTTTATTGCCCTGAGAAACGGTCTCCACGGGCGTACCAAGCTGACCATGAGCCTGACAGGCATTCAGATGTGGCGCACGGACCCGCACCCATGCGGCGGCATCCACTTTGCGCCCAATGCCTACTGCTATCGCTGCCCGCTGGGCAAGAGGTTCCCTGAGTGCGACTATGCCTGCGCTGACGCGGTGGAGGATTTGATCAAGACTGCTACCAGCGGCCGTCCTGCCGCTCTGATTGCCGAGGCTATCCAGGGCAATGCCGGCATTATTACGCCACCAAAGGGGTATTTCAAGCGGGTAAAGGAGATTTTGGAGAGCCACGATGCCCTGCTGATTATCGATGAGGTGCAGACAGGCTTTGCCAGAACCGGCAAGATGTTTGCTATCGAAAATTTTGATGTGGTGCCTGACATCATGTCCATGGCCAAGGCCCTGGGCAACGGTGCGCCGATTTCCGCCTTTACTGCTTCGGCGAAGATTGCAGATACCTACACCAAGCCGGGGGCATCTACCCTGGGGGGCAATCCTGTGTCCTCCATGGCGGGCATCGGGGTGCTGGACTACATCAGGGAGCATAGCCTTATGGAAAATGCCCGTGAGCGCGGTCAGCAGCTGTACGACGGTCTGACGGAGCTGCAGAAGAAGCATCCTATTATCGGGGATATCCGCGGCCTGGGATTGATGCGGGGCGCGGAGTTTGTGCATGTTGACAAGAGCCCGGCGGCGGAGGAGCTGGACAGGGTGCTGGAGGCTATGAAGGATAGGGGGTTCATCATTGGCAAGAACGGTGTAGCCCGCAACGTTATGGCCTTCCAGCCGCCTTTGGTGATTACGGCGGCAGACATTGACAATGTGCTGAACAGCCTTGAGGATGTGCTGACGGAGTTCGGCTATTGATGCCGTCAGGTTTAGGTCTTTATGTTTGCTGTTATCGTAAATACGCTTGCCATTGTGGCAGGCTCCCTGATAGGCCTGCTGCTGCGCAGGGGGCTGCCTGAAAGGCTGACAGGTGCGCTGATGCAGGGGCTGGGTCTTTGTACGGTGCTGATTGGCATACAGGGGGCGGTCAGGGAAAGCAACATCATGATAATGATTGTTTCCGTCGTGCTGGGACTGCTGGTGGGCGAAGCCTGTGACGCTGACGGACATGTAAATCGCTTTACGGAGCGGCTGATGAGCCGTTTTGCCAAGGGGAGCGGCGAGGCTGACAGGCTTGCCAGCGCCTTTGTTACCTCCTGCCTGATTATGAACGTAGGCGCCATGGTGATTGTAGGGTCACTGGATGCGGGGCTGCGGGCAGACTACACCATGCTGTATACCAAGTCACTGCTGGATTTTATTTCCGGCATCATGATGACGGCGGCCATGGGGATAGGGGTCATGGGCTCTGCCGTGTTCACGCTGGTTTTTCAGGGAACTATTGTACTTCTGGCTGAGTTTGTGGCTCCCTTTGTTTCTGACTATATCATTCAGGAGATGTCCTGCACCGGTTGCCTGATTATTCTGGCCCTGGGCCTGAATATGCTGGAGCTGACCAAAATCAAGGTGATAAACTATCTGCCTGCTTTGGTGGCCGTGCCTCTGGTGGCGTACGCCGCCAGGGCCTTGGGGATGTAGAACCGCAAAAATGAAGGGGCTTCTGTAGCCTGCTGTCCTTGGGAGCAGCAGGGCGCAGAGGCCCCTTGTGTTTTTGTGGCTATATGTTTTTACGTTTTTTATGCTAAAAGCTGGTACAGCTTGTATCCGATGAAAATGGCAATGTAGATGACGATGATCTTCTCCAGCCTGAGCAGAATGCGATTGATGGAACGCTGCAGCAGCCTGTACAGCATAAAGCCACCAATGGCACCATAATCAAGGCCGTTCATCTGCTGCCCGCTCAGCAGGGTGACGATATAATCCAGCATGGGACCTACCTCCTTGTGAAACTATTGCTACAGATGAAGTATAACATGTGCGACAGAAAAATACAATATGTTCTATATAAAAATAAGGAGTTATGTTCTGCAAAGATTATCCATCAAGGGAAGATTTTTTGAAATTTGTTAAAAATTTGTTTGACAAATGCTCTTCAGGCTGATATAATTTCAAATTGTTCGGTGCTTTCAAGCAGGCATCGCTTACATCGCGGGATGGAGCAGCAGGTAGCTCGTCGGGCTCATAACCCGAAGGTCA
>CAMFES010000028.1 GCA_945949525.1 uncultured Veillonellaceae bacterium
AATGCCACCAGCGCGACACAATACCGTGCTGGATAAAACAGATTTTTCCGCCCTGTCATCGGGGCGCAATCTATGATATAATAAGTTGTCAAGTTGTTTGAGAGGAGAATGTAAACATGAAATCAAAAATCAAGGATATTGCTCTGGCTCCTTCCGGCCACGATAAAATCAACTGGGTAAAGAACTTTATGCCGGTGATGAACGCCATTGAAAAGGAATACTCCGTGACCAAGCCTTTTGCCGGCAAGCGCATGGTCATGACTATGCATCTTGAGGCCAAGACCGCTTATCTGGCGCTGGTGCTGCAGGCAGCCGGGGCGGAGGTTATCGCTACTGCTTCCAACCCACTGTCCACTCAGGACGACGTGTGCGCCGCGCTGGTAGAGGGGGGCGTCACTGTATTTGCTCATCATGGCTGTACCATGGAGGAGTATGATGCCTACATCGATATGGCTCTTGACTGCGAGCCGGACATCATCATGGACGACGGCGGTGACCTGATTTACCGCCTGCACAATGAGCGTCGTGAGCTTCTGCCGAAGATTATCGGCGGTTCAGAGGAAACCACCACCGGCGTTATCCGCGACCGCGCCCTGGAGGCGGCAGGCAAGCTGGAATTCCCGATGCTGGCGGCCAATGATGCCTATTGCAAGTATCTTTTTGACAACCGCTACGGCACCGGCCAGTCCACCTGGGAGGGCATCATGCGTGCCACCAACCTGGTTATCGCAGGTAAGACCGTGGTTATCGCAGGCTATGGCTGGTGTGGCAAGGGCGGTGCCATGCGCGCCAAGGGACTGGGTGCCAATGTCATCATTACCGAGGTTGACCCGATCAAGGCCATTGAGGCGGTGTTTGACGGCTTCCGGGTAATGCCTATGGATGAGGCTGCCAAGGTGGGGGATATTTTCTTGACCCTGACCGGCGACAAGGATATTCTGCGCAAATGGCACTATGAGTCCATGAAGGACGGGGCCGTAATGGCAAATTCCGGCCATTTTGATCTGGAAATCAACATTCCGGAGCTGGAGGAGGTTTCCGAGAGCCGTACCCAGGTGAAGCCGGGCATTGAGGAGTTCAAGCTTGCTGACGGCAAAAAGCTGTATCTTCTGGGGGAGGGCCGTCTGGTAAATCTGGCCTGTGGTGACGGCCATCCGGCTGAGATTATGGATCTGAGCTGGGGCGTGCAGTTCTTCTCCGCCCTGCACATTGTAGAGAATCACGACAAGCTGGAGAACAAGGTGTATGTTCTGCCGGAGGAGGTCAATGCCAAAATTGCCAAAATCAAGCTGGCAGCTATGGGGATTGAGATTGACGAGCTGACACCTGAGCAGTATGCATATCTGCATCAGTGCTGATTTTTGCTGGTACGGAGCATTATAATTGCACGAGGTTGTATAATTGCATGGAGTATCACAATTATACATAGTATTGAATTGTACGGAGTGTTATAGATGAAGATTTTGATTAAGGGTGCGAATGTGCTGCAGCCGGATTATTCTACAGGCGTGGCGGATATTGCCATTACTGATGATGTTATTACTGCCGTGGGGGAGGTACCTGCTGATTTTGCCGCTGACTATGTTATTGAGGGCAAGGATCGCTTTGCGGTGCCGGGACTGGTAAATGCCCATACCCACGCTTCCATGACCCTGCTCCGCAGCTATGCCGATGATATGGAACTGATGGACTGGCTGAACAACAAGATATGGCCGGTTGAGGGCAAGATGGTGGAGAAGGACATCCGTACCGGAGCAAGGCTTGCCTTGCTGGAGATGGTAAAGAGCGGTACTACTGCCTATGCCGATATGTATGGACCATATCTGGAGTCTGTAGCCGATGAAACCATCAGTGCAGGCATCCGCGGCGTCCTCTGCCGGGGGCCGATTGGTTTTATGCCTTCTGCCATGAAAACCCTTGAGGAAAATGTGGAGCTGTACAAGAATTATCATGGTGCCGGTGACGGCCTGATCAGCATTTTGCTGGGGGTGCATGCGCCTTATACCTGCCCGCCGGATTTCTGCAGGGCGGCGGCGAGGCTGGCGGCAGAGCATGGCATGAATGTACATATCCACATGTCTGAAACTCAGGCTGAAATCAGTCAGATGCAGGAGAAGTATGGCAAGCGCCCATTCCAGTACATTGAGGAAATGGGGCTATTTGACCGTCCGTCTATTGCGGCACACTGTGTATGGCTGGATGATGCTGACATTGCCATGATGAAGGAAAGGTCTATTGCGCCTGTACACAATCCGGGCAGCAACATGAAGCTGGCCAGTGGTGTGTCCCCTGTGCCGAAGCTTCTGGCAGAGGGCGTGCATGTGGCACTGGGTACGGATGGCGCCTCCAGCAACAACAATCTGGATATGCTGGAGGAAATCCGCCTGGCGGCCATGCTGCACAAGGTACACGAGCTGAATCCTCTGGCAGTGCCTGCCGCAGAGGCGCTGAAGATGGGCACCGAGTACGGTGCAGAGGCCCTTCTGCTGGAAAAGACCGGCAAGCTGCAGGCAGGCTGGAAGGCTGATATTGTACTCTACGACATGAATCGCCCGGAGTGGTGCCCGCGTCACGACCTGGTGTCCCTGCTGGTTTATTCTGCCAACAGCAGCAGTGCCGATACCGTGCTGTGCAACGGCAAAATTATCATGGAGAAGGGGCAGCTGAAAACCCTTGATGAAGAAAAAATCCTGCATGAAGCCAATGCCTGTGCAATGGATTTGGTGAATAGAGGTTGAGCATGGCAAAGGAAAAGAATAATTATTATGCAGTGCTGGCCGGAAGACAGCCGGGTATCTACAGGACCTGGGCCGAGTGCCAGCGTCAGGTTATAGGTTTCAAGGGGGCAAAGTTCAAGGGCTTTGTCACTCTTCCTGAGGCCGAGGCCTTTATGACCAGCCTGCCGATGCAGTCAGGTGACGCCAAGGCTGGTGATACGCCGGAAACCGCAGTCAGGGATTTGTCCTGGGGTGTGGTCATCTTTGTGGATGGCTCTTATGCCAAGGGGCGGTACAGCTGGGGCTTTGCCGTCTATGAGGACGGGGAGCTGATTTTTACGCAGAATGGCGTGGGCAGCTCTGCTGATGCAGCAAAGCTGCATAATGTGGCAGGTGAGATGGAGGCTGCCCGTGAGGCCGTGCTGTGGGCGGAGGCTAATGGCATGGAGATTGGGGGCGTGACCATCTGCCATGATTATGAGGGGATTGCCGCCTGGCCTCTGAACTACTGGCAGGCCAAGCTGCCCCAGACGCAGGAGTATGCGGCTTTTATGAGGCCGCGGCTTGACTGGGTGAGCTTTGAGAAGGTGGCAGGCCATACCGGCATAGCCGGTAATGAGCTGGCTGACAGGCTGGCCAAGGAAGCACTGGGACTTTAATGCATGGGCGCAGTGTGATGGAATTGAGTTGAGGAGGGATTTGCTTGCGAGGCTTTGCGGGACTTTTATGGGGCTTTTTTTTGAGCCTTGCCCTGCTTATTGGCAGTCCTGCCGCCGTCAGGGCACAGACCGCTGATTCCGTCTGGCAGGCCAGGATGGCCTATATCTGTGCACTGGCGGACATGGCCGTATACAGCAGCAGCATGAATGAGGCGGTGCGGCAGGAGATGGGGCAGTTTGGCTGGCAGTTCAAGGACTACAAGCAGTCTGACAGAAGAGCCGATACCACCTTCTATACCCTTGTACACGAGGGTGGCAGCGGGCGTGAGGCTCTGGTGGTGATTCCCGGCACGGAAAAGCTGAAGGATGTAGAGGTTGATTTGCGGTTTGGCAAGGTGCTTTTTGGCGGCAGTACGCCGCAGGAGTTTCGCAGCTTCGCCGCGACTGAAAAGGTAAAAGCTGAGCAGCCTATGGTGCATCAGGGCTTTAACGACTATACCATGACGGCTTTTTTTACCCCTGATGCCGACGGCGTTATGGGGGCTGACCGCCTGCGGGAGCTGGCGGCTGATGGTAATGAGCGGCTGTATCTGACCGGCCACAGCCTGGGAGGAGCCGTTGCTACCCTGCTGGCGGCCAGGCTGGTTTCCATGGGGGTGGATCCTGACAAGCTCAGCGTCTTTACCTTTGGTGCGCCTACGGTGGGCAATACCGCCTTTGCGGAGGAGTATGGCTACCGCATTGACCTGAACCGCTATACCATGGGCGGCGATGTGGTAAAGAATGCCCTGCAGGCGCTGAAGTCCGGCTATGTGCATTTTGGCACAGAGTACAGGTGGAAGAAAAACGAAAACTCCCATAAGTTCAATCACGCCATAGTGGGCTATCTGGACGCGGCCATCCGCGGCTATTATGATGAGCTGCTGCAGGGGGACCTGAGCATGGCGAGCCTGTTGGCGGCAAAGGAGGCCGTCGGGGCTGATGGCCCGCAGGCGGAAAGGCAGGTGCAGTCCTGGCGTCCGGTTTCTTCACCGGGGCGTGTGTACATAGCTCCGGTGGCGCTGGATTTGCCGCAGGATATTGCCAACGACAGTGCCTATATGCAGGTGGTGGCAGGCGATATCCTAATGCATCAGTTCAGCCATGTGGTGGCAGATGATGCATACGCAAGGCCGGGAGCCGTCGTGGATGCGCTTTTCACAGCGTGCCGCAGGGCGGAGGAGGCCGGCTGTGACAGGGTGGCCATGGTGAATATCAGCGGAGCTGCTGACAAGGAAAATCCGAACCTCTATCGCCTGGCTACGTCAGTGGAGGTTTATACTACCACCGGCGAACCACTGCTGAATACTGTTACCTCCACCACCACAAAGGAGATTACCCCTATTGAGGCCGTAATGTACGATATGACCAGGGCGGTGGATGACATCAGGGAGGCGCAGCGGCAGGGCACTCTGCCGGAGTAAGTGGCGGCAGGCCATGTTATATGCCATGCGCTATATGCTATATGCTATATGCGTCATGAATATTCCTGGCACAGCCTGATAAATGTATTTAGCCCCCTTGTAAGGTATTTGTTCTTGTGGTGAACTATGCGGAAGCTGCGCTTGAAGGTGACGGAGGGAATAGTAAAGGCGGCAAGGCGTCCTGCGGCTATATCATTGTCCGCCAGGCGGCGGGAAATGGCGCTGACGCCCAGGCCTGCCGCTACCGCCTGCCGGATGCTTTCGGTGTTGTTATAGGAGCCGATGACGCGGTATTTCAGGTGATGCTGGTTCATGACCTGTTCAAAGAGGGTGCGGGTGCCGCTGCCTTCTTCCCGCAGGATAAAGGGCAGCTGTACAAGGCTGTCTTTCGTAAAGCCCTCCGGCGGCAGAAGCTGTGGCGCAACAATGAAAACAAGCTCATCCTCCCAGAAGGGAAGCTGGCTGAGATATTCCGAGGAAATGCTGCCCTCCACCAGGGCGGCATCCAGCTCGTCACGCAGCAGGGCTGATTCCAGTGAAGCGGTGTTATGGATGCGGGAATAAATTTCCTGCTCCGGCATCGCTTTTTTTAGTTGGGTCAAAAGGTCGATAAAGATGCTTTCACCTATGGAAAGGGTGGCTCCCAGCCGGATGGGGGCGGCGCTGGCAAAGTCCCGCAGATTTTTCTCTGTCCTGGCGGTAAGGGAAACGATATGCCTGGCAGAGTGCAGCAGCTCCTGTCCTGCCGCAGTGAGAAAGAGCTTTTTCCCCAGCCGCTCAAAGAGCATGACGTGGTAATGCTCCTCCATCTCCCTGACCGCCTGGCTGATGGAGGGCTGGGAAATATGCAGTGCCTGTGCCGCCGGGGTCATGCCTCCTTCGTCGCAGACCGCGATAAAAATCTGAAAATGCCGCAGTGTCATACTATGTACCTCCTTGAAGCTTTTATTTTTTGAAATTTATTATCACAAGCTATACATAGGTAAATACCTATTAAAATGATTATATCATAGTATTTTACATATATAAAGCCGCGGAGTACAATATAGACAGAGCTTGAGAAAAGAAAAGGCTACTGTAAAGGGCTGCGTGTGATGTAATTGGAGGTATGATGTATGAAGGAGCTTTGGAGAGGTATGCTTTATGCGCTGGTGCTGGCTGTTCCGGCGGCGTATCTGGGAAAGCAGTTTCCGATTATCGGCGGGCCGGTTTTCGGCATACTGCTGGGGATTATCTGTGCGTTTTTGCCGCGGTCGGAGGCCTTTAACCCCGGCATAAATTTCACCGGCAAGAAGATTCTGCAGTATTCCATAATTCTGCTTGGCTTTGAGATGAATCTGTTCAATGTGCTGGAGGTGGGCTCCCAGTCCCTGTATGTCATGATTTTTACCCTGCTGACCTCCTTTGTGGTTGCCTGGTGGGCGGGAAGGCTGCTGAAGCTGCCGGAGGATACGAAAACCCTGATAGGGGCAGGAACCTCCATCTGTGGCGGCTCCGCTATTGCAGCCCTGGCACCTGTCATCGGGGCCAAGGACAAGGATATAGTGTTTTCCATATCCACCATTTTCCTGTTCAACATTCTGGCTGTGTTTATCTTCCCTTTCCTGGGACACCTTATCGGCATGTCTGATTTTGGCTTTGGCATGTGGGCGGGCACTGCCATTAACGATACGTCCTCGGTGGTGGCGGCAGGGTATTCCTACAGCGAGGCGGCCGGAAGCTATGCGACTATCGTCAAGCTGACCCGCGCCCTGATGATAGTGCCGGTGTGCCTGTTCTTTGCTGTGCTGACGGCCAAAAAGGCCAAGGCGGAGGGGCAGGGCTTTGAGCTGAAGCGGATTTTTCCTTTCTTTATCCTCTGGTTTGTGGTGGCCTCCGTTGTGAATACCAGCGGCATTTTGCCAGTGGAGCTGAGCAAGGGGATGGGAGATTTCGGCAAGTTCTGCATTGTCTGGTCCATGGCAGCCATCGGCCTGAACACAAACCTCATGTCCCTGGTAAGAAACGGCCTGCGCCCGATTGCCCTGGGGCTGTGCTGCTGGATTGCTGTAGCGGTGGTTTCCCTGATTGTGCAGCATATAGTCGGAATTATGTAAAATATTCGGCAGTTGTAAAAAAATCCCTGTGTTAAGCAGGGATTTTTATTTTTGTGGCGAATAAGTATTTTAGTATAGTTGTTAATGCAGAAAATAAAATTCTGCAATTCTGCTGCGGGCTTTCCGCTCTGCCGCTTTGGGCTGGCAGGTGGCGGGGCCTGTGTGTGTTGTTTTTTGAGAGGTGCTTGTATATGAAGATGATTCCCGCTGAAGCATGGAAAGAGGATATGAAGGTTTTTCAGGAGGCTGCCAGGAAGTATTATGCCGGTGAGCTGAAGCGTGCCGAATATAAAGGGATTTCCGGTAAATTTGGCAGCTATGCCCAGAAGGGGGATGAGCCGAAGAGCATGCTGCGGCTCAGGATGCCGGCAGGACGCCTGACCAGGGAAAAGATGGCTTTTATTGCAGGTGAGGTGGAGAAGTACGAGGTGGACAAGATAAAGTTCACCACCTGTCAGACAGTTCAGCTGCACAACCTGGGGCTGGAGCCTGTGTGCAGGATTATGGAGGATGCCCTGCAGGTGGGCATCGTTACCGTGGGCGGTGGCGGCGATTTTCCGCGCAATACCACCTGCTCCCCTCTGTCCGGCATTGATGCGGATGAGTATTTTAACGTTATGCCTTATGCAGAGGCGGTAGGTCAGTACGCCATGCAGTTTATCAACGCGGAGAAAATGCCGAGAAAGTACAAAATCGGCTTTTCCAGCTCCCCGAAGAATCAGTCCCATGCCACCATGCGGGATTTGGGCTTTGTGGCTCGGCCTGACGGCAGGTTCGATGTGTACAGTGCCGGTGGCATCGGGCCGAATCCGAAGGTGGGCGTCAAGGTAGGCGAGGCCGTGGAGCCAAAGGATATCCTGAAGTATGTCCGCGCCATGTGGGTGATGTTCCGTGCCTATGGCAACTACGAGAACCGCGCCAGGGCGAGGAGCCGCTACATGCAGGAAACCCTGGGCGGCCCTGAGAAGTATTATGAGGCTTTTCAGGAAAAGCTGGCCGAGGTTGAGGGCACCGATGATTTCTCCTTTGAGGTTCAGGAGGAAAGGATTGAAAAGAGCGGCAGCGGCACGCTGGAGCATCGCAGGGCTATCCCACAGAAGCAGCCGGGACTGTACAGCGTGGTATGGCATCCGCTGGGAGGCTGCCCTTCACCGGAGGTATTCTGCCAGGTCAGTGATGCCCTGCAGGATATCGAGGGGGCGGAGATACGCCTGGCGCTGGATGAAACCGCTTATATAGTGAACTTGACTGCGGAAGAGGCGCAGAGGATGATAGATATGACGGACGGTGACAGCGCGGCCAGCCTCTTTGAGATGGCATCGGCCTGCATCGGCGGCGCTATCTGTCAGCAAGGGGTACGGGACTCCCAGGCACTTTTGAAGAGCTGTGCCGAGGCCGTGCAGAAGGCGGGGATTCCTGACGGGGCTCTGCCGGCAATCCATATTTCCGGCTGTCCTGGCTCCTGCGCTACGCCGCAGGTTGTTCCGCTGGGCTTCAGGGGGGCAGTCAAGGACAGGCAGTCTGCGTGGCTGCTGTATCTCAACGGCTGTGATGCCCAGGGACAGGAGGTATTCGGCAAGGAAGCAGGGGTGATTCT
Source organism: uncultured Veillonellaceae bacterium (assembly GCA_945949525.1). Taxonomy (GTDB): domain Bacteria; phylum Bacillota; class Negativicutes; order Selenomonadales; family Selenomonadaceae; genus Anaerovibrio. The sequence continues at coordinate 8,533 of CAMFES010000028.1, forward strand.
TGAGACCGAGGTGCCTGATTTTCTGGTGGAGCTGGGCAAGACGGTGGCAGAGAGCGGTATGAGCTTTGCAGAGTGGGTAAGGGAGCAGCCTGACGGTGTAGAAAGGGTTGCTGCCAGATATATCTGACTACATCGTAGTCGAGTGGTAGGTTGTTTTTTGGGCGGCAAAAGGAGAGGTAGTTATGGAAAAAACACAATTAATCGAAGCCATGGAAAAAATTGTGGGAAAGGAACATGTTCTGCATTCCCCGGAGGCATTGTATGAGTATTCCTACGATGCTACGCCGGGGCATTCCTACATGCCGGATGTGGTGGTGTCACCGGGGACGGTACAGGAGGTTTCGGAGATTATGAAATTTGCCAACGCGCATAGGATACCTGTGTATCCCCGCGGCTCCGGCACCAACCTGTCTGCAGGTACGGCTCCTTTGAAGGGGGGTATCGTGCTTCTGATGCTCCGCTTTGACAAGATTGTTGACGTGGATCTGGAAAACCTGATTGCTGAGGTGGAGGTAGGTGTCATCGTACAGGATATCAATGACCACATCGCCCGGTTCGGACTGATTTATCCGCCGGATCCAGGCACAGTAAAGACTGCAAGCCTTGGTGGCACCATTGCGGAGAATTCCGGCGGGCTGCGGGGACTGAAATACGGCATCACCAAAAATTATGTGCAGGGGCTGGAGGTCGTTCTCGCCAACGGCGATATTATCCATACCGGCGGCAAAAATGTCAAGGACGTGTCCGGCTATGACATGACCAAGCTCTTTACCGGCTCCGAGGGAACTCTGGGCATCGTCACCAAGGCTCTTCTGAAGCTGTTGCCTGCCCCGGAGGCTACCAAGAGCATGATTGCCGTGTTTGATTCCATTGATGATGCAGGCAAGGCCGTATCAGGCATCATTGCGGCCAAGATTATCCCGGCTACCCTGGAGATTCTTGACAATGCCACCATCCGCACCGTTGAGGACTTTACCCATGTAGGGCTGCCGGTGGATGCAGATGCCATCCTTTTGATTGAGGTGGATGGCAATCCTATCGTGGTGGAGGATGAAAAGGCCAAGGTGCTGGAGGTGCTGAAGGCCAACAATGCCCGTGAGGTGACGCTGGCAAAATCCGCCGAGCATAAGGAACAGCTCTGGACCGCCCGCCGCATGGCCCTGCCATGCCTGGCCAAGCTGCGCCCTACCACCTTTGTGGAGGATGCCACCATTCCGAGAAGCAAGATTCCTGATTTCCTGCGGATTGTAACCAAGGCCTCCAAGGACCACAATGTAACCATCGGCACCTTTGGCCACGCCGGTGATGGCAATATGCATCCTACTATCGTGTGCGATTTACGGGATGAGGACGAGATGAAGCGGGTGCATGATGCCATGGATGATATCTTCAAGGGAGCGCTGGCTCTGGGCGGCACCCTGTCCGGAGAGCATGGCATCGGCCTGGGCAAGCTGCCATGGATGGAGCAGCAGCATGGCAAGGAGGGCATGAATGCCATGAAGGCCGTTAAACGGGCCCTTGACCCGAATCTGATTCTGAATCCAGGCAAGCTGTTAGGAGAGTGTTGATTATGGCTGAAAACAAGTTGACGGCAGAGGCACTGAACAGCCAGGACACCACTCTGCTGAAGGATATTGATGATGCGCTGGCCAACTGCATGAAATGCGGCAACTGTCAGGCCGGCTGTCCGATTTATCGTGAAACTAAAAAAGAGTTTTCCGTAGCAAGGGGCAAGATTTCCTTGATGCAGGCGGTGCTGAGCGGCAAGCTGCCTATCAGCGAGGAATTTGACAGCATTATGGGGATGTGCCTGAACTGCAAGACCTGTTCTGCCAACTGCCCGTGCGGAGTCAAGGCGGATGACCTCATCCTGCGGGGGCGCAATGCGGCGGTGAAGGCCCGTGGCCTGCATCCTGTCAAGAGTACGGTGTTTAAGCTCCTGAGCAACCGTCCGCTGTTCAACGCGGCTCTCAGGATGGGTGGCATGTTCGGCTGGCTCACCTTCAAGGATATTCCGGACAAAAACGCCGTGTATTCCCGTTTTCCTGTGCCGGGCATGGATCCGAATCGGGCTACGGCACCGCTGGCTTCCACGCCTCTCCGGAGCGAGTTCCCGGAGGTTATCAAGGTGGAGGGCGCCAGGCGCAGGGTGGCCTTCTTTACCGGCTGTACCATCAACTTTATGTACACGGATATCGGACGGGCCACCATCCAGGTGCTGAAGGAGAACGGCAACGAGGTGATTCTGCCAGGCAAGCAGCACTGCTGCGGTACACCTGTCCATGTGGCCGGTTGCTTTGATTTGGCCAACGAGATGGCCAAGCACAATATCGAGGTTTTTGAGAGCTATGATGCGGACTACATCGTAGGCTCCTGCGGTTCCTGCGTGGAGGCTCTGAAGGATTATCCCAAGTGGCTGAAGGACGAGCCGGAGTGGCAGGCCAGGGCACAGAGGCTGTCTGACAAGGTGCGTGAAATCAGCCAGTTCCTGGTGGAAACAGGCTATCGGACGGATAATCTGGGCAGTCTGGACAAGACCGTCACCATGCACGACCCATGTCACATGGTGCGGGGTATCAAGGTGACGGAGCAGCCGCGTCAGGTGCTGAAGTCAATCCCGGGCCTGAAATTCGTGGAGATGAAGGAGCATGACCGCTGCTGCGGCTCAGGTGGTTCCTTCTGCATGTCCCACTATGAGCTGTCGCGGCAGATTAATGACCGCAAATGCCGTAATATCGAGGCCACCCATGCTGATTATGTCTGCGCCAGCTGCCCAAGCTGCCGCATGCACATAACTGACGGCATTGTGCAGAATCATCTGCCCCAGGTGGCATACCATCCTGTGCAGCTTCTGGCGGAGGCCTATAAAAAGGGCAGGGGCTGACAGTCGGGCCAATAGCCTGGCTGGTGGTCTGACTTTGGCAGGCATGGTACAAGGCTTCTGCAATATATGCAGATATATATGCAAAATGTATGCGTGAATATTGTAGATGTATGTGAATACAGCCTTTTGAATCAGGGCTGCTGTCAGGGAGAAAATTCCTGCGGCGGCCCTGATTTTTTTGCAGCTTTTTCTCTCGATGCCGCTGGCAGGAGGCTCTAAGCCGATGGCCGTCAGTTTGCAAGTGAATCAGTAAATCTTTTGAAATGAAAAAAATTATCAATAACTCTTGACAATGATAGTGATAAATATTATCATAATATAGGTGCTTTTGAGAATTGTTATTATTTTATATTAAGATATTTTATCATTATATTTAATTTATTGGAGGGATAATCATGACATTGAAAGACGGCAAGACCGGTATGGTTTTGAGAGTGGATAGCATTGCTGATTCCGGCCTGAAGGAAAGGCTGATGACCATGGGACTGCTGCCCGGCACAAAGGTAAACGTACTGCGCAGCGCTCCTTTGGGTGACCCGATGGCTATCGGACTGCGCTCCTATCATCTGGCAATCCGTCGCAAGGATGCTGCCAATATTCAGGTAACAGCGATTTGACTGTCAATGCGAAAGGAGTTCTGATATAATGAGTACAAGTTTGTCTGTTGCACTTACCGGCAATCCCAATACAGGTAAGTCTACAATTTTTAATGAGCTGACGGGGGCAAGGCAGAAAATCGGCAACTGGCCCGGTGTTACCGTTGATAAGAAGGTTGGCTATGTCCGCCACAATGACAAGGACATCATGATTGTTGACCTGCCGGGTACCTACAGCATCAATGCCCGTTCTCCGGAGGAGAAGATCGTCATTGATTACCTTTTGACCACCCATACGGACCTGGTGGTGGATGTGGTGGATTCCGCCAATATTGAGCGCAACCTCTACCTGACGCTGCAGCTTTTGGAGCAGGGGATTCCCCTGATTGTGGATTTGAATATGCAGGACGAGGCCGAAAAGCGGGGCGTCAAGATTGATGTAAAGAAGCTGGAGGCATTTCTTGGCTATCCTGTGCTTTTGACCATCGCCCGTGATGGCAAGAGCCTGAAGAACATGCTGAATGTATTTACATCAATTTCCATGGACGGCTACGGCCCTAGCGAGGCCCTGAGGGCGCATATTGACAGGGTGCATGAGATTGAGGCCAGGGTTCAGGATGAAAAGGTGCGCCAGGAGCAGCTGATTGAGCTTCGCTATGATTTTATAGATTCTATTCTGAAGGAAGCGGTGGAGTTTTCCAACGTGGGCACCAGCCTTTCGGAGAAGATTGACAAGGTGCTGGCCAATGGCGTTCTGGCCATTCCGGCCTTCCTGGCTATCATGTATGCCGTGTTCCAGATTACCTTTGAATGGATAGGCCAGCCTCTGGCCGATGCGCTGGAGGAGTTCATTGGCGGCGATGTGACGGATGCGGCCTCCGCAGCCCTGGGCTCCCTGGAGGTGGCAGACTGGATGCAGTCGCTGGTGCTGGATGGCATCATCGGCGGTGTCGGTTCCGTAGTGGTGTTTGTGCCGCTGATTTTCATCCTGTTCTTCTGTCTGAGCTTTTTGGATGGTACGGGCTATATGGCCCGGGTGGCTTTTGTTATGGACCCTGTTATGCGCCGCGTCGGACTGACCGGCAAGGGCGTAATGCCGCTGATGATGGGCTTTGGCTGCGGCGTTCCTTCCATTATGGGTGCCAGGGCGCTGGATTCTGAAAAGGACCGCATGCTGTCCATTATGGCCGCCCCGTTTTTGACCTGCGGCGCAAAGCTGCCTATTATGGCGCTTTTTGCGGCCATGTTCTTCCCGGATAATGCAGCCAACGTGGTTTTTGCCATGTATGTGGTGGGTGTTGTCATGGCCATCGTGTCTACCAAGCTCCTTTCCAATACCACATTCAAGGACGAAAACTCCACCTTCCTGTTGGAGCTGCCTCCATACCGCATGCCTGATATGAAAACGGTTCTTTTGGAAACCTGGGATAAGGGCAAGGGCTATCTGGTCAAGGCCGGTACGATTATCTTCGTGGGCTGTGTTATCATCTGGTTCCTGGGAGCCTTCAACGGAGAGGGCATGGTAGAGGATATGAGTGACAGCTTCCTGGCCTCCATCGGCGCCGCTGTAGGTGCGCTGTTCACCTGGCACGGCTTTGGTACCTGGGAGGCTGGTGCGGCCGCCGTATCCGGCATTCTGGCCAAGGAGTCCGTGGTTTCCACCATTGGTATCCTTTATGGCCTGCCTGATGTGTCCGCCGAGGCAGAGGATGCTATCGAAACTGCCGAGGCCATGATGCAGACTGGCATGGGCACTGCCTTTACACCGCTTTCCGCCCTGGCCTTCATGGTATTCTCCCAGCTGTATACCCCTTGCGTTACCGCCCTGGGTACCATAAAGAAGGAGGCCGGCAGCTGGAAGTGGATGGCCTTTGCGGCTGTGTATATGTTCGTGCTGGCCTGGGTTGTTTCCCTGCTGGTATATCAGGTGGGAAGCCTGCTGGGCTTCTGATTTGACGCATTTGATGCATTTGATGCATTTCGATAGTACGCGTTTTATAGTATACGCTTTATAGTATGTGTTTTGATGGGAGGTCTGCCTTATGGCTACTTACGTAATCGGTTTAATTCTTCTGGTACTGCTGTTTCTGGCAGGCCGCCATGTGGTAAACAATATGCGCACCGGCAAGCATGACTGCTGTGGCTGTGATGCCTGCGGCAGCTCCCCTGACGGTGGGGACAGCGGCGTGGGACAGGGCGGCTGTTCCTGCTGCAGCGGCCACAAGTAGGGCTGCTATAATGCTTGTCTTGTGTAACGCCCTCCAATAATACGATTGGACTAAAACCTGACCTCCGTCTGGTGATATGTGCTTTTATCGGGTAAAATCCCCATGGCACCTACCACCTGGCGGAGGTTATTTTTTGTGTTTGTAATTTTGTTTCAAAAAATATGATTTTTTTGGGGCAAATGCTTCAGTCTTGGGAAAACATGGTGCATTTTTTCATTTTTGCTGGTAAAATAGTCTTATAAAAGTTTAATTAATAAAATATATCCGTTATAGAGATGATTGTTAGACAATTCAATTATGATTTAATGATGATTCTGTGATTTGATGTGCCGGATGTGCGTATGTGACGGGAGGGAGCAAGAATGGGGATTCTGACAAAGCATAAGAGGTACACGCTGATAGCGGTGGTACTGCTGTTTATCTGTGCCTGCGGTTTTTACGTGTACAGGACCTTTACGCCGGGCAGGGTGCTGAACATTTACTGCTGGGACAACAGCTTCCGGGAGCTTCTGACGAAGCATTATCCGGCCTACAACCCTGAAACGGAGATGATAGGCAGTGTCAAGGTGCGGTGGATTGTGGTGCCATATACCAATCATGTTTACCAGCACACCTTGGACAAGGCGCTGCAGATGGACAACCTGAACTCCAATGACAATGTGGATATTTTTCTGACGGAATCCGATTACATCCGCAAGTACACCGAGGCTGAAGATGTATCCATGGCTCTTGACAGGCTGGGCATAGAGGAGAAGGAGCTGAGCGACGCCTTCGCATACACCAGGGAGCTGGCCACGGACAGGAACGGACGTCTGCGGGGCGTATCCTGGCAGGCCGCTCCCGGTGTGATGATCTACCGGCGGGATATTGCCAAAAGGGTGCTGGGCAGTGACGACCCTGATCTGGTACAGGAGCATGTCAAGACCTGGGAGGCCTTCGAGCGCACCGCAGCTCTCATAAAGCAGGCAGGCTGCCACATGCTGCCGGGGTATATGGATACCTACAGGGTGTACTGGTCAGGCACGGAAAAGCCATGGATTACCAAGGAAGGGTATTTTGAGATAGCTCCCCACATGGAGGCGTGGATAAGCCAGACACAGCGGTTTGAGAATAATGGCTACAACTATCCTTATGGCCTGTGGGAAACGGGCTGGAACAGGCAGGTAAGGGGAGATTCCTTCTGCTATTTTGGCCCTGCCTGGCTGATAAAGCATGCCCTGATACCTTTATCGCAGGATGAAAGCCTGGGGGGCACAGATACCTATGGCAAATGGGGTGTCTGCTCCGGGCCGGAGCCATCCTTCTGGGGCGGCACCTGGATTTTTGCCGGCAGGCACACGGACAATCAGGAGCTGGTGGCGGATATTATGCGCACCATCTGTCTTGACAAGGATGTGCTTATGGATATGGCAAAATCCGATGCAGAGTTCGTCAACGATAGGCAGATCATGGGCAAGCTGGCCGCCGAGCAGGGATACGGCATGGATTTTCTGGCAGGCCAGAATCCCTATGGCATCATGCTGGAGGCGGCCGGCTCCATACGTACATCGCAGATTTCAGCCTATGACCAGGGCATTCATGAAACCTTCCACAACTGCTTCAGAATTTATTTTGACGGCAGGCTGCCGCGGGAAGGTGCCTGGCAGAAATTCATGGCCACTGTGTGGCACATTTATCCTGAGCTGCAGGGGGCGTTTTTTTCCTACAAAACCGATGTGGTTGAAAGGGAGGTAGAGTGATGATGGAGAAATGGGCAAGGCCTGTCAAAAAATGTTCCCTGTATCTGCTGTTGGCACTGTCTATCCTGCTGGGGCAGGGGACATGGCTGCATGGAGCCTGCGAGGCCGTGCCGCTGGATGGCACATGGAAATATTACGAATCAGGCCATGTTGAGCCAAATGTGATTACCCTCACCAACCTGAATGCCAACATGATGTACAACGACAAGAGATGGAAGCTATACGACCAGGACAAGCAGCCGGAGCTGAGGCATGATACCAACTGTATCCTGCTGAGTACCAGACTGCCCAAGGTGATTCATTTTAACAGCCCGGTGCTGTTCTTTGTGACGGAAAATCAGTCGGTGCGCGTCTTTCTCGATGATGATATGATTTATGACAGTCAGGATGTTTTTCGCGGCAATCACATCTATGGCACCAGATGGCACATGGTCAACCTGCCGCCCAGCTATCCAGGCGGCCACATAAGCTTTCAGGTTTACAGCGAAAAGCAGGAGGATCTGTTCAATCTGAAGGAGCTGTCAGTAGATGACAGCCTGCTGCTGACCCAGAGGATTTTCCAGCATGACAGTGCCAGCCTGCTGCTGATGTTTTTCTCCATAGTGGTGATTGCCATGCTGGCAATGCACTACTGGATTGAAAAAAGCAAGGGACAGCTGACCCATTTTATCGTTATCCTGTTCCTGGTGATTGGCATAGTTCGCATGGCGGCGGATTCATGGACGGTGTTCCTGCTGTACGATAATCTTTCCTTTTGGTACTATATTTCCTTGCTGATGCTGTATGCACAGCCTCTGCCGCTGATGCTCATGGTCTACCAGCGACTGGATGGCCGCTTTGAGAATACCGCCAGGCTGGCTATCGGCGGCAGTATTGTTATTCCGGCTTTGGCGGTACTTTTGGATATCAGTGAAACAGCCGGGCTGGAGCGGGTGCTGGCAGTGGATTTTATGTGGAACGGCATGAGCCTGTTGCTGCTGAGCAGCCTTCTGTGGAGTTCGCCGCGGCATGATGAGGTCGAGCATTCCTACAATGTGCGGCTGGCGGCTGCAGTCTGCTCCACGGCAGTTCTTTATATTGCCTATTTTATTGGGGTATATTTCCACGTTATTTCCCTTCAGAATCCGTGGGGCAATATGATGCTTGTTCCGATGCTTGTTTCGGTGCTGTACATGATGAACCGTATTATCAAGGAGGAGCATCGGCTCAAGGTGGAGAACAGGCAGCTGGAGCAGGAGGTTATCAGTGAGAAGCACAAGGCCCAGGTGGATCCTCTGACCAGAAGCTTTACCCGCATCAAGATGGCAGAGGTTATGCCGGAGCTGGTACGGGCAGCGGAGGAGAGCAAGCTGCCCTTTGCCATGCTGATGCTGGATATAGACAAGTTCAAGTCTGTAAATGATACCTATGGCCACGCCGCAGGTGATCAGGTGCTACAGGGCATGGCGGACATCGTGCGCCACAATCTTGATGCAAGGCATACCTTTATCCGCTATGGCGGTGAGGAATTCATGGTGATTTGCTCCATGTACACGCTGATGGAGGCATGGGAGCTGGCGGAGAAGATTCGCAGTGAGCTGGAAGAGGCTGTACTGCTGGAGGGCAGGCAGATAACCTGCAGTATAGGTGTCAGCTACTGGCATACAGGCGGGGAGGATTCGGAGAAGGCCATGCAGGAGCGGGCGGACAAGGCGCTTTACTATGCAAAAAATCACGGACGAAACCAGTGCATTGTGGAAACGGTGCTGACGGAGGCGTCATAATAAAATCATAAAAGCCGCAGTTTTAAATCTGCGGCTTTTAGAATGTTGAGCAATATTCACTTGATTAGCTTTACAGCAGGGCAAGGCATCATCAGAGTACAGCAGCTTGTTTGCCGATGCTGGTAATTTTCTCCATTGTCAGGCCGGTGATACTAATAATCTGTTCCATGCTGATCTTGTTTTTTAGCATGCTGACGATCATGGAATGCTCTTTTTCTGCTGCGCCCTGGGCACGTCCTTCAGCGCGTCCCTCGGCGCGTCCTTCAGCACGTCCTTCATTTTTGTATTTTTCAATAATCTCGCACATTTTACTCACCCCTTCATCAGTTTCCTTAAATCTGCGTTTTATTTTTGATGTTGCAGGAAACCGTTCATCGTCATACTCATTATCCACAGTGAAAATCTTCATCAAATGCCATTATTATACCATATTAGCAACCTCAATCAAAGAAAAACATTAATTCCCCATATTGCCAGCAGGGTATCCATCTATGTAGATGGACAAGAAATTTCCTATGCTCATTTTATAACAGTTTTGGTGTAATGGATAGATGGAAGTGCCTGTATAATAAAGAACTTTTGCAAAATTCGGTGAATCTTTTTAGGAATTATATGTGTATTTTGCACGGCTTGCCGAATTTGCATTTGCTATACTTGCAGAAAATGTGATATTATAATGCTGAAAAACGCAAGTGTATAAGGCAGGTGGATGGTATGCAGTATAATCTTCCTGAAGTGGTACTGAAGGATATTAGAAAATTTGCGCAGGATAGAGGCGTCGAAAAAGTTATATTGTTTGGCTCCCGTGCCAGAGGAAGCCACCGTGAGAGAAGCGATGTTGATATTGCTGTTCTTGGTGGCGATTTTGACGATTTTTATTGGGATATAAAGGAAAAGGTTTATTCCTTGCTCATGTTTGATGTCGTGGAATTGGATATGGGGATTTCTGAAGACTTGAAGCATGAAATAGAAAGGGATGGTATCATTATATATGAAAAAGTTGGATAATTTTTCAAATTGCCTGCGTGTATTGCGGCGTGCTGATTTCGGCATGGCAGAACACGATGAGATTTATCGTACTGGCGTTGTGAGCCAATTTAATCTTACTTTTGAGCTGGCCTGGAAGGCAGTGATGGAGGTGCTGCGCCTGCATGGTGTGTCAGGTGCAGAAACAGGCTCGCCAAGGGAGATATTGCAGCTTGCGTATAAGCATGGATTTATCAATGATGAGCCTGTTTGGCTGATGATGCTGAAAAGGCGTAATATGTCTATCCATATATATGATGAGGATAAGGTCAATGAAATGCTGGTACTGATACGGGAGCGTTTTATTTCTGCTTTTGATGTGCTGGAAAAAGACCTGGGGGACAAGGTTCGGGAAATTCAATAGCAATCATGCCTTCTCATGATTGAATTGCATAATGGCGGTTGAAGGATAAGGGGCTGTCGCACTAGGGATTAGTCGGTAGCCTCTATTTTTGTGGGCCCATGCCGAGGATACAAAAAAGCTCCCCCAAGGGGAAATCTTTTCCTAATGGGGGAGTGCATTATCTTATGTATGTTTGTTTTTATCAGAGTACAGCAGCTTGTTTGCCTATGCTGGTAATTTTCTCCATTGTCAGGCCGGTGATACTGATAATCTGTTCCATGCTGATTTTGTTTTTTAGCATGCTGATGATCATGGAATGCTCTTTTTCTGCTGCGCCCTGGGCACGTCCTTCAGCGCGTCCCTCGGCGCGTCCTTCAGCACGTCCAGTCGCAATTCCCTCGGCACGTCCTTCAGCGCGGCCTTCATTTTTGTATTTTTCAATAATATCACACATTTTACTCACCCCTTCATCAGTTTCCTTAAATCTGCGTTTTATTTTTGACGTTGCAGGAAATCGTTCATCGTCATACTCATTATCCATAGTGAAAATCTTCATCAAATCTGCTATATCGGTGCCATCGTCTGCACTTGCATTGATGTATATTTCCTGAAAGCCATTATCCACCGGCATATTCATCTCCCGGACTATTCTGTCCACATGATACCTGCTATGGCCACCGCCAAAAATGTCAAACTTGGATATGAATATCATTATGACGTCCGGCACATCACCAAACTTCGTCCCAGGTTCAGTTACATTGGTGGATAATAACGAGCCATCATAGCGCACACGGCGCTGGTGGTCATCGTCATCAGCCTTCTGGACTTCTACGCCTACGTGACGGCCATCACCCAGTATACACTCCAAATCAAGGGTGCAGGAACGTCCCTGCAGATTTTTCATGACCTTCTGAGGATTATGGCACACCACGATCAGCTTGTTATCACTCAATAGAACACTCAGCATCTCCTGGCAAAATTCCAATTCCTCAGACATCACTATGAATAACGCGTCATCAATCGGATTGAGCTTTCTGGCATCCTCTCTAATTGTGCCCTATTGCTCATAGACATCAGCTCCTGTCATTATTATACCATATTAGCAACCTCAATCAAAGAAAAACGTTAATTCCCCATATTGCCAGCAGGGTATCCATCTATGTAGATGGACAAGAAATTTCCTATGCTCATTTTATAACAGTTTTGGTGTAATGGATAGATGGAAGTGCCTATATAATAAAGAACTTTTGCAAAATTCGGTGAATCTTTTTAGGAATTATATGCGTATTTTGCACGGCTTGCCGAATTTGCATTTGCTATAAAGGGGGAGTTTTATTTCTGCTTTTGATGTGCTGGAAAAAGACCTGGGGGACAAGGTTCGGGAAATTCAATAGCAATCATGCCTTCTCATGATTGAATTGCATAATGGCGGTTGAAGGATAAGGGGCTGTCGCGCTAGGGATTAGTCGGTAGCCTCTATTTTTGTGCGTAGAAAAATATGAAAAAATCTGGAAAAAATAAAGCGGTGTTACATGCTTAAATTTTTATTCATGTAACGGTGCTTCTACATTGTTTGGAAGTGTTTCATAGGGAGTTTTGATTTGGTATAGTGGGATTGTAAAGAAATGCTGGTATATTTGGCCTATGAATGAGCCTCACGAGGCGTATATCGGCAAACTGTGTTTTTATTTTTGAAATTATACAATAAGAGGAGAGGTAATTATGTTAAAGGGGAAAAAGAAGGCTTTGGCAGCTCAGGTGTTGCTGGGGTTGATGGTCGCTGGGAATGTGTACACTGTGGATTGTGGCGTTGCCAGTGCAGAGGATATTGAGGTGGGAGCGCAGGTAGGTTGGTGGATACAAGAGGGTAATAATTTAAGTGCGGATAAAATAAAAATTGAGGAAGGTGAAGGTGAAGCTAAAGTTACAAGAGAGATAGACAATCCCCTCAAGGCTCAGCTGGTTGAAGGGAATAGCATTGAGGGTAAATTTATTATTATCAAGTGTGGTTCCAGTGCATCTACTATATTAAAGGCTGATGTTGTAAAAAACAATATCATACAGATTGGTAATGCTGAAAAATGGGCAGATCCGCAGGCATATTATGGAGATATTAAAATTGTTGATAGTGCCAATTCATCTGGAAATGTTTTGGAAGTGTACAGAACAAAGGATACTGGCAATGCAAAGTTTATTCTTGGAGCAAAGGATACTGCCGTTGTAAAGGGGCTTAGTGCAAAGCATTCTTTTCAGGCTGGTACTATCAAAATAGAAGGTAGTGACTTGGCGTTGGGAAATGTAGATGCTTATTCTGCTGCTGCCGAAGGAAGTCTGGTTGAAATAGCTGGCAATGGGGTATCTGCTGATAAAACTCTTACTCAGAAATTAAAGATTTC
>CAMFES010000029.1 GCA_945949525.1 uncultured Veillonellaceae bacterium
CGTATCGCTAAGCACCGAGGCACAACAAAGGTTTTCTATAGGTACAGCCCCAACTTGCCCCTCTCTTTGTCTGAACAGATATGCACATAGTTATCAACTATACTCTGCTGTACGAGACCAAGGTAATCAGTCTAACTTTACGAGCAAGCTTGAAAATCTACCAATCGTTGCGTAGCAGAAAGTTGCGGATATTTTCATGCCGGATGCCGTTGCGGCTGAAATCCAGTTCATCCATTGATAAGACATACTTGGGGTAATTATCCTTTACATAATCGTACACTCCAAATTCACGCTTTATAGTATCTTCACTGGCTAGTAGATAGGTTACCTGTATGTACATACGGGTACCTTTTTTTTCTGCTATGAAATCTATTTCATAGTCACCGATTTTGCCAATCATGACCTTGTAGCCACGGGCTAAAAGCTCCAGGCATACGATATTTTCCAATGCCTGATTAATATCTCGCATATTGTTGCCATAGATAGCTTCGCGAATACCGATGTCAGCAATATAGTATTTTTCATTTATGGACAGCAGTTTCTTGCCCTGCAAATCCCAGCGTGGCACTTTGGTCAGGAGATAAGCAGAGGTACAGGCATTCAGATATGACAGCACTGTGTCATTGGATGTTTTGCGGTTTTCACTTTTTAGATATTTAGTAATGCTTGCGGCACTGAATGTATTGCCTATGCCGCTGAGGGTATAAAGCAGGATACGCTCCAGCAGGTCTGCGTCCCGCAGCTTGTTGCGCTGAATAATGTCTTTCAGCATAACCGAGTTATAAATGTCATGTAGATATTGCCTTGAAGCATCTGGCTGATAAGACAGGTTAAGGAGAAAAGGCATCCCCCCCTGTAAAAGATATTGCTGGAATATTTTGGCATCATCTTCTGCGTTGTTTGCCAGGAGAAATTCCTGATAGGAAAATGGATATATGGTAAATTGCACATATCTGCCAGCCAGGTATGTGGCAAGTTCTCCTGATAACAGCTTGGCGTTAGAACCTGTGATGTAAATGTCTATATCCACGGAAACACGCAATGAGTTGACGGCTCTCTCCCATTCCTTTACTTCCTGTATTTCATCCAGGAACAGATAGACTTTGCCAGTTATTTCCTTTGCGCGCTCTGTTACCCATTGATTGAGATTTTGTGCGTTGCATAGATTGGCATTGGCCATGTCTTCAAAGTTAAGGTGGAGTATCTGGCTTGGCAAAATCCCTTGACGGGATAGTTCCTGCTGTATCATAAGCAGCATGATGGATTTTCCGCTGCGCCTGATGCCTGTTATGACTTTTACAATGTCCTTATTAATAAACGGTCGTATCTTTTTTAGATAAAGTTCTCTAATAATCATACTATCACAACCTTGTAAAATACATTTTTTTTAATATATACTATTATAACAGATAAAAAAGAGAAAAACAAAATTTATAATATCGTAATCGAAAGATATTTAACGGAATATTTTCCAAAAGTAATGAAAGATAAAAGTTTGCGTATAAGACAGCATTTTGGTAGAATATAAGTGTGGATAGATTAAGTGGGGGTGTTATGTTGGTTCATAGAAAAAAATGAAACTGGCAGTGAAAGACACAGTATTTAGGGACTTGTTTTCTCAGAAGAAGTACCTTTTGCAGATGTATCAGGCACTGCACCCGGATGATACAACCATTACGGCAGATGATTTGAATATTGTGACGTTGAAGTCAATCCTGATGAACGGCATCTATAATGACCTGGGCTTCATGGTTAGGGGCAATCAGTTGCTGATACTGGTGGAAGCCAATCAACATGGTCGCCCAATATCGTTATCCGCTCCCTGATGTATTTGATGGATACATATCAGGAATACTTCAGGGAAAAGAAAATTAAGCTGTATGGCAGCCATAAGGCTGACATGCCAAAGCCTGAGCTGTATGTCATTTACACTGGCGACAAGGGAAGCTATCCCGATGTATTGTCACTGAAAGATGAATTTTTCCCTGCTACAGACTGCTGTATAGATGCTAAGGTGAAGGTTATTTATCTTCATGATAGTGATGACATTATCAATCAGTACATAGGCTTTTGCAGGGTATTCAACGAGCAGGTGGCATTGTATGGCAGGACATTGACAGCGGCAAAAGAGATTATCAGGATTTGCCGTGATAGAAATCTTCTTGAGGAATACTTGAGTGAACGTGAGAAGGAGGTTGAGGATATTATGCTGACTTTGTTTGACCAGGAATATGTTTTGGATTTGGAAAGAGATAGTATAAGAGCAGCAGCTTTGGAAGAAGGTATAATGAAAACACAAACACAGGTAGTGTTAAATATGTTTAGGGATAACATGTCTTATGAAACTATTGCCAGAATTACTGACTTGTCTGTCGAGGAAGTCAAAGATATATTAAAAAAGGCTGCGGTTCTTCATTGAGAACTATAAGTAAAACAAACATTGATAAAAAATGCGGCGAAATCTCTCAGTGAAAGAGAGGAACGCCGCATTTTTTTACTTTAAATTTCTATAATGAAAATTTATGATTGTTGAATTTATATCGTAAATTGCAAGTTGAAATTATATTTTGTTGCTACGATAAATAAAAGATAGGAATATTGACTTATATAATAATTTTGCTAGAATATTGTTATATAGTGTTTTTACGCGTTTGTTATGAGGGGAAGATTATATGGGAGAATTTGTTAATGATTATGGTACTACATTAATTTTCGTATCAGTGATTGTAGGATGGATGTTTCTTAAAGGATTGCCTAATTTTAAAGATGAGATATCGCAAAATCCTTTTGGTGATTACGATGAGCCGAGAACTGTATCTGCGTTAGGTGTTTTGGGAACTTTTATCGGCATTTCTATAGGATTGTTTGATTTTGATGTTAAAGGAGATGCAGTGACGTCTGTTGCAAATCTTTTGAATGGTATGAGAACAGCATTTATTACATCTATTGTGGGAATGGCTGGTTCACTGTATATGAAATATTTGCAGAATAATCAGCAGAAATTATTGGCAAAGGAAGTTGTTAATGATGATGCGTCAATAAAAGATTTAATCATGTATTTTCGGCAGAGGGATGCACAAACAGCAGGAGTGGCTGATAACATTGTTGATAGTTTGCAAGACATAAGACATGCCATTATAGGCGATGGTGAAGATACCGTTATCAGTCAGATAAAGGTTATGCGTTTGGAAGTAAGGGATGAATTGAGAAATATAAAGGATAATGCACGGAATGATAATCAGGAGCTGATTAAGGAGTTTCAAGAATTTGCCAAGACTATGGCTGAAAATAATGCTAAGTCCTTTATAGAAGCTTTGACGGAAACGATGAAAGACTTTAATACCAAGTTAACGGAACAATTTGGAGAGAATTTTAAGCAGCTCAATATAGCTGTGGGAAAATTGCTGGAATGGCAGGAAAATTATAGAGATACAATAAAAGAAGTCACTGAACTCCAAAAGGAAATTTTTGAAGGTATAAAAGATGTTCGAGATTCATTGACTCAAATTGAAATATCAAGTTCCGGCATGAAAGTAAATGCTGATAAAATGGCAAATTTGATTGTTACAGCTGAATTTTATAACGAAAAAATGGCAAGTGTGCTGTCAGAGGTTAGCAGACTGGGGGCAGAGGCAAGAGATATGGTTCCAGTTATTACCAAATCTGTAACAGAGGCTGTTGCTTTAAATAAAGAACAGATACAGAATATGTCAAATGATGCAATTAATGGAATCAAAAAGACATCTGAAAGTGCCAATGAGATTCTTGATGAAGTAAACGAAATTTCTAAAAATGTTGGTGCGTTAAGTAAAAAAGCAAGTGATAATTTGAATAGTGCTATATCTTCCGTGGAGAAAGAGACTAATGAGGCTGTGGCCGCGATTGAAAAGGTTGCATTGGCACTGCGCGAGATGTCTAAATCCAATATAGATATGTTGGAGACGGAATCTAAAGCCACTAAAGATGTAATTGAAAAAATGGCCAAGAGTTTGCATGATAGCTCTCTCACCATTACAAAAAATGTTGCTGATAATTTAGAACAAATCAACAAAGATAATAACGAGTATTTAAAGAAGAGTTCGGAGAATTTGAGCAAGGATTTAGATAAAAAGTTAACAGAATCTTTGGAAAGTTTAGGTCGTGTTTTACTCACTATCAGTTCTAAGTTTGCAAAAGATTATAGTCCGATTGCTGATAAGTTGAATGAAATTCTTAATTTAGTTAATGGTTTGCAAACCGGGCGGCGGGGTGTTAGATGATGAAAAAACAAGATGACCATTGGATGTCCATATCAGATTT
Organism: uncultured Veillonellaceae bacterium; assembly: GCA_945949525.1. GTDB lineage: Bacteria > Bacillota > Negativicutes > Selenomonadales > Selenomonadaceae > Anaerovibrio. Next base: position 4,300 of record CAMFES010000029.1, read on the forward strand.
GATGTCTGGGTTAATGATGGTATTTCTTCTTATAGCGGTCTTTTTTATCTTTCAAGTGCAAAAGGGAATAAATGATTATGCGGAGGCAAAGGCCTATATTTACGAGGAGTTATACGATGAATTTAAAGATGATTTGCCTAGATGGAAAGCTGATATAGATGAAAAAACACTCTCAATTAGGTTTCAGGAGCCAGATGTATTGTTTGAATCTGGTTCTCATGAATTATCCCCGAAGTTTGTTGCTATATTAAATGACTTCATACCACGCTATATTAATCGATTGTATAATAGCAAATATAGTGGAAGTATTGAGGAAATCAGAATAGAAGGTCACACGGATCCCCATTGGAAAGGAGCAGTTGACAGGCAGACCGAGTATTTGAATAATATGAATTTATCTCAGTTAAGAACTCAAGCGGTATTGAGCTATGTTATACGTAAGGAAGAATTGCATGATAAATTGGAATGGATGATTACTCGTATGACAGCCAATGGACTGTCCTCAAGTCAGCCGGTTATTGTTAATGATGTTGTAGATAGCGAGAGGTCCAGGCGTGTAGAATTTAGAGTTCGTACTAACGCTGATGAAAAATTAAATGAGTTGCATGAGGGATATTAAAAAGGAGGCGCCTTTATGGAGTCAATAGATTTTTCTGCATTTGAGGAGTTTAAAATTATCCGTAGGAAAATGAATATTCAGGATAAAGATTTTGTTGACTTTAATATGGGCAAGATGTTCTCGCAGACTGACTGGCAAGATCCACCGCTGAGAGAGGGGATAACTATATCGGCCGATGATGATAGTGTAGAGTATAGAGCCAACGGAATTTTTTATGCTGGCAAGAGGGTTCTGCTGTATATAAGGGATCAATCCTATCAGTATTACAAATCTGAAACTAGCGGGTATAAATTTCATATAGCAGATTGCAGGACGCTTTTGGACATGCGGCAGAAAAAAAGATATAGCAGATATGTGGTTTCAAACGATACAAGCGGTATAGTTCGTATAAACTTGATTGAAAATAATAAGGTTGTAGAAAAGAAAAATGTAAAGATGTGTGTATGCAAAAATTGTTTGCAGGTATTGGATTGGAAAAAATATTCACAAGCGAATAGGATAGAGAAAAACCTTATCTATGAGAATTTTTCCCTTGAAGAATTTTTTGCATACTACAAGAACGGAAATGAGGGAAGCTTTGCCACTATGCCAATGCAATCAAGCGATAACGCACCCATAAATCGATATCCTGATGATTGGCAAGAGCTTTCAAAGAGATTGAGACATCTGAGTAATAATAGGTGTACAAAATGTGGCAGAATTGTAAAGGAAGCAGGCAAGCTGCATGTTCACCACATCAATGGTAATAAATACGATAACAAGTTATCCAATTTGCTTGTGCTATGTGCTGATTGTCATCAAAAAGAACACCCTGAACATAAAATATTAAATAGTGATGTGTGGAACGGATGAAAGAATTCATCATATAATTTTATAGCATAGATAGTATTATGTATACATCATAGAAATTATAGAAAAACTATTGACATTCTTTTTTTAGAGTGGTATCCTAAGTACATCTTAGGAGCGAGGTACTGCAGGCCCCTCCGGAGGCAATAATAAAATATATCTTCAAGCAGACGATGGTGTCTAAATATGAATTTTAGCTAGATTCATGTTTAGGCATTTTTTGTTTGAAAAAATGAGTTGAAAGGATTTGATTCTAATGAAAAGCATTAGAGCTTCTATAACAGGAGCGGCGGCGTTTATGACTGCGATGGCACCGGCTGTTGCGCTGGCTGCCGATGGCTCCGGCCGTTATTCCTCAGCAGATACCCTGTGGGTAATCTTTGGTGCATGCCTGGTATTCTTTATGCAGCCTGGTTTTGCCATGGTCGAGAGCGGTTTGACCAGGGCAAAGAACGCCGGTAATATCGCCATGAAGAATTTCTCCGATTTGGCACTTGGTTCCATCTTCTTTTGGGTTGTAGGCTTTAGCCTGATGTTTGGTGATACTATTGGAGGCTTCATCGGCACGCCTGATTTCTTCTTCCAGCACTGGGATGTAGGTGAGGACGCTGGTTATCCTGCCTTTGCTTATCTGATTTTCCAGACAGTTTTCTGTGCTACCTCCGCTACCATCCTTTCCGGTGCGCTGGCAGAGCGCACCAAGTTCTCCGCTTACCTGATTATCAGCGCATTGCTGTGCCTGGTGGTTTATCCAGTTACCGGCCACTGGACCTGGGGCGGCGGCTGGCTGGCAGATATGGGCTTCCATGATTTTGCCGGTTCCACCGTTGTTCACATGGTAGGCGGCGTGGCTGCCCTGGTTGGTGCTTATGTGCTTGGCCCTCGTATCGGCAAGTACAACGCTGATGGCACTTCCAATGGTATTCCTGGACATAACCTTACCTTGGCAGGTCTTGGCGTATTCATCCTGTGGTTTGGCTGGTTCGGCTTCAACGGTGCTTCCACCGTTTGCGCTACCGGTGATGATACTCTGGTTTCTATGGGCAGCATTTTGGTGAACACCAACATGGCTCCTGCTGTTGCTGCCGTAACTGCTATGTTTGTAACCTGGGCCCGCTACGGCAAGCCTGATGTTTCCATGACCATGAACGGCGCCCTTGCCGGTCTGGTGGGCATTACTGCTGGCTGCGATATGGTCAGCATTGCCGGTTCCTTTGCAATCGGCCTGATTTCCGGTATTATCGTTGTATTCTCTGTTGAGTTCTTTGACCAGAAGCTGCACATTGACGACCCTGTTGGTGCAATTTCTGTACACGGTGCCTGCGGTGCTGCAGGTACTATCCTCACCGGCGTGTTTGCACTGGATGGCGGCCTGCTTTATAGCGGTTCCGCAGATATGCTGCTGACTCAGATTATCGGTGTGGCTGCTACTGCCGCTTATGTATTTGTAGTTATGGGTGTTATCTTCTACGCTTTGAAGGCTACTGTTGGTGTCCGCGTTACCAAGGCTGAGGAAATTGCAGGCCTTGATGCTACCGAGCATAACCTGTCCTCTGCTTATGCAGGCTTCATGACTGGTGATGCTTTCGAGGCTCCTATCCCTGTAGGCGAGGCTTCCGAGGAAGCAAAGGATATGGCTGTGGAGGTTTCCTCTGCTCCTGCTGCTTCCCATGATGAGGTTGTTGATACCAACAAGACTCATATCTCCTGTGTAACTATCATTACCTCTGAGGAGCGTTTCGAGCGCTTGAAGGTAGCTCTGGAGCGCATCGGCATTACCGGCATGACTGTTACCCGTGTTCTGGGCTATGGCATCCAGAAGGGGCATGGCCAGATGTATCGTGGTGCTGCCGTAGCTTCCAAGCTGGTGCCTAAGGTACAGATTGATATCGTTGTGTCCAAGATTGCTCCTACTGCAATCATCAATGTTGCCAAGAAGGTTCTCTACACCGGCCACTATGGCGATGGCAAGATTTTCGTTCATACCATGGACAATGTTGTGAAGATTCGTACCGGCGAGGAGGGCTTTGATGCTTTGCAGGACAAGCCGCTGCCGGAGGGCAAGTAATCACTGTTACGGATGATTATCCCTGTTGTTTTAATTGGATGCTGGCTTAGTAGTACACAGCAATAGTGCAGCTTCTGCGCTATATACTAACTGAGCATCAACCATATATGGTAGCTGTTTGGAGACCCCTAGTTCCGGCAGTTATCAACCAATTATATATCTCCTTTAGAAAACGCAGCCTTCCATCATCCCCGGGAGGCTGCGTTTTTTTGCTATGATTGCTGTTTTGTGGTACAATGTAGATACTATATTCCAAACGTATGCAATGTGCAGGGAGGGAAAGTACATGCTTCCAAAGCTGAATAATATTGATTTTGATAATGAGAAAGCGGTTCCCTTTAAGGTTGTGGCGCCCTTTGAGCCTATGGGTGACCAGCCAGGGGCGGTAGAGGACCTGGCGGCCGGCATAGAGAACGGTCAGGAGGCACAGGTTCTGCTGGGAGCTACCGGTACGGGCAAGACCTTCACTATTGCCAAGCTGATTGAGAAGGTACAGCGGCCTACTCTGGTCATTGCCCACAACAAGACGCTGGCGGCTCAGCTGGCCAGCGAGTTCAAGGCTTTTTTCCCGGATAATTATGTGGGATATTTTGTCAGCTATTACGATTATTACCAGCCGGAGGCGTATATTGCTTCGACGGATACGTATATTGAGAAGGATGCCTCTATCAATGATGAGATTGATGAGCTGCGTCACTCTGCCACCTGCTCCCTCTTTGAGCGGCGGGATGTGATTATTGTGGCCAGTGTGTCCTGTATTTACGGCCTGGGTTCTCCGGAAAGCTATCATGAGATGGTGCTGTCCCTGCACAAGGGGCAGGAAACGGACAGGGACGCCATACTCAGGCGTCTTGTGACCATGCAGTATGAGCGGAATGACCTGGTGCTGGAGCGTGGCAGGTTCCGGGTGCGGGGTGACGTGATTGAGGTGTTCCCGGCAGGCTACAGCAACAGGGCGGTGCGGATTGAGCTGTTTGGCGACGAGGTGGACAGGATTCTGGAATTTGAGGTGATGACAGGGCAGGTGATAGGCGAGCGGCTTCATTCCATGATTTTTCCTGCGTCCCATTATGTAACCAACAAAAAAGATTTGGAGCGTGCCATGGATACCATCAGGCAGGAGATGGAGGAGCAGGTCAAGTATTTTAAAGGGGAAAACAAGCTGATTGAGGCCCAGAGGATTGAGCAGCGGGTGAATTATGACCTGGAAATGATTCAGGAAATGGGCTACTGTTCCGGTATAGAGAATTATTCACGGCACCTGACAGGCCGGGCGGCTGGGGATGCCCCCTATACGCTGCTGGATTATTTCCCGGAGGATTTTCTGATTGTCATTGATGAGTCCCATGTTACCCTGCCCCAGATTCGCGCCATGTACGCCGGGGACCGTTCCCGCAAGAAATCCCTGGTCAATAACGGCTTTCGCTTGCCCTCGGCCTACGACAACAGGCCTTTGAAATTCGAGGAGTTTGAGAAGCGCATCAATCAGATTGTCTATGTGTCTGCTACTCCTGCCAAGTATGAGCTTGGGCAGGCTCAGCAGATTGCCCAGCAGATTATCCGGCCGACAGGGCTTTTGGACCCGGAGATTGAGGTGCGCCCGCTGGAGGGGCAGATGGATGACCTGCTGGGGGAGATTCATATCAGGATAGAGAAAAATCAGCGTGTGCTGGTGACAACCCTGACCAAGCGCATGGCGGAAAACCTGACGGAATATCTGAAGGACATGGGGATAAAGGTGCGCTATCTGCACTCGGATATCGCCACTATCGAGAGGGCGGAGATTATCAAGGAGCTGCGGCTGGGCAAGTTTGATGTACTGGTGGGCATCAATCTGCTGCGGGAAGGCCTGGACATGCCGGAGGTTTCGCTGGTGGCGATTCTGGATGCGGACAAGGAGGGCTTTTTGCGCTCCGATACATCCCTGATTCAGACCATCGGCAGGGCGGCACGTAACGCCGAGGGCAGGGTAATCATGTATGCGGATGTGATGACAGATTCCATGCGCAGGGCCATTGACGAAACGGCTCGCCGCCGTCAGGTGCAGCAGGAGTACAATCAGGCCCATGGCATCGTGCCAAGGACGATTATCAAGCCGGTGAAGGATTTGATTGAGCTTACTTTGGTGGCAGAGGAAAGCGGCGAGTACAGGGTGGATGTGGATGCCACGGCGCGGGCAGCAGCCAAAAAGCTGCAGGCCCCTGGAAAGAAGATGACCAAAAAGGAGTCGGAGGCACTTTTGAAGGCATTGATGAAGGAAATGCAGATGGCATCCAGGTCATTGGAGTTTGAGCGGGCGGCACAGCTCCGGGATATGATTTTTGAGCTGGAGGATGCCATGGGAAAGAAACGGCACAAATAGCGCATGACAGCAGGGGGCGGAGAATAATTGCGGCATATCAGGCCGGAGTACAGCCTTTGAGGTGAGCAGACAAAAAGCAGATGCATCGCAGGAATGACTGCGGTACATCTGCTTTTTCGCGTAGCATAAAAGCCAGACTGTATGTAATAATCAAAAATGGAAGTGATTCATCATCTTTGTGGCCAGCTTTTTGGCATCATCATCCTTATGCTTCAGGATGTAGTCAAGGGAGCTGACGAAGAAGAAAGAATTGATGGGCAGATAGCGGCGGCGCTTTTTGAAGTTGGCCCAGTGAAAAATCTTGTCAAAGACCACCTCGTAGTCCTCCCTGGTGGCGTTGTGCCGGGCGATGATTTTTTTCAGGCGGCAGTCGTTGCAGCCGTACTCGTACATGGCGTCAAGCAGCTGTGCCTTTGACATTTCCCCTCTATCCAGAAATGCCAGTATCAGGCTGTTGATGTAGTTGTCCCGGCGCATAATCCTTTTCATGGCCAGATAGAAGGTCGCGATAAGAAAAAGCATTACGCCAATATAAATCAGTTTTGCAGTCATAAAGTCACCTCATGCACAGATAGGATACGTAAAAATGTCCTTGCTTGTTGAATGCCCTGTTAATGCCATACGTTTGGCGCTATGCGTCATGGCAGCCAGATGAGGGCGGCCACTGTCGGATGGCCGGTGCGTATCAGCATGGCCTGCAGGCGTTCCAGTCTTCCCCAGAGAGGTGCGCCGTGCAGACGGAGCTTGAACTTCAGGAAGGAACAGGAATTGTGCCCGAAAATGGGAACGCGGCTTAGGAGATAAGGATTGTCACCTGGGTGAACAAGATCATAGTGTACGGTGAACCCGCCCTTGTAGCCACTTTTGCGGGTGTGAGCAAGCACCTTGTCATTGTAGGAGCCGCAGGGGTAGGCAATATACTCGGCGAATTTCAGGGTCTTCCACTCTATGGCCAGCTTGCCGCCTTCCAACTGCTGGTCTAAATCGGTGTCAGACAGACCGGTCAGCTCAAAGTGGCTGAGGGTGTGTACACCCATATAGATGCCGGACTCGCTCATTTCCTGTACCTGTGCCCAGGTAAGGTAGTTGTCAAACCTGTCCATAAAATCCGAAACCAGGAAAATGGTGGCGGTCATATCGTATTTTTTTAAAATTGGAAAAGCGTTTTCGTAGTTGTCCCGATAGCCGTCATCGAAGGTAATCAGCACCGGCTTTTCAGGTAAAGGTGAGCCGTTGTTCAGGTAGTCGTTGAGCTGATCAGGTGTGATGGCGTGGTAGCCCTCATTGCGCAAATAGGACATCTGGCGTTCAAATTCCTCTGTGGGAACCGTCAGGGCGTTATTGTCCACATCGTTTACCTGATGGTAGTTCAGCACCGGTACTCCGTTAGCCGCTTCCCGCATAAAAAACAGGCAGCAGGTCAAAAGAAAGGAAAGAAGAATGTAAAAAAGAATCAGGCACCACTGTTTGGGTGACAGAAGCATGGTAACACGACCTTTGTTTTTTTTCTAATTGTACAATGCGGAATTGCTGTAGTCAAGAATGAACCAATGCTCAAAAATATAGACAAACAAATGCAGAAAATAAAATTTTCAAAATATTTATTGTAAAATAAAAGCGCATGCTGTATAATGTGGTGGAAATCAAGAGTTGAATGCGTTATAGGGGGCATTCAGCGTGATGAGTATTGATTTTTATGTTTTGTGTCAGGTTGAAAGAGGGGGAAAAGATGGTTTTTGAGGGAAAGAAAAATGTAAAATCCCTAAAAATGGCGTTTAATGGAGAGGAGGAGAGCGACGAGGACACAGCTATCCGTGTCAATGTGGACATTTTTACGGACAGCATGTTTTTTTCAGAGCTGCGCATGCAGAATTATCTGCGCAAGAGGAGCAATGTCCTGAAATGCAACAGGATGCATTCACGCTGCAGCTATTGGCTGGAGATGGAGTTCAGCGAGGGCGAGCAGGCAGATGGCTTTCTGCGCAAGATGAAGCGGTATGTGCCGGGCATAGTGGATTGGAAAATAGGCTTTGTGGGGCATAGGCTTCTGTGATGCTGAGCATTGTAATCTGAATACTTGTGGTTTGAATCAGCGGAGCTGCTGCAGGGTGGCTCCGCTGATTTTTTCCTGGTAAAATTTACAAAAAATATGCTTTATTTTCATTTGTTGTGATTTTTAGGGATTTTTAAGAAATATATGCTACACTGAAGTAGCAGCACAGGAGAAGGGCAGGGTGCTGCAGCTTCGGTGAATGCCACGGCTTTGTGAATTGACCTGATTTTTGTGAAATGCTGTAGCTTTTATGGGAGGTATATTGTGATGAAAAAGAATTTTTATCTGGATGTGGTGCTGTTTGTAGCCTGTCTTACGTGCATTGTGACGGGCGTGGTCATGGATTTTCATTTGTTCAGCGGCGGACGGGAGGTTAAGCATTTACTGAAGGAGGTACATACCTGGGCCGGCTATATCATGGGGGCAGGCTTTTTGCTGCATATTGCCTGGCATATCAGGTGGATTAAATATGCGGGCAGGCAGGTGCTGGGCAAAAACGAGTAAGTCCGTTCATCGCTACAATATTGCAAAATGGGTATGGACTATTTTTGAATTTCCTTTATAATTAAAGGTGGACTGTTATTTTTGCCATAAGGGAATTCTGAAGGAATATTGTTTTGCAGGAATGGCAGCCACAGTGTAATTGAAAGGAAGCTATTTCTGTATGAATAGAAATGATTTGTGCTGGTGCGGCAGTGGGCGTAAGTACAAGAAGTGTCATCTCGCCTATGATGAGCGACTGGATGCAATGAAATTTGATTTTTTTAAGGGGCAGGTGCGCCCGCCAAAGAAGATTATCAAGAATGAGGCGGATATTGAGGGCATCAGGAAGGCCGGAGTGCTGAATGATGCGGCTCTCGATCTGGCTGCCAGCATGGTGGAGGTGGGCAGGGACACCGCCTCTATTGATGATGCGGTGCGGAAGCTGATAGAAGGCCATGGCGGCATCCCGGCCTGCCTGAACTATGAGGGCTATCCCAAGAGTATCTGCATCTCCCTGAACGATGTGGTCTGCCACGGCATTCCTTCCCGCGATACCATTCTCAAGGAAGGGGATATTCTGAATATCGACATCACCACTATTCTGGACGGGTATTATGCTGATGCTTCCCGCATGTTTATGGTGGGCAAGGTTTCCCCGGAGGCGGAGCGTCTGGTGCAGGTGGCGAAGGAATGCATGCTGATCGGCGTCGAGGCGGTGAAGCCATGGGGCTATGTGGGCGATATTGGTGCTGCAGTCAATGCTCATGCCAAGGTCAACGGCTGCTCCGTGGTGACGGAGCTGGGGGGCCACGGCGTAGGCAAGGATTTTCACGAGGATCCTTATATTCCTCATGTGGGAGAGAAGGGAACCGGTATGCTGCTGGTACCAGGCATGGTCTTTACGGTGGAGCCTATGATTAATGCCGGCCGCTACAAGGTCACGGTTGACAAGAAGGATGGCTGGACGGTGCGTACCAAGGATCATTCCCTGTCTGCCCAGTGGGAGAAGACCATTCTTGTTACGGAAACAGGCGTAGAGGTGCTTTCCAGCTGATGTAATACTGGAGCGGCGAGGAGGTGTCGTCTGCTGTGCTGAAAGAGTTTTTGGGTCAGTCTGAGGATGGCAGCATGGATATTTCTTCTGCCAGGCGGCTGAAGGAAATAGTTGCTGTGCTGCGGGAGCGGGAGCTTTTGCAGGGGGTTACGCCGACAAAGGTGCGGCAGGTGCTGGAGGATCTGGGACCGACCTTTGTGAAGCTGGGCCAGATTATCAGCATGCGGCCAGATTTTTTGCCAAATGAATACAGGGATGAGCTGACAAGGCTGCAATCCGAGGTGAAGCCTATGTCCTTCGGGGTGGTCAAGGAGATTATCCGGTGCGAATACAATCAGGGCTGGGAGGGGATTTTTGCCTCCATAGATGAAAAGGCCATGGGGTCCGCTTCTATTGCCCAGGTACACAGGGCGGAGCTTCTGAATGGCAGCAGGGTTGTCATCAAGGTGCAGCGGCCCGGTATTTATGATGTTATGGCCAAGGATATAGCTTTGCTGAAGAGGGCTATTTCTATTTTAAATATAGTCCGTGATTCGGATGGGGTTGTGAACCTGGAGAGCATTGTGGATGAGATGTGGGAGATTGCCAAGCAGGAAATGGATTTTCTGCTGGAGGCGGATCACATTGAGGAGTTTTCCCATCTGAACAAGGATGACGAGTATATTCTCTGTCCCAAGGTGAACCGCCAGCTGACAACCCAGCGGATTTTGGTTATGGAGTGCATGGAGGGGATTCCTCTGGATGATACAGATGGCCTGCAGGCGGCCTGCGTGGATATGGAACGGATTGGCAGGCTGCTGGGGGTCAACTATGTCAAGCAGATTATTGATGACGGATTTTTCCATGCGGACCCCCATCCCGGCAACATCTGGGTGAAGGATGGCAGGATTATCTGGCTGGATCTGGGCATGATGGGCAGGCTTTCCGTCCGGGACAGGAACAATTTCCGCCATGCCATTATGGCACTGGTAACCCGCGACGTGTACGGCATGAAGGAGGCGGTACTGGCTCTGGGACTTCCCCGTGGCAAGGTGGATCACATACAGCTGTATGATGATGTGGCTGCCCTGATGAACCAGTACGGGGATCTGGATTTTGAGCATCTGCAGGCAGGAGAGGTTGCCAAAAAGATTCTCATGGTGCTGAAAAGCAACAACATCGTCATCCCACAGGGGTTCAGCATGTTTGCCCGTGGCGTCATGATAATGGAAGGCGTCATGACCAAATGCTGTCCCCAGGTGAATTTTTCGGAGATTTTTGCCAAAGGGCTGCGGGTCAGCATGGAGAAGGATTTTAACTGGCTGTCAGAGCTGGAGAAAATCAAGCGTGACAGCTATGTGCTGATGAAAAAATCCATGCAGCTGCCTGAGCAGATTTCTGATATATTAAAGATGACATTGAGCGGTCAGACCAAGGTAAATCTGGATTTAACAGGGTCCCAGGAACCGTTGCAGAAGCTGGACAAGATGATTAACAAGATGATTATGGCAATTATCAGTGCGGCGCTTTTGCTGGGATCTAGTACCATCTGCACCACCCAGATGGAGCCGAAGATTATGGAGATTCCCCTTCTGGGGGTGCTGGGATATCTGGCGGCCATGGTGCTGTGCAGCAAACTTTTGTGGAGCATAATAAAAACTGACAGGAGGAAGTGGTAGATTGCGAGGAATCAGAGGAGCCATTACGGTTGAGGAGAATACTGCGGAGGCGGTTATGGAGGCCACCAGGGAGGTGGTCAGGGCCATGCTGGAGGCCAACGAGGTAAGGACGGAGGATATCGGGGCAGCCATTTTTACGGCAACCGAGGATATCACGGCAGTCTTTCCTGCGAAGGGAGCAAGATCCCTGCCGGGGTTTGAACTGGTGCCGCTTTTTGATGCCCGCCAGATGGATGTGGACAACGCCCTGGATCACTGCATCAGGGTGCTTTTGCTGGTGGATACCGACAGATCCCAGCGTGAGATAAAGCATGTGTTTTTGGGCAGGGCGAAGAGCCTGCGCCCGGATTTGGCGCGGAACTAGAAAAATATTTCTGAAAAGAATAGCATAATTACAGCATATTTTGTATAATGATTATGATGATTGTGCTGATTGTGCGGCTGTTGATGCGCAAGGGCATGGCAGATGGCATTTTGCGATGCGCGTGTGTGCCGCTTTCTATGACTAGATGCAGGAGGTTATCATGAACAAGATTATTTCTACTGACAGGGGGCCGGGAGCAATCGGTCCTTATTCACAGGCTGTACAGACTGCCGGCGGTATGCTTTTTGTTTCCGGGCAGATTCCACTGGTGCCGGCTACCGGTGCCATGGTGGAGGGCGGCATAGAGGCACAGGCTGTTCAGGTGCTGGAGAATCTGAAGGGCATTGTGGAGGCTGCCGGTTATCAGCTTTCAGATGTGGTAAAAACTACCGTGTACCTGGCTGATATTAACGATTTTGGCACGGTCAACGAAATCTATGCCAGATATTTTGTGGAGAACTGCCCTGCCCGTGTCTGTGTGGAGGTAAGCAGGCTGCCGAAGGGTGCGTTGGTAGAAATCGATGTCATTGCTTCCAAATAATTATTTGCTATATGGGAGAGGTATCTATAATATAAAGGAGTGTGTTACCTTTGAGTAATGTTGAAAACACCAGTGTAAATGCCATTCGTATTCTGGCGGCTGAGATGATTCAGAAGGCCAAATCCGGTCATCCTGGCCTGCCGATGGGCTGTGCGCCTATTGCCTATGAGCTGTGGGGCAGGCACATGAGCCACAATCCAAAGAATCCAAAGTGGCTGAACCGCGACCGCTTTATTTTGTCCGGTGGTCATGGCTCTGCTATGCTGTATTCTCTGCTGCATCTTTTTGGTTATGGACTGACCATGGATGACCTGAAGAATTTCCGTCAGCTGGATTCCCTTACCCCTGGGCACCCTGAGTTTGGCCATACCGTGGGTGTTGAGGCTACTACCGGCCCTCTGGGAGCTGGCATGGGCATGGCTGTGGGCATGGCAATCGCCGAGGCTCATCTGGCTGAGAAATTCAACAAGCCTGGTTATCCTGTATACGATCATTATACCTTTGCCCTGGGTGGCGATGGCTGCATGATGGAGGGTATTTCCTCCGAGGCTTTCTCTCTGGCAGGTACTTTGGGCTTGTCCAAGCTGATTGTTATCTACGACAGCAACAACATTTCCATTGAGGGCGATACGGATGCTGCCTTTACTGAGAACGTGCAGAAGCGCATGGAGGCTTTTGGGTTCCAGACTATTGATGTGGCTGACGGCACTGATTTGGAGGCTATTGGCAGAGCTATTGAGGCGGCCAAGGCTGACAAGGAGCGTCCGTCCTTTATTACGGTGCATACCCAGATTGGTTATGGCTGTCCTGCCAAGCAGGGCAAGGCCAGTGCCCATGGTGAACCACTGGGTGAGGAAAATCTGCAGGCAGCCAAGGAGAACCTGGGCTGGACCAGCGAGCCTTTTACCGTGCCTGATGAGGTTTATGCTGATTATGCTGCAAAGGCTGCAAAGGGGCAGGAGGCTGAGGACAAGTGGAATGCCATGTTTGCTGAGTGGAAGGCAAAATTCCCGGCTGCAGCGGCACTTCATGACAAGTTCTACGATAAGGATGCGATAAAGGCTGTGCTGGAGGATGAGGCCTTCTGGGCACCGGCTGAGAAGCCGACTGCCAGCCGCGCCCTGTCCGGCAATATCATCAACAAGCTGAAGGATATCGTGCCAAGCCTCATGGGCGGCAGTGCCGACCTGGCTCCTTCCAACAAGACCGAGATGAAGGATGAGGAGTTCTTCAGCAAGGAGAACAGGAACGGCCGCAACATGCATTTTGGTGTCCGCGAGCTGGCCATGGGTGCCATCGGCAACGGTATGGCTCTCCACGGCGGTGTGACTGCCTATGTAGCTACCTTCTTCGTTTTCTCTGATTACATCAAGCCTATGATGCGTCTGGCTGCTCTTATGAAGCTGCCTGTTACCTATGTGCTGACCCATGATTCCATCGGTGTTGGCGAGGATGGCCCTACCCATGAGCCGATTGAGCAGCTGGCTATGCTGCGTTCCCTGCCGAATATGCAGGTATTCCGTCCTGCTGATGCAGTGGAAACTGCTGCAGGCTGGTACACTGCCCTGGCTGATACGGAAAGCCCTACCGCTCTGGTGCTTACCCGTCAGAATCTGGACATTGTTCCTAGCAGCAAGGAGGGCGCTCTGAAGGGCGGCTATGTCATTGCTGATGCAGAGAAGGAGGTTCCGGACGGAATCATCATCGCTACCGGCTCCGAGGTGGGGATTTCTATCGCCGCCAAGGAGATTCTGGCTCAGGAGGGCAAGGATGTAAGGGTTGTTTCCATGCCTTGCATGGAGCTGTTCGAGCAGCAGAGCGATGAGTACAAGGAGCAGGTGCTGCCGAAGGCCGTGCGTGCCCGCGTAGTTGTTGAGGCAGGCTCTGATTTTGGCTGGGGCAAATACATCGGCATTGACGGTGCCGCTGTGTGCATGAATGGCTTTGGCGCCTCCGCACCGGCTGCGGTTCTTTTTGAGAAGTTTGGTTTCACCAAGGAGAATGTGGCTGATACTATGCGCGGCCTGCTGAAGTAAGCAGCTTCATCGGCGTAGAATAGCTGCTTGCTCTAAAAAACTAAATTTTGACCCTGATGTCCCCTGGTATGTACTGTGTTGTGCGTATCAGGGGATTTTTTAATAGCCTTTGTTTTTATGTCAGGGAAATTTGGGTAGCTTTTTGGCAAATTGCTATGAGGTTTTGACTTGAACAGATTTTATTTTGATAAAATGTTGGCAGGACAGGAAAATTTCTTGAGAAATTTTACAAAAAAATTTTCTTTGGGGCAGGTTTACAGTTTTTTGCATATTTTGCTTTTTTGGATGGATTTTGTAAAATTGTAACATGATGTCCGTTGCTGATGGAAAGAAAGTAAAATACTATGTACATCAACAACAATATGATACACCAGGTAACGTGTACAAGTAAAAACCTTATTTTGCAGGGGTTGACAAAGGTTTTTAGGGGTGTTATTATACTAATGCGCCTAAGGTATGGGTAATTTCAGGCGAAGGAGTGAAGGACATGACACTGGAGAGATTAAAGAAGGCGGAGCGGGTTATCGGTATCAAGCAGGTAACCAAAGCCATCAATAAGGACCAGGCGTTGTGTGTGTTTCTTGGCACTGATGCAGATGGCAGGGTGGTAGATCCTATCAGGAGTCTCTGCCATGAGAAGACCATACCGGTGGAGGCAGCATATACCATGGGGGAGCTGGGCAAGGCCTGCTCCATAGAGGTGGGGGCTGCCGCGGTGGCAATTCTCAGGTAAAGGGGATTGCAGTGTTTTTCGTTAAAAACCTGACGGCACTGCCGCGGGTTTTAATAAATACTAAATACTCATTTTGAAGGAAGGAGGTGCATGTATGCCTACAATTAACCAGTTGGTTCGCAAGAGCAGAGAGAGCATGCAGGAGAAATCCACAGCACCGGCATTAAAGAATTGCCCACAGAAACGTGGCGTTTGCACAAGAGTTTATACCACAACTCCTAAGAAGCCAAACTCCGCACTCCGTAAGGTTGCCCGTGTTCGTTTGACTAATAGCATTGAAGTAACCGCATATATCCCTGGCATTGGCCATAATCTTCAGGAACATAGCGTAGTTCTCATCAGAGGCGGACGTGTAAAGGATTTACCAGGTGTGCGTTATCACATCATCCGTGGTTCCCTGGATACCGCAGGTGTTCAGGACCGCAAGCAGGGTAGGTCCAAATACGGTGCTAAGCGCGCTAAGCAGAAGAAATAATTCTGCGTAAAAACTGAAAGATTATGGAAGGAGGCAAAATAGATGCCAAGAAAAGGTTCTGTACCTAAGCGTGACGTTTTACCGGATCCGGTTTATCACTCCAAGATCGTCACTAAGTTCATCAACAAGGTAATGCTTTCTGGTAAGAAGGGCGTTGCTGAGCGAGTTGTATATGATGCATTCGATATTATCCGTGCAAAGACCGGCAAGGATCCTCTTGAGGTTTTTGAGACTGCATTGAAGAATGTTATGCCTGTACTGGAGGTTCGTGCCCGCCGCGTAGGTGGTGCCAACTACCAGGTACCTGTTGAGGTTCGCCCTGACCGCCGCATGACTCTGGGCATCCGCTGGATCGTAAACTACGCAAGACTGCGTGGCGAGAAGACAATGGATGAGAGACTGTCCGGCGAGCTGATGGATGCCGCTAACAACACCGGCGCAGCTATCAAGAAGAAGGAAGATACTCACAAGATGGCTGAGGCCAACAAGGCTTTCGCTCATTATCGTTGGTAATATTGTTTGTGTAATTAAGGAGCGATAAATAGTGGCTAGAGAGTTTTCCCTTGAAAAGACTCGTAACATCGGTATCATGGCGCACATCGATGCCGGTAAGACTACTACTACCGAGCGTATCCTCTTCTACACTGGTATCAATCACAAAATCGGTGAGGTTCATGAAGGCGCAGCTACCATGGACTGGATGGCTCAGGAGCAGGAGCGTGGTATTACCATTACCTCCGCTGCTACTACCTGCCATTGGAAGAACCACCGCATCAACATCATTGATACCCCGGGTCACGTTGACTTTACTGTAGAGGTTGAGCGTTCCCTGCGAGTATTGGACGGTGCCGTAGCAGTTCTCACTGCCCGCGGCGGCGTTGAGCCTCAGACTGAGACCGTATGGCGTCAGGCTGAGAAATACAATGTACCGCGTATGGCTTATGTAAATAAGATGGATATTACCGGTGCAGATTTCTATAATGTAATCAAGATGATGAAGGAGCGTCTGAACGCCAATGCAGTTGCTATCCAGCTGCCAATCGGCGCAGAGGATGATTTCCAGGGCATCATTGACCTCATCAAGATGGAAGCCATCGTGTATGAGGATGACCTGGGCAAGGTAGCCGATGAGGTTGCTATTCCTGAGGATATGCAGGAGCTTGCCGAGGAGTATCGTGAGAAGCTGTTGGAAGCAGTTGCAGAAGTTGACGACAGCCTCATGGAGAAGTATCTGGGCGGTGAGGAGATCACTGAGGCAGAGATCAAGACTGCCATCCGCAAGGCTACTATCGCCTGCACCATGACTCCTGTTACCTGCGGTACTTCCTACAGAAACAAGGGTGTACAGCCTATGCTGGACGCTATTGTAGACTTCATGCCTGCACCTACCGACATCCCGCCAATCAAGGGTGTAAATCCTGATACCGGCGAGGAGGATCACCGTCCTTCCAGCGACAGCGAGCCATTTGCTGCCCTGGCATTCAAGATTATGGCTGATCCGTTCGTTGGTAAGCTGGCATTCTTCCGCGTATATTCCGGTACCCTTTCCTCCGGTTCTTATGTGTTTAACTCCACTAAGGGCAAGAAGGAGCGTATCGGCCGTATTCTCCAGATGCACGCCAACAACCGTAAGGAGCTGGACATCGTATATAGCGGTGACATTGCTGCTGCTGTTGGCCTGAAGGATACCACCACCGGTGATACCCTGTGCGATGAGAACCATCCGATTATTCTGGAGTCTATGGAATTCCCGGACCCTGTTATTTCCGTAGCTGTAGAGCCAAAGACCAAGAACGACCAGGAGAAGATGGGCG
>CAMFES010000030.1 GCA_945949525.1 uncultured Veillonellaceae bacterium
GAGAAGATGGGCGGCCTGATTAAGAAGATGCCTTATACGGCATTTTTCACCTTGATTGGCGCCATGGCATTGTCTTCCTTGCCTTTTACCAGCGGCCTGATTGGCGAGTGGCTGGTATTGCAGAGCTTTATTACCCTGGCACAGCAGGCAGGCAGCCCGGAGCTGAGGCTTTTGGTGATTTTTGCCTTTATTTTGCTGGGATTGACCGGTGCTACGGCTCTAGGGTGCTTTGTGCGCCTCTACGGCACGGCCTTTTTGGGCTGCCCGCGGAGCCAGATTGTGGACAAGGCCCATGAGCAGCCGTTCTTTATGCTGCTGGGCATGGGCATCGCTGCGGCTTTGGTAGTGATTGTGGGCATCCTGCCGGACCCTGTGGTGAATATCATGCAGGGCATTGTGGCAGGCCCTATGACGGCACCGATGGGGAACCCTCTGGGGATTATCTGGGGCGGCAGCGGCCGCTATGCCATCTACAGCCCGGCTATCATCCTGGCTGTGACGGTGCTGGTGACCGTGTTTGTGGCAGTGGCGCTTCTGGGCGGCAAAAGGTTTGAGCGTCGGGATGTGACCTGGAACTGCGGCACTTATCCTACCAGCCGCCAGCAGTACAGTGCTACAGGCTTCAGCAAGCCGTTGCGCCGTGCTTTTGGCAGCATCCTGAACCCTCAGCGGCGTACCGAGTACCTCCGCAAGGAGCATGATTATTTCGGACGCAAGCTGAAGGTGCATCTGGAGATTCCTGATTTGTTTACTGAGAAATTGTACAAGCCTGTACAGACCTGGATGATCAGCTCATCCTCCGCTTTCCGCCACATTCAGGAGGGCAGCGTGAGCCTGTATATCGGCTATACCATGATTGCTATGATTTGCGTGCTTATCTGGGGGGTATTATAATGGGCTACATTCTGGAAGGTCTGGGGCTTAATATAGTACAGGCCCTGGTGCTGCTGGCTTTTGCGCCTTTGATTGCCGGCATTATCAACAAGGTAAAGGCGTTCTTGCAGAAAAGGCAAGGTGCCAGCGTGCTGCAGGAGTATTTTGATTTACGGAAATGGTGGAAGAAGCCTACGATCCTGACGCCTCATACCAGCGTGATTTTCATTCTGGCGCCGGTGGCGTACTTTGTGACCAGCTTTCTGGCGGCTTCTATGGTGCCGGGCTTTCTGGCAGGGCAGGTGAGCATCAGCGATGCTTTTGTCTTTGTCTATATCCTTGCCCTGGGGCGGTTCTTTATGACGCTGTCCTCCATGGATGCGGCCACCTCTTTTGGTGGCATGGGTGGCTCCCGTGAGATTTATATTTCCGTGCTGGTGGAGCCTGCTGTGATGCTGGCTATCCTCATCAACAGCATGCGGTATCATTCTACCACCCTGTCCAGCATGGTGATTGACTACGACGGGGCGTATTTTACCGTGTCGGCGGCCCTGGCCTGCGTGGCGTTCTTTCTGGTGATTCTGGCGGAGAACAGCCGCCTGCCTGTGGACAATCCTGACACCCATTTGGAGCTGACCATGATTCATGAGGGCATGACCTTGGAATATTCCGGCCCTCTGCTGACCCTTATCCATCTGGGAAGCATGCTGAAAATCATGGTGTTCCTGACCTTGTTCGGGGCTTTGTACCTGCCGCTGGCTGTGCCATTGGCTGTGAAAATTCTGTTTGGGGCGGTGCTGATAGGCATTGTGGAAATCCTCAACAACAAGATGCGCCTCTTTAAGGTGCGTGTTTATCTGGGGGCGGCAATTGTGCTGCTGCTTCTGGCGATTATTGCAGAGTAAGGAGGACTGGGAGAAAATGGATTATTTGGTAGTGTTCCTGGTTCTTGTGGTTTTTCTGCAGACCAGAATTACGAATTTGCGGCGGGCTGTCATCTGCCTTGCCAGCCAGTCACTGATTATTGCCTGTGCCTGCTTCTGGCTGGGCCTGTCCCACGGGGGCGGCCTCCACGCCATGCTGCCGGGACTTTTGACGCTGGCGGTAAAGGTTATCTTTATCCCCGGGGCTGTGTGGCATTTGGTGGGCAAGCTGACCAATGAGCGCGAGATTTTGTCCGAGAGCAACGTCAACTACTCCACCATGGCGGCGGCACTGTTTTTGGTGCTGGGCTATGCCATCGTGGAGCGGCTGCTGCCTGGCTCTGTGGGACGTGATATTATTGCCGCTTCTATTTTGATGATTATGACGGGGCTTTCCCTGATGGTGCTGAGAAAGCGTGCCATCATCCAGATTGTGGGGCTGATTACCTTGGAGAACGGCATCTACCTGCTGGGGCTTCTGATGACGGAGGGACTGCCGCTGGTGGTGGAGCTGGGGGTTTTCCTGGACGTGCTGATTGCGGTAGTGGTGCTGGTTATCCTGACCTCCAGGATGCGCCTGTCCTTTATGACTACTGATACAAGTGTAATGAAAAAGCTGAAGGGGTAATAATGAGATGAATTTTAGTATAAGTGACCTTATCTATATCATACTTTTGTTGCCTGTAATCTTCAGTCTGGTTTCGGCAACAAATATGCTGTCAAGGAATGTGCTGCACTGGCTGAACCGCCTGACTGCCACCTGTGTGGCTGCGGCGCTTTTCCTGCTGGTGACGAGCTTTGATGTGAATACTCCCTACGGGGATGAATATCTGTATCTGGATGCTCTCAGCGTCTGGATGCTGCTGATTATCGGCACCCTGTACCTGGCCTTTGCCTGGACCAGCAAGGCCTATCTGGACAGGGACACCAACAAGCGGTATGGCTATCTGCGCCGTTTCGGGCGGCTGGAGGGGCGTTTTTATGCCCTGTCCCACATGTTTGTGTGGATTATGTTTGTGGTGGTGACGGTGAACAACCTGGGATTGATGTGGGTTGCCATTGAGGCAACTACCCTGGTATCCGCCCTGCTGGTGGCCTTTAAGTTTACCCGTACCTCCTTGGAGGCTACTTGGAAGTATGTTATGGTCTGCACCGTGGGCATCTGTCTTGCCCTTTTGGGAACAATTCTTGTTTACTACATCCAGCTGACCAATATCGGGCCTGCCAATCCTCTGAACTGGCTGTATCTTGCCCAGCATGTGGACGGCATTGACCCGGCTATGGCCAAGTTCGCCTTCTGCTTCCTCTTTGTGGGCTATGGCACCAAGGTTGGATTGGCGCCAATGCATGCCTGGCTGCCGGATGCCCATTCCGAGGCACCGGCACTGACCAGCGGTCTTTTGTCCGGCTCTCTGTGTATCTGCGCCATCTATGTGCTGATAAGGAACATCATCATCCTGCTGCCATCCATTGGGGTGGATTTCATCAGCGGCCTGTGCTTGTTCTTCGGCCTCTTTACAGTGGCGGCGGCAGTGCCTTTTGTGCTGGTGCAGAGGGATGTCAAGCGCATGCTGGCGTATTCCTCTATGGAGAATTTTGGCCTGATGGTGGCAGGCCTGGGGCTTTTTGTGCCAATGGCCGCTCAGGCTATGCTGCTGCACATGTTTAACCATGCCCTGGTGAAGTATTCCCTGTTTTACACGGCTGGTACTATCATGGAGGAGTTTGGCACCAAGAATATGATGCGCATCCACGGCATGATGACCCAGACGCCGCGGACGGCCTTGTTCTGGCTGCTGGGCATCGTGGGCATCCTGGGCATGCCGCCTATCGGCGTGTTCTTCAGCAAGTTCTATATTATTTTCGGCTTTTTCCAGGCGGAGCATCCGTGGCTGGGCATTTTGATGCTGCTGTTGCTGGCGGGTATGCTGATTGGTATTCTGTACCATGTCATGCGCATGTTTGGCGGCCAGGCCAAGAGAAAAAGCTCCGGGGAGCTGTTTGGTTTCGTGGATTCCGCCGTGCTGGCAGGGCTTTTGCTTTTTAGCTGTGTTGCCAGTGCCGGGCTCAGTGAGATTGCGGTGCTGAATAACCTGCTGACTCATGCGGCACAGATTGTTCTGGGAGGTGTGTATTGATGGAGCGTATGGCACATATTGCGCAGGTGATTGCGCCGGAGGCATTGCTGGAGACGGCAGTGCGTGTTTATGACGAGGGACGCCATCCGCTGACTGCCATGTTCGGCAGGGATGAAACCGCCCAGGGCACTGGCTACGCCATTTATTGCTACTTTGAGATTCCTGAGAAGAAGGACATGCAGGTGGTCAAGGCGGTGTTTGACCCTAATGGCTCCCTGAGCTATCAGAGCATCACCCATGCTATTCCGGCTGCTGCCTGGTATGAGCGGGAAATCCATGATATGTTCGGTCTTGTGCCGGAGGGACATCCTGATTTGCGTCCTTTGGTACTGCATGAGAGCTTCCCGGAGGGCTTTTATCCTTTGAGAAAATCTGTGAAGGTCAATGCGAAGGTTCGCGGCGAGCGGAAGTTCAAGGTGCGCTCTGCCAAGGGGCAGGGGCTTTTTGAGGTGCCTGTAGGGCCTATTCATGCAGGTATCATCGAGCCGGGGCATTTCCGCTTCAGCCAGGCCGGTGAGGCCATGCTGCAGCTGGATGCCAAGCTGTTCTTTACCCATCGCGGCATTGAGAAAGCCGTAGAGGGTAAAATGCCGGAGGAGGCTCTGCATATTGTGGAGCGCATCTGCGGTGCCTGCAGCGTATCCAACACCTGGAGCTTCTGTCAGGCAGTGGAAAAGGTGGCAGGTGTCAGCGTGCCGCGAAGGGCGGAGATTATCCGCACTCTTTTGTCGGAGCTGGAGCGCATCGTGAACCATGTGGGGGATTTGGGCAACATGCCGGCAGGCGTGGGCTTTAATCCTGCTATCAGCCTGGGGGCAAGGCTCAAGGAAAGGCTGATGCGGCTTTGCGAGGCTGTGGCCGGCAACCGCTTCCTCCGGGGCGTGATTGTGCCGGGGGGCGTCCGTCAGGACATTACCCCGGAATTGATTGAGGAAATCCATAGCGTGATTGATGCTACTGCCGAGGGCGTGGAGGATTTGGCTACCATGTTCCGGGAGCAGGAGAATTTCCAGAACCGCGTGCAGACTACGGGCATTATCCGCCATCAGACGGCTGTGGATTTGGCCATGGTAGGTGTGGGGGCGAGGGCCAGCGGCTACGCCCATGACAGCCGCAGTGATTTTGCCTTCGGAGTGTACCCGGAGCTGGACTTCCAGCCGTATACCAAGACTATGGGGGATGTGGCGGCAAGGCTGCTGGTGCGCATTGGCGAGCTGTCTGCTTCCTTTGAGATGGTGGACAAGCTGCTGGATATGCTGCGGAACTGCCACGGCATGCCTCTGCATGCCGATATGGCCTATGGTGCCGGGGAAGCCTGGGGCATCTGCGAGTCACCGAGGGGCAGCAATTTCCATTATGTGGCACTGGATGAGGAGGGCAGGATTGACAGGCTCTTTGTCCGCAGTGCTTCTTATCCTAACTGGCCTGCCCTGACCATTGCGGTGCAGGGGGATATTATTCCTGATTTCCCGCTAATCAACAAGAGCTTTGAGCTTTGCTACGCATGTATTGACAGATAAGGAGGGATGACTGTGTTTAAGGTATTGGAAAGAATTTTTCGCGACAAGATAGCCACGGAGCAGGTGTCCCTCAGCGGCAGCCAGCGTTTTCGCGGCAAGCTGTCAGGCAGCGTGGAGGAAAGCCTTTTGCCAAAGTGCCAGGGGGCATGCCCGGTAGGGGCTTTTCAGGCTGAGGGCAGTCAGTACAAGATTGACTACAGGAAGTGCATTTTCTGCGGCAAGTGCGTAGAGGCATGTGCCGTGGCTGCTTTGGAAGAGGGCAGGGAGAAGGATGGTTTGTTGCATCATTCTACGGAGGATGCCATGCCGTATCTCATTGAGGCAGGGCAGGAGGCTTTGGCTGATGTGTTGAAGGAAAAGCTGGGGCGTTCCCTGCATGTGCGCCATCTGGATGCAGGCTCCTGCAATGCCTGTGATTTTGAGATGGGGGCACTGGGCAATCCTTATTATGATTTGCACAGGTACGGGGTGGCTTTTGTGGCATCTCCCCGCCATGCGGATATGCTGATGGTGACAGGCGTGGTGACGCGCAATCTTGAGCAGGCCTTGAAGATGAGCTATGAGGCCATGCCGGAGCCGAGGCTGGTGATGGCCTGCGGTGCCTGCGCAGCCGGTGGTGAGACCTATGGGGATACTTATGCCATCGTGGGGGCTGCCGACAAGGTGGTGCCGGTGGATGTGTATGTGCCAGGGTGTCCGCCAAGGCCGTCGGCCATGATTGTGGGGCTGCTGGCTGTAGCTGATATGCTCAAGGAGAAGATGAAATAATACTTACTGCATTGTAAGCGTACAAATATTGTATACGGGGCGGCATGGCAGTGCCTGTTCAGGCACGCTCTCGCTATTATCCACGCCTAGCGGTACTAAGCTCTTGCTTCGCTTTGCTCGCAAATCGCTAAGTACCGAGGCGCGTCTCAATGCCTGTGCCAGGCACATGCCATGCCGCCCTGGTGCAGTGCCAGCTTGTGACATAATTATATTTGCGTTGGTATTAAGTCTGGTTGATGGCAACAGCCGGGCTTTTTTATTGCCTGTGAAGCATAAAAGGGATTTCTCAATTCTCAGATATGTGGTAGTATTATTATGGTAACTGCGTTAATAAATCTATATAGGAAGGACTGATTTGTTATGATATGTCCATTTATGACATTGGATGACCATACAGAAATTGTTCATTCTGAATTGTTGCCAGATAATAGGGTAAAGGTATATATAGAAAAGCCGGATGCAAATGATTGTTTTCATGATATGACATGTTATCTGCCGGATTATGAAATTGTGAGTGTTAATGGTTTTTCCGAGGAAGAAGTGGCGGAGTATATGTCAATTATCAGGTCGACAGCACATTTGATGCTTCCAGAGAGTTTGTTTCTTATATAGCTGGTCATTTCCCTTATAACATTGACTTTTCCCTTATTTTATGGTGTAATTTAAGGGAATGATTCGGAGGTAAGGTTATGAGGACGTTCAATTATTCTGACATAAAGAATCAAAAGTGGGATTCAGAAATTCTTGGCTTGATTGCAGCTATATATAAAGAAGCCGGAAAGCAGGAAATGTATCTGAAGCAGAGAACGGAAGAACTTGAAAAGCTGGTTGAGATTGCAAAGATTAAAAGTACCGAAGCTTCCAATGCAATTGAAGGTATTGTAACAACAAGTACCCGTATCAAGCAGCTGGTGGAAGAAAAAACGACTCCTAAAAACCGTGATGAACAGGAAATTGCAGGCTATCGTGATGTGTTAAATATTATTCACGAAAGTTTTGATGCGATTCCGATTTCGCAGAATTATATCCTGCAGCTTCATAAAATTCTGTATAGCCATATAAATAATCCTATGGCGGGCAGGACAAAAAGTGTGCAGAACTACATTAGTGCGACTTACCCGGACGGTCATGTGGAGAATTTGTTTACTCCGCTTGCACCTTATGAAACCCCGGAAGCACTGGATAGAATCTGTGAGGAATATAATCGTGTTATTGGTAACATGGAAGTGGAACCCTTGATTGTCATTCCAATATTTATTCATGATTTTCTGTGTATTCATCCTTTTAATGATGGCAATGGCAGAATGAGCCGGTTGCTCACAACATTATTGTTATATAGAAGTGGTTTTTATGTTGGAAAATATGTTTCTCTTGAAGCAAAGATTGCCAAAAATAAAGACCTTTACTATGATGCACTGGGTCAGGCGCAAATTGGATGGCATGAAGGCACTGAGGATGCTGTTCCATTTATCAAATATCTGCTGGGAACTATTCTTGCGGCCTACAAGGATTTTGAAGATCGTTTTGAGTTGGTAGAAACAAAATTGCCTGCCTTGGAAACAGTAAGATGTGCTACGATGAAGAAAATTGGTCGTTTTACCAAGCAGGACATTCGTGAGATTTGTCCATCTCTCAGCATAAGCTCCATTGAGGGGGCTCTCCGTAAGTTGGTAGCATCCGGTGAATTGAAACGAGAAGGAGCGGGGAAGAACATCTGCTATTACAGATTGAAGTAATTTTCGCAAATAACTATTTAATTTCTGAATTGTTGCCAGACAATAGGGTAAAGGTGCATATAGAAAAGGTAGATGCAAAGGATTGTTTTCATGATATGACATGCTATCTGCTGAAAACATCTCTATTGGGGTAACCGTCTATCGGTACTCCTCTTGCCATTATATACACAATGCAGGTAGAATTTGCAAGATTATATCGAGTATGGGTGCTTTGCGCAATTAATGTATGAGGAAGATATATCAATTGCGTAAAGATTGATGGTTTTCAATGCAATCTGATTTTGAAAGGTGGTAAAGCGTTTTGGGCGTTGAGCATACAGTTGAAATTCCAAGGGCGGAGTATGGCATAGTGGGTGGTTCAGGCACGTTGTCCAGCGATTTTCCCATGAATGTGCAAGGGGAGGATGTAAAGATTGAGGCGGATGGCCTGCATTTTGAAACACCCTACGGCATAAGTCCGGCTTTTCGCTTTTTTTCGGTAGGTGAAAAGACGGTGCTGACCGTCAAGATGCATGGCTGGCGCAGCGGTGTGACCAGGGCGGATGCTTCACGGCAGGTATTCTGGGTGTTTCGCGCCGCCGGTGTGAAGCGGATTTTGTCCGAAGGCGGTGTAGGCACGGTAAACAGGCTGCTAGACATCCGTGATTTTATGATACCTGACGATTATCTGGACATGTCCATGCGCAAGGATGTTATGCTGGATGGGCGATATCTGCTGGTAATGCGTGATGCCCTGTGTCCGGAGCTACGCAAGGCCTTGATTGCCGCCACAAAAAAGCGGTTTGATGGAAGGATTTTTACCCGTGGCACCTATGCAGTGACGGATGGCAGACATTTTGAAAGCCCGGCTGAGGTGGCAATGCTGCATGGCCATGCGGATATTGTGGGGCAGAGCATGTGCCCGGAGGTTTATCTGGCCAGGGAAATCGGGGCCTGCTACGCGGGACTTTATTTTACTGTGAATTACGGCGAGGGAATAAAGGTATGGTCCCACGAGGATATGTCCAATATCTTCTATGATGATGCGTCCATGATCGGGGAGATATTGCTGGAAACCATTCGTAACGTGCCGGCGGAGGACAGGCACTGTGAATGCTTGTCCCTGCGGAAGGAAACCCTGCTGAAGGATGTATATAACAAAGAGTCTGCCAAGGGATGACAGACTGATAGATTAATTACAGATTGGTTATATATTAGTTATAGGGTGGTTGTAGATTAATTGCAGATTATTTTACCGGAAGCAGGTAATCTGCATTACTTTTTCCATCATGTTGTGGAGCAGCTGCGTCTGCTCCGTATCGGCAGACTTGTAGTATACCTCCTTGCCAATGCGGCGGCTTGTTATCAGGCCGCTGTTTTTTAATGGGCGCAGATGGTGCGATACGGCAGGGCTGGACATATTCAGAAGGGCGGCAATGTTCAGCACGCATTCCTCACAGTGGCAAAGTATCCAAAATATGCGCAGGCGGGTAGGGTCCCCCAGCTGCTTGAATACGCTGGAAACCATCTGAAAGCTTTCAATATCGCCAATTTTTGCCTGCAAAAACTGGCAGGCTTTTTCGTCCTCGTTGTGATTGTGCGGTAGGTTCATAGCTATCTCCTTCTTGCAAGTGAATAGAAATGAAAATATTTTTCATTTAACTTATTGACAGATTATATTAACGGTATTATACTATTAATATAACGATTAAGCAAATGTTTAATTGTTATATAGCCTGCCTTTTATCATTTCCAAGGGAAAGTGAGGTAGGAAGCGATGCAGGTGTGGATTTTCAGTGGAAAATCCTTGCTGTGAAAGGAGAAAAAGCAATGAAAAAGACATACAGGATTGAGGTTGACTGTGCAAATTGTGCCAACCTGATGGAAGAGGCTGCCAGGAAGGTATCGGGAGTGGCTGATGCTACGGTAAATTTTATGACATTAAAGATGAAGGTGGAATTTGCAGAGGGGGCTGAGCCGGGAGCTGTCATGGCAGAGGTTCTGCGGGCCTGCCGCAAGGTGGAGCCGGATTGTGAGATATACTATGAATAAAAAGCAGAAAAAGGAGCTGGCAAGGATTCTGACAGCGGCAGCCATGATGATAGCGATGCATTTTGCACCGGTGTCAGGTCTATGGCGGCTGGCTTTATATCTGGTTCCCTACGGCATAATCAGCTATGATATTCTGTACAAGGCCATGAGGGGCATCAGGAACAGGCAGGTTTTTGATGAGAATTTCCTGATGTCCATAGCTTCCATAGGTGCTTTTCTGCTGGCTGTGTATGATGGCAGTGGCGATTATGCAGAGGCTGTCGCCGTCATGCTGTTTTACAAGGTAGGGGAGCTGTTTGAGAGCTATGCGGTAGGCAGGAGCCGCAGGAATATAAGCGAGCTGATGGATATCCGGCCTGATTACGCCAACATTCAGCAGGAGGATGGCAGTCTGGCGAGGGTGGCTCCGGATGAGGTTTCCATCGGCAGTGTGATTGTGGTACAGCCGGGGGAAAAGGTGCCCTTGGACGGCGTGGTGCTGGAGGGGCGCAGTGCCATAAATTCCGTGGCGCTCACGGGAGAAAGCAGGCCCCGCAATATAGAAAAGGGGCAGGATATTGTCAGCGGCTGCATAAATATGACAGGGCTTTTGAAGGTGCGTACCACAAAGGTCTTTGAGGAATCCACCGTTTCCAGGATACTGGAGCTGGTGGAGGAGGCAGGCTCCCGCAAGTCAAAATCCGAGGCGTTCATCGCTAAATTTGCCCGGATATATACGCCTATCGTCTGCTACAGCGCCTTTGGGCTGGCGGTACTGCCGCCGCTGGTGAATGCTTTTGCACTGGGGACGGAGGCGGTCTGGCATGTGTGGATTTACCGTGCCCTGCTGTTTCTGGTAATCAGCTGTCCCTGTGCGCTGGTCATCAGCGTTCCCTTGAGCTTTTTTGCGGGGATTGGCGGTGCCAGCAGGGCGGGCATCCTCATCAAGGGCTCAAATTATCTGGAAACTCTTTCCAAGGTAAGGTATGTGGTTTTTGATAAGACCGGTACCCTTACTTATGGGGTTTTTGCTGTCAGGGCCGTGCATCACAATACGCTGGCAGAGGAAAAGCTGCTGGAGTACGCGGCTCTGGCGGAGTGCGCTTCGTCCCATCCTGTCAGCAGAAGCCTGCAGGCCGCCTATGGAAAGCCTGTTGACCGCAACAGGGTAAGGGATGTGCAGGAAATAAGCGGTCATGGCATTGTGGCGTCGGTAGACGGCATCAGGGTGGCCGTGGGAAATGACAAGCTGATGGACAGGCTGGGGATTGGCTTCACGCCTTGCCACGATAGCGGCACGATTGTTCATGTAGGAATGGATGGGCGCTATGCCGGGCACATTGTCATTGATGATGAGATTAAGGAGCAGTCGGCGGCCGCCATAAGGGCGCTGAAGAAGGCCGGCATAGCGAGGACTGTGCTGCTTACCGGGGATAACCGGCTTACGGCAGAGCAGACAGCGGAAAGACTAGGCATTGACGAGGTACACAGCGAGCTGCTGCCGGCAGATAAGGTGGCCCAGGTGGAAATTCTGCTGAAAAAGAAAAAGGACGAGGACAGGCTTGCCTTTGTAGGAGATGGTATCAACGATGCCCCGGTGCTGACCAGGGCGGACGTGGGGATTGCTATGGGGGCCATGGGCTCTGATGCTGCCATAGAGGCGGCCGATGTGGTGCTGATGGACGATAATCCGGAGCAGGTGGCCAAGGCTATTAGGATTGCCAGAAAATGCATGGGCATTGTCTACCAGAATATTGTCCTGGCTCTGGGAATCAAATTTACCTGCCTGGCCTTGGGGGCGGTTGGCATAGCCAGTATGTGGCTGGCGATTTTTGCTGATGTAGGCGTACTGGTGCTGGCTGTTCTCAACGCCGTCAGGGCGCTGCAGGTACAGAATGTATAGAAAAGCTCCCGGCCTGGAATAGACCTGTAGAAAAAAACGCTGACGGATTGCTGTCCCCGTTATGGAGCAGCAATCGCCAGCGTTTTAGCTTGTACCGATTGTATTTTATAAGAAGGCTTATCTGCCTTTTTCTGTTTCGTTGATAACGCAGGTTACGGCAGCATCGCCGGTGATGTTGACCGTGGTGCGGAACATATCCAGAATACGGTCAATGCCGGCTACCAGTGCCAGTCCCTCCATAGGCAGGCCTACGGACAGCAGTACCATGGACAGCATGATAAGTCCTGCACCCGGCACGCCTGCGGTACCGATGGAAGCCAGGGTACCGGTCATGACGATCATGCCCATCTGGCCTGCGGTCAGGTCAATACCGTAGACATTGGCAATAAACAACGAGCAGATACCCATGTAGATGGCAGTTCCGTCCATGTTGATGGTGGCGCCCAGCGGCAGTACGAAGGATGATACATCACGGGAGCAGCCCAGCTTCTCCTGACAGTTCTTCATGTTGATAGGCAGGGTGGCTGCGGAAGAACAGGTGGTGAAGGCAATCAGCATGGCTTCAGTCATGCCCTTGAAGAACTTCAGCGGGGAATGACCGCCCCATACCCTTGCCATAGTGGAATAGATGCCCACGGTATGGATGACGGAGCCGATGGCCATGCAGGCGATTACCGACAGCAGAGGCAGCAGCACCTTCGGGCCGTTGGCAGCCACAACCGGCAGCAGCAGGCAGAACACGCCGATAGGTGCCAGGCTCATGACGATGTTGATAATCCTGTAGCTGACCTCGGCAGCCGCATCAAACCAGTCAATGAGAATCTGGGCTTTTTTGCCGCCCACCTGCAGGATGCCCACACCTACGAACAGGGCAAAGATAATGATTGGCAGGATGTCAGCCTTGGCCATGGAGGCAACAGGATTGGTAGGAATCATGGCCACCAGCACCTGCATGATGGAAGGCGCTTCCTTAACCTTTACTGCCTCACCGGCGGCCATCTCCAGGCCGATGCCCGGATGGCCCACACCAGCTACGGCAAAGCCTATAATGATGGCAATAGCAGTGGTGCAGAGGTAAATCAGGATGGTCTTGACACCGATGCGGCCCAGCTTTTTCAGGTCACCCAGGCTTGTCATGCCTACCACCAGTGATGTGAACACCACCGGCACGATGACCATCTTGATCAGATTGATAAACATGGTGCCAATCGGGGCAATCCACCATTTGATAAACGGCAGACCCTCCGTTCCCGCCATCAATCCCACGATTACGGATAATACCAGAGAAATTAAGATTTTTACTGATAGATTCATAACACTCTCCTCCTTATTTTTGTATTTTTATGAACCTAAAAAGAGATGGGTATATCCCTTTTCATTACGCAGGGCACAGTGTTATCTCAAAAACGATGTCACTACCGTAAAAAGAGCCAGCTGCAGGGCAATCGTAAACTTCGTAATGGCAGACAGGGTGTTGAGTGTTTTCTTGTTGGGGTCATTCCTGTCAATCCAGCGGCGCAGCACATCCGGCTTGTTTTCCAGCTTGCTGATGGCGGAGCTGATGCGGAGGGTGTACCGCATGGCGATAGTCTGGTCCGTAATAAAGACGCAGGCACAGGCAAAGAAAAACATGATGCGGTAGAAAATCCCGTTGACATTCACATAGGCGTGGTGATAGGCAAGATAAAATCCCATAACATCAATGACCAGCATGCCTATGCTGAAGACGACAATCATCTTTGCAATGGCCTGGGGCGGAATGAAACGTTCCATTTCCATCAGTTCATCGAAGAAATCCCTGTCCTCCTCGTCCCTGTCCTTTTTCAGGGTGATGAACAGACCGTAGCCGGACAGCGCCAGCCAGAAAAGTGAAAACAAATATACTTCAATCAAGTCAATCGCTCCTTTTTTATATAATAATATTATAACCCATATTTATGGAAAAATAAACTCTTTTCTATTCTTTTGTTTGTGTTTTAAAGGCGCAGGGATGTGCTGGAAAATATAAAAATAAAATTTGGTTGATTGTATAAGGTTGATTGTATAATGAACTTGAACAGTTAATCAAAAAAATAAAAATCCATAGCGACTACCTGTGTTAGAATGGTTTTGCCAGAAATCATCACCGTATATTACGAAATTCGGCGTGGAACGCCCAATACTAAAAGCAATCGTGGGCGTAGACCACAGTATACAGCCAAGCGTGGACAGAAAGCTTATGCGGAACACCGAAAATGCTCTAGGAGACCTCTAAAAATGTATTCATGCATTTAAGGGAATCTTGACAAACCATCCTAATGGGGTAAAATTATATGGTAAAAATGTATGTTGATTTTTTGATGAGCAGATTTGTGTGAAGTGGAGGCTTTTTGATGACTAAGATTAATATATTTTCCGGTTTTTTGGGCGCTGGTAAGACTACCCTGATTCAGAAGCTGATTAGTGACGGTTTCAAGGATAAAATCGCGCTGATTGAGAATGAGTTTGGTGAGATTGCTATTGACGGTGGCTTTATGAAGGAGGCCGGTGTGGAGATAAAGGAGCTGAACTCAGGCTGTATCTGCTGTTCCCTGGTGGGGGATTTTGAGCAGTCCTTGAAGCAGGTGATGGATACCTATCATCCGGAAAGAATTATCATCGAGCCTTCCGGTGTGGGCAAGCTGTCTGATGTGAAGAAGGCCGTTTCCACTGTGCTGAGTGATGATGTGGTAATGGATGGCAGCATTGCAGTGGTGCATGCGAAGAAATGCAAGATGTATGCCAGGAACTATGGTGAGTTTTTTATTGACCAGATTGCCAACGCAGACTGTGTTGTTTTGAGCCGCAGTCAGGATGTTACGGAAAAGAAGCTGGCCGAAACCATGGAGATTATACGTCAGCACAATCCAAAGGCACCGGTGGTTACAACTCCGTGGGATGAGATTGGCGGCGAGCAGATTCTGGGGGCATTGGCCAATAGTCCGCTTTTGTCTATGGAAGAGGTTGAAGATGAGTGTCATGAGCATGAACATCACCATGCTCACGATCATGCCCACGAGCATCATCATGAGGAAGAGTGCCATGATCCTGACTGCACCTGTCATGAGCATGGACATCACCATGACCACGACCATGAACATCATCATGAACATGAGCATGGGCACGAGCATCATCATGACGGTGAGTGCCATGACCCGAACTGCAGCTGCCATGAGCATGACCATTACGACCATAATCATGCTCATGATCACGGCCATGGTCACGATCATCATCACCATCATGCTGATGATGTGTTTGGCAGCTGGGGCAAGGAAACCACCAGAAAGTATTCTGCTGATGAGCTGAAGGAGATAATGGCAGAGCTGGTCAATGCGGATGAGTACGGTGTAATCCTCCGGGCCAAGGGCATTGTCAAGTCCGTGAATGATGGCGAGTGGCTGCACTTTAACTACGTGCCTGGCGAGAGCAGTGTTGAAACGGGTGCTGCGGATTATACGGGACGCTTCTGCGTTATCGGCAGCAGGCTGCAGGAACATAGCCTGCAGGAGCTGTTTTTGGGCGAATAATGGGTATCAGGCCTTTTTATAGGCTATTTTTATAGTGCTTTGTACAATTATTTGTACATGCTGATTTGTATAATTAGTTTATAATTAGTTAAAATTAGTTGTTGGAGATTTGTATAAATGAGTAACAAGCAGAATGTGCCTGTGTATTTTTTCATGGGCTTATTGGAGAGCGGCAAGACCAGCGTAATCATTGATTTTCTGGCAAATAATCAGTTTGGCAAGGCTGAATGCAACCTCATCATCATGGGTGAAGAGGGCGAGGAGGAGATAGATGAAGAGCTTCTCGCCAGGAGCCATGCCAGGATTATTACGGTGGAGGACGTTGAGGAGCTTACGCCGGAGTTTTATCAGGAGCTGCAGGATAAATATCATCCAAGCAGCATATTGTTTGAGGCCAACGGCATGTGGAATGCCGGAGATTTTATGAATATCCCGATGCCGGAGGAATGGTTTGATTTTCAGAATGTGGGACTGGTCAATGCGGAAACCTTTGAGGTTTATCAGAAAAACATGAAGGATCGCTTTGTGGATTTGTTCCGCTACTGCGAGCTGATTATTTTTAACCGCTGTGACCACAAGACGCGTCAGCAGGACATCCGCCGCAATGTGCGGGTTGTCAACCGCCGTGCCAATGTAATTTTTGAGTCGGAGCTGCCTGATTTTGTGGAGGAGGAGCCGGAGCTGCCATTTGACAACACAAAGGATGTCATTGACCTTGATTTTGATGATTACGGGGCATGGTTTGTGGACATGCAGGATCATCCGGAAAACTACGACAAGAAAAAGATGGTTTTTGACGGCTATATCTGTTCTGCGGAAAAGAGGGGCAAGGTTCATTATGGCGTAGGCCGCGTGGGCATGGCCTGCTGTGCCGAGGACATGATGTTCCTGGGAATCGCCGGTGCCGGTGCGCCTTTTCATCAGCTTGACCACAAGAAAAATGAGCGCAGGTGGGGGCAGATAACAGGAACCGTGCATTGCAAATGGGACGATTCCGGTGAGGTTGAGAACTTGTCCTTCAAGGTGGAGGATTTCAAGGAAAAGGCCAAGCCAAAGGATACGATTGTTTATTTCAATTGATAAGGAAGCTGGCAAGAGGTTTTGATAAGAAGCTGACGAGGTGTTGTTATGCCGCTGAAGGAAAAAATAGTTCAACGGGTTCAGGAAGAGGCAGGGGAATGGCCATATCTGGCTGACCTGCCCGATGAATTGCACAGCATGCGGTTTCAGCGGCTGTACAGGGAAAACGAGGACATGTACGAGCTGTTTTCCTATACCAATGAGGAGCGGCACCTTGGCTTTTGTGCGTACTTTCATCAGGAAACAGAGGAGTACAAGGTAAGGGTCTGGATTGGCCTGACGGAGTTCTGCCTGCTGCAGTTTATTACCGCCAGCTTTGAGACCTTTCAGCATCACCTTCAGCAGTATATGGAGGCGGCTATACATGATCTGGTGGTGTACAATCCTGACAGCATGAGCTATGTTACCCGTGAGATGAATATCACGGCCTGGGATTATAAGAGCCTGCTGCCGGAGAGGCTGGAGGGGTTTGAGCTTTTTATTACGCCTGTTTCACCTGTCAGGGTTCTGAACGGCTCCTATATAGTTTTTGATTACTCGGATTTTGCCCTGAAGAGCAATTTTATTATTTATTACAATGAGTTCCGTTGTGAGTTTTTTGGCGAGGCCAGGATAAAAAATATTCCTGAGATGAACTATGTTTTTGATTCAAAAAGCATACCTGAGCTGGAAGAGAAGCTGCACGGGCATCTGGTGGAGCGTCTGAGGGAGATACGCCGTCGCTCCGTGTCGGAGGATTAAATGACAAAGTATTGTATTGTACCTGAAAACTGCAGAATTTTGTCCCAGCTGACAGCCGGCATGGAGCTGAAAAACGGGGAGCGCCAGCTTTTAGAGCGGGGCTTTATCCGCCATGTGGAGATTACACCGGGAGCCAATCTGTGGGAAATACTGGTGTGGTGTGATGTGGAGCTGCCAGGGGAGCTTTTGGACAGGTGCAGTGTCCATGTATCCGGCAAGCACAGTGTGGACAAGGTTGTTTTCTATACCACGGTCATCAAGCTGGAAAAGCTGGTGGAGCAGAAGTGGGGGCAGCTGGTGGATTTTGTGACGCGGGGGGATCATGTGTCCAAGGTGATTCTGGACAAGTCCCGCCGCGTGTATGGCCGGGACAGGATTCTGCTGCAGGTGCAGGGGGATTTTGCCCGCCATATTCTGGAACAGCACAGGATTCTGGAAAAGCTGTCGGAAAGTGCTGTAAAGGTGATTGGCTATCCGGTGCGGCTGGATTGTCAGGCCGTTTATGAGGAAATAGAGGCTTTTCAGCAGAATGGCCAGGCCAGGACGGAGGTTACTCCGGAATATCTGGCAGCCCTGGAGGCTGTCAAAAATGCGCCTCCTGTGGCTACGGCCCAGGGGGGCGGCGGCTATCAGCAGGCTGCTGGCGGCAGGCAGTATGCCGGTAGCTCCGGCAGTTCTGGTGGCTCATTTGGCGGCAACGGCGGCAATGGCAGCAACAGCAATAGTAGCAATAACAGCGGCGATAATGGCGGGCGCAGGTATCGCCGCAAGCAGCTTGCCATCGGTGCAGAGGATTCGCCCATCGTATTTGGCGATGGCATCGTAGGTGAGCTGACGCCTATCAGCCAGCTGCAGGGAGAAATCCGCTCCGTGGTGGCGCAGGGATATATTGCCGGTGTGGACGGCAAGGAGTTTGCCAACACCAATATGCTGCTGTTTTCCCTGGCTGACAGTACCGAGGGCATCAGCTGCAAGGTGTTTATCAGTGACCATGATGGCTATGAAACGGTGCTGGGGCGTCTGAAAAAGGCGGCCAAGGCAGGTGGCATGGTAAAGGTCAGGGGGCCTGTGCGCTATGATACCTATTCCAACGATTATGGCATTATGCCTGATGCCCTGATGCTGGTGGATATGGAGTCCCGCAAGGATACGGCGGAGGAAAAGCGGGTGGAGCTTCACTGCCATACCAATATGAGTTCCATGGATGCCGTGTCATCAGCCAAGGCGCTGATTAAGACGGCGGCCAAGTGGGGCTGGGATTCTATTGCCATCACAGACCATGGCTGTGTGCAGGCCTTTCCTGATGCCATGTCGGCGGCAAAGGATACGGGCATCAAGGTTATCTACGGCGTGGAAGGGTATCTGGTGGGGGATGATTACAAGCAGAAAAAGGCGCACCACATTATTATTCTGGCCAAAAATCCCATCGGCCTGAGAAATCTCTATAAGCTTATTTCCATGTCAAATCTGCGGTTTTTCTTCAAGCGTCCCCGTCTGCCCAAGAGGCTGATTCAGGAGTATCGGGAGGGGCTGATTATCGGCTCGGCCTGCGAGGCCGGGGAGCTGATGCGGGCGATTGTGGCCGGTGCTTCTGAGGAGGAGCTTCTGGAGATTGCCGGATTTTATGATTATCTGGAAATCCAGCCTGTGGGAAACAATGAGTTTTTGATTCGGGAAGAGGCCTTTCCAAATATCAACACGGAGCAGGATTTGATTAATCTCAATCTGAAGGTGGCAAAGCTGGCCAAAAAGTTAGGCAAGCCGCTGGTGGCTACCTGTGATGTGCATTTTTTGAATCCGGAGGACTATATTTACCGTGCCATTCTCATGAAGGGACGGGGATTTGCTGATGCAGATAAACAGCCGCCCCTTTATCTGCGCACCACGGAGGAAATGCTGGCGGAGTTTGCCTATCTGGGGGAGGCAGCGGCATACGAGGCCGTTGTGACCAATCCTAAAAAGATTGCGGATATGGTGGAGAAGTTCAAGCCTATACCTGACGGACTTTATTCTCCGATGATTCCGGGAGCTGATGAGGAAATCAGGGAGATGACCTACTCCAAGGCTCACGATTTGTATGGCAGTGTTCTGCCAAAGGTGGTGCAGGACAGGATTGACCAGGAGCTGAAGCCGATTATTGCCCATGGTTTCTCCGTGCTGTACCTGATTGCTCACAAGCTGGTGAAAAAGTCAAATATTGATGGTTATCTGGTAGGCTCTCGTGGTTCTGTTGGCTCTTCCTTTGTGGCCACTATGACGGATATTACGGAGGTAAATCCTCTGCCGCCTCATTGGCGCTGTCCTCACTGCAAGCATAGTGAGTTTATTCTGGACGGCTCCTACGGTTGCGGCTATGACCTGCCTGACAGGGACTGCCCGGCCTGCGGCACAAATATGGTCAAGGACGGACATGAGATTCCATTTGCGGTATTTTTGGGTTTTGACGGGGACAAGGTTCCTGATATTGACCTGAACTTTTCCGGTGAGTATCAGCCGGTGGCGCATAAGTACACGGAGGAGCTGTTCGGCAAGGACAACGTGTTCCGTGCAGGCTCCATTACCACCGTGGCGGACAAGACTGCCTACGGCTTTGTGAAGAAGTATTATGAGGAAAAGGGACAGTCCAAGCGTGATGCCTTTATTGGCCGTATGGCGGTGGGGTGTCAGGGGGTGAAGCGCACCACGGGACAGCATCCGGCCGGCATCATGGTAGTGCCTCGCAACATGGATGTGCATTTTTTCACGCCTCTGCAGCATCCTGCTGATGACCTGAACTCTGATACGATTACGACACATTTTGATTACCACTCCATCAGCAGCCGTCTGGTAAAGCTGGATATTCTGGGACACGATGATCCGACCGTTATCAAGATGCTGGAGGATCTTACCCATCGCGACCCGAAGACCATTCCTTTTGATGACCCGGCTACCTTGAGTATTTTTAACTCCACTACGGCACTGGGGGTTACGCCGGAGCTTTTGGGGGCAAATTCCGGCACCTATGGCATCCCTGAGTTCCGCACCAATTTTACCCGCCAGATGATTGATGATACCAATCCCCGGTGCTTTAGCGACCTGGTGCGCATATCAGGCTTTTCCCATGGCACCGACGTGTGGCTGGGCAACGCCCAGGATTTGATCAAGGGTGGCACATGTACCCTGCAGAATGCGATTTCTGCCCGCGATGATATCATGATTTATCTGATGCACAGCGGCGTGGATCCGCTGGCCTCCTTCAAGATTATGGAGCGGGTCAGAAAGGGCAAGGGGATTCCGGAGGATCAGGTGGAAATGCTCAGGGAGAAAAAGATTCCTGAGTGGTACATCGAATCCTGTCAGAAGATAAAGTACATGTTCCCGCGGGCCCATGCCACCGCCTATGTTATGATGGCGTACCGCATTGCCTTCTGCAAGGTGCATTATCCGTTGGCCTATTATGCGGCCTATTTCTCCATACGTGCCGCAGCTTTTGATGCGGATATTATTTCCATGGGCAAGAAGGCTGTGGAGGAAAAAATGGCGGAGCTGGAGGCCAAGGATAAGCGAGAGGCCAAGGAGGAGGAGCTTTACGTGGTTCTGCAGCTGGCCTGGGAGATGTATATCCGGGGCTTTGTCTGTGAAAAGGTGGATTTGTACCGCTCACAGGCGGACAGGTTCATGATGGTGCCGGAGAGGAACGCCATCCTGCCGCCTTTTACGGCTCTGGGGGGGCTGGGCGGCGTGGATGCCCATTCCATTGAGGAGGAGAGGAAAAATGGCGAGTTCTCTTCCATCGAAAATTTGAAGAAGCGCACGGGTATCACCAAGACCTCCGTGGAGGCCCTGCGGCGTCATGGCTGTCTTGACGGCATGGATGAAAGTGACCAGCTGTCACTTTTTGGCTAGTTTTTTCAAAAAAAGAGTTGACAAGCCTGCTGATTTTATATATAATTTCAATTGTTGTCACGCAAGTGGGAAGCAAATAGAAAACGGCCCGGTAGTTTAGTTGGTTAGAATGCCGCCCTGTCACGGCGGAGGTCAGG
>CAMFES010000031.1 GCA_945949525.1 uncultured Veillonellaceae bacterium
TTCATCCGTTAATGTTCCAAAAGCCTCATACCTTCACGACGACAAACTGAAATTTCTCACACTTTTTTCGGCTGTGGTAGCATAAAGGATGCCGCGGCACAGAGAGTTGCCGCTCCCACTATAAGAAGCATGACAGCCTCCAGCCCGAAGATATCCGCATAGCGTCCCAAAAACGGCGCTGTAACGCCGCCTACGCTGAAGGACAGTCCCAGAGTGACACCGGAAGCAAAGCCGATATTCTTTGCCAGATATGTCTGCCCCAGCACCACAAAAGGAGAGTAGGTGCTGTAAAGCGCCAGGCTCATCGGCAACAGCATGGCATATACCCAGTAAATGCTTCCGCCGAAGAAGCAGATTGCCAAAAGCGGCACCAGCAGACTTGTCCCCCAGCGCAATACGGCAATATATCCCCAACGGTCAGCAAAATAACCGCCTATCAGGGTAGTCAGAATGCCTGACAGGGACAGGATGGAAAGGGTTGCCGTCCCCACCGGCTGGGAAGCCCCCAGAATCTGGATGCAATACAGCGGCAAAAAGCTGCTAAGGCTGGTAAATACCATAGCACGGAAGGTAATCAGAGCCGTCAGCTTGCCGAAAGCTCCCCAGTCATTAATGCCACTGCTGCCATATTTGCCCACTGCCTTCTTGCTATCAGCGGCTTCACCCGCCGCCATATCCGCACCGGCGGCATGTGCCTCCAACGCCATCTTCCGGTCGGCAGAATTCTTTATCATAGGCACCAGAAAGAATGCCGCTATGCCCATTACCACACCGATAATGCCAAAAAACGCCAGTCCCTCCATACCGAAGGTGGTAATCAGGAACACTGCCAAAAGCGGCCCCAGCCCGAAGCCTCCGTTGCCGCCCACGGAAAAAATGCTCATGGCAGAGCCTTTCTGCCGCCCGGCAATATGATTTACCATGCTGGCCGCCTCCGGGTGAAATATGGAGGAACCGACGCCCATCATGGTTATGGCGGCAAAAATACACCAGTAATCCTGCACAAAGCCTGTCACCGCCAGGCTGACCCCCGTCAAAAATACCCCCAGCGCCATAAACCACAGCTTGCTGGTCTTATCCGCAAAATATCCGAACAACGGCTGAATCACCGAAGACAAAAAAGAACCTGCAAACATCAGCCCTGCCATAGATGTATAATCCATGCCATAATTCAGCACAAAAAATGGCAATACCGCCGGCATGGCGCCACTGCTGATATCGTTGCAAAGATGTATGGCCGCTATAAAATATAAATGCTTTTTCTGCACACTATCACCTTTCTCCAAAAAATATAACCCCTACAAGGGAGTGTAACAAACTCATGTGAAATATTATATCACTTTTGTCAAAAAATTATAATATAAATCCAACTCGTAAAAAAATATCGCCCTGGAAAGGCAACATGCTTTCCAAGGCGATATTTTACATTTAATCCGCGAACAACCTATCCCTATTAGTTAACGAGCCTACAGTCAGATTTGACTGTAAAGATGTATCTATTTTTGCATCACCAGCTGATACAGTAAGCTTCCCTGCTCTTAACGGTTCATTCATTTTTTCACTACCCATTGATAGCGTACCGCCTAAAGCACCACCCTCAGCAAATAATACGTTATCCATTTTTTCCCCGCCATTTGATGATGCACCAGTCAAAGTTAACGAGGCGCCCGTTTGTGCACCACCAGCTGATACAGTAAGCTCCCCTGCTCTTAACGGTTCATTCATTTTTTCATCGCCAATTGATAATGCACCGGTCAAGGTTAACGAGGCACCCGTTTTTTCATCGCCATTTGATGATGCACCGATCAAGGTCAACGAGGCACCCGTTTTTTCATCATCATCTAATACAATAGGGTCCCCTGTTCTTAACGTTTCAGCCGTTTTTTCACTACCAATTGATAGCGTACCACCATTCACAACTAATGCGCCACCCACTTCTTTATTGCCACTTGACGCATCAGTCCCCTCCTCACCTGATGAGGCGGTAGTCGTATTTGACGTTGAAGATGTATTTGGGCTGTTAGACATCTCCTTCATTTCATTGACAATCTGTTCCAGCTTCTTATCATCAGCCACGGAAGCCAAGCCCAGCTTCTTAGTATTCTCAGATGTCAGTTTAAAGCCATTTTTTATATAATCAGGGGCACGAAGTTCTACCTGTTCAACAGATTGCTCAACATCTCTTGAGTTATCGGAGCTTCCTGT
Source organism: uncultured Veillonellaceae bacterium (assembly GCA_945949525.1). GTDB lineage: Bacteria > Bacillota > Negativicutes > Selenomonadales > Selenomonadaceae > Anaerovibrio. The sequence goes on from CAMFES010000031.1 coordinate 2,206, forward strand.
ATTTCCAGATGATCCTGCATTTTCGCCGATTCCAACTGTCACTTTTCCTTTAATCAGGTACAATTTACTCATATTAGGATCAATCTTCTCACCCACGCCTGCCGTTCTTGTACTTGCACTCTCGGCCTTTGACAAGTTGTTCACCTCTACAAACGCGGATATATTCTTCGCTTGATTAGTAGCTTCAGCTGAACTTTCCTGGCTTTGAAGGATAATTGTTAAAATTCGGCATTTCGTAGAAAAACTGATGCTTAATGAAGCCAGCTGTTTTGTTAAGTCCTCAGCCGTATAACCTGCATTTAAATATTGACGAATTACCGCTCTCATCTCTCCATCAGACGGATTAGATAATATGATCTCTTGCAACTTATCAGGCGGAAGCACTTCCCCATCAGAATTCCCACCAGAATATGCAGCTGCCATCATAGCCCCGGCAGGCCTGGCCGAAAAGCTGCTTACCGAACGGCTTGCAACACTATCCTTCCGCACATCAGCGCCACTACTGATATGTACGCCATCATCGTCACTACTGATATATGCGCCATTACTGATATATACGCCATCGGCGATAGCTATCCTGCCCTCACTGCCCACATTTGCGAGGATACTGCTGCCGGCATTCGTAAAAATATTTTCAAGCTGGTCATTATTCAGCTGCATGGTCATCATGGTCAAATCATTGGCATTGATAACAGCGCCGTTGCCTACCAAAATGCCGTTAGGATTGCACAGCACCATGCTCCCCCCGCCGCTCTGGGTCAGGTGCCCTAAAATGGTGGAAATATCACCGCCTGATACGTAGTTAAAGGCCATGGCATTCTGCGCCACATTAAACGTCATTGCCTCATCTGTCCCGATATTAAAGGCATTCCAGTTGATAACCCCATTGCCGGTAAAGTCAATCACCGCACCGCTGGCCGGGTTTTCCACAAAGTTCTTGATATTATCGCCACCTGCCACAATACTTCCGCCGGTGGGCATGGCCATGGCATGGCCTGTCCCCAATGCCAGGCAGATAGCCGCCGTAAGTAATTTCTTTTTCAACTTCATTTCCCTGCACCTCTTTCAAAACAATTCGTTTAAAAGCGATAAGTCATATTCAAGCTCCATCTGCGGCCATATTTGCTCATGTCAATATCACCTTCATCAATAGGCACCGCATAATCCAGGCTGATATTCAGGTTATCCCGATCCATAAAGCGATATCCCAGGCCCCATGAACTTAGCTTTCTGCTACGCTCACCAAGATGATAGGTGTTGTTGCCGACACTGGCCATATCGGTAAACAGCACAAGCCTCTGATGAGGTGCCAGCTCCGGCGTGTACACCTCCAGCGACCCCAATATACCATTGTCACCGGAAGCCACCCGCTCCTTGAAGCCGCGGACGCTGTTCATGCCACCGGCTCCCAGCTGCTCTAGATTGGTAAGGTCATCCTTCGTGTACTGCCCGTTTATCCTTGCACCGAATACCCAGTCATTCTTCGTCCTGTACTGATAGCTGGCACCGGCACGGAAGATGGTAAAATTCTCCTTCACCTTCACACCGCCGCCGCGATAACTGGTATAGGCATCGCTATCACCGGCCAGATTGTGAACAACTCCCACGTTGTAGCTGAAGGACTGGTTGACGCTGTTCAGCATATCATAATATGTAGCCGAAACGACCCCCTCAGTCAGATTAAAATCGCCTATGTTGAATTTGTGCCCCAAAAAGTACAAATCATTCTGCCCGTCAAAATTCTTATAGTTAAAGCCTACATCCAGCACCTGCTTCCGGGCCGAGGTGTAGGTGAAATTCTGCTGATAATGAATGCCAAGCTCCTTGTATGTACCCTCGGAGCGCAAATCCATATCGCCAATACTGTAAATATTGCCCATATCGGAGCTGGAATCAGAATACAGAGCTGAAATATAGGCACTGCCCCCCTGCTCCGGAATCAGCCATCTGTAAAAGGCCGCCGCCTGATGCACGTCGCTCAGATGGTTTGGCGATGTGGCATAGGTGACGCCAAAGGTATCGCCCCGTCTGGATACATCGGTATTGCTGTAGCTTACGTTGGTGCGCCACTCACCGGTATACTGATTGCCGGTATTGCTCACTCCGAAGGTTACAGCCTCATTTTTCGGTCTTTCCGACGTTATGACGGCCTTATAGCTGCCGTCAGCCTGGGGCCTGAATTCCGCAGAAAACTGCACAGCCCCGGCCTCCCTGGCCATCATAATCTGCTTAGACAGCTTCTCCACATTAATGACGTGATTTTTCAGCTCCGGTAAAAGATACCTTGCCTCATCCACAGCCCCCTCATCCATGTTCTCATAGACAACCTCGGCAACCGGCAGCTGCACCGGGGCAGCCTCCGCCGAAGCCTCCATCTGCCACATGCCCAGCGCCCCCAGGCCCAGCAAAACAGCCACAGTCAATCCTTTTTTGCCCCTCATACGCTCCATCCTTTCCTTGCGAAAATACTTTATAATAATTATATCACAAGTCCCTCTTCAAAAGATAAACATGCTCCACAAAAGTACAGAAAAATTTAGCAAAAATTCAGTAATACAAAAAGGACCATGCTCCGGCATTCCTGCCTTTACACGGTCCTCTGCTGCAAAGCCTTATAAAATTTTCTCCATCGACGGCGGCCATCACCCCTCCGGCTGATAAAGCACCACGCCGCCGCTCTTCAGGGATGCCGGCACATCGATCAGCCGCTGGTTGCCGCTGCCCCGGAAACTCAGGGTCAAATCCCGCTGTGCCTCCAGATAGGGGCCATCCACCAGCACATCAACCTGCTGTAAAAGATGTCTTACCGACTGCTCCCGGCACCCGGTCAGCTGCTCGTAGGTATAGCCGCTGTAGCACCAGATATCCAGGCCGTTCTCGTGAAGCTGCGCCGCCAGCGCCGCCAGCACCGCCGCCTGACAGAAGGGCTCCCCGCCGCTGAAGGTCACACCCTCCAGCAGGGGATTGGCCAGCACTTCCCGCATCAGCTTCTCCGGCTCCACCAGGCGCCCTCCCTGAAAATCATGGGTCTGGGGATTGTGACAGCCGGGACAGGCATGAGGACAGCCCTGGGTAAAAATGGAATAGCGATAGCCCTCCCCATCAACGATGGAATCGTTGACCGTGCCTGCAATTCTGAGCCTTCCCCCGGACGCACCCATCTGCCTGATGGAAACGCACTCCTTAGTTGAGTCCATGCTTTACGCGATCATGCTCCTCTGCCCGCTTTGCATTGTTCCAACGGTCAATGGTACCCACCAGATAGCCGGTAATACGGCGGATGCGCTCGAACCTTGCCGGCTGCAGCTCGTAGTCCAGGTTGACCTCGCCGTTCTCCGCCGGAGAGATAGTCAGCTGGGACAGCTCATCCTGATTCTCATTCCGCAGCATATCAATATAACCGATGATTTCCTGCTCGGACATATCCTTGATACCGGTAACGGTCACATTAATGCCATTTACAACCATAACAAACATTCCTTTCACATCATCAATACATCATTGGCCAAAGCCTCGTCATTATATCTACATACTGCCCCGGGCAGCATTATTTTCTCAGGTATCTCCCAGGCTGCAGCGGACAGGCTGACTCACCCTGATGCGCGGCACAACCTTGCGCATCCTGTGAGCGGCCTCGGTGCGTCCACAACGCGGGCAGACCGTATCTATAATACCATTATAGCCGCAGACAGGATCCCTGTCTACAGGATGGTTCACTGACCCGTAGCCGATACCGTTGTCATGCATGCAGCGAATAACCGCCTCAAAGGCCTTGATATTTTTGGACGGGTCCCCGTCCAGCTCCACATAGCTGATATGCCCTGCATTAGTCATGGCGTGATACGGACCCTCCAGCTTGACCTTTTCAGCTGCTGAAATGCCATAGCCTACAGGCACATGGAAGCTGTTGGTGTAGTAGTCCTTGTCCGTAACCCCCGGAATATCGCCGTATACCTTCCGGTCAATACGCACAAAACGACCGCTAAGCCCCTCGGCAGGTGTGGCCAGCAGGGTAAAGTTCAGGCCGGTCTGCTCAGACTTCTCATCCATGCGCTTTCTCATGTAGCTGACAATCTCCATGCCCAGCTTCTGCGCCTCCGCCGACTGGCCATGATGCTTGCCAATCAGCGCCGTCAGACACTCTGCCAGGCCGATAAAGCCCATGGAAAGGGTGCCGTGCTTCAGCACCTCGGCCACGCTGTCGTCAGGACCGATATCATCAGAATCAATCCACACGCCCTGGCCCATGAGGAACGGATAATTGCGCCCCTTCTTGCTGCACTGAATCCTGAAGCGGTGCAGCAGCTGGCGGAACACCAGCTCAATGATGCCATCCAGCTCCTGATAGAACCTGTCTATATCGTGGTCGGCCTTGATGGCCAGCCTCGGCAGGTTGATGCTGGTAAAGCTGAGATTGCCGCGGCCGCAGGTAACGGCCTTCTTCGGGTCATGGACGTTGCCCATTACGCGGGTACGGCAGCCCATGTAGGCCACCTCTGTATTGTAGTCCCCGGGCTTGTAATACTCCAGGTTGAAAGGCGCATCCAAAAAGCTGAAATTCGGGAACAGTCTCTTTGCCGATGTCTTCATAGCCTGCTGGAACAAATCGTAGTTCGGGTCCCCCGGATTGTAGTTGATGCCTTCCTTTACCTTGAAAATCTGCACCGGGAAAATCGGGGTTTCGCCGTTGCCAAGCCCTGCCTCGGTGGCCTTCAGCAGGTTGCGCATCACCATCCGCGCCTCCGGCGACGTATCAGTGCCATAGTTGATGGAGCTGAACGGCACCTGGGCACCGGCACGGGAATTCATGGTGTTCAGGTTGTGAATCAGCGCCTCCATGGCCTGGAAGGTGGCTCTGTCCGTAGCATCCAGCGCCGATTCCACAGCAAACCTGTGGGCACGCTCCGTCTGATTCGGAGAAATCCACTCATAGTTGTGGCTGGCCTGATGATGCGGCAGGAAATCCACCAGCCGCTCCCTGTACTCATCCACATTGGACATGCTGAGCTGCAGCGGAATGCTGCGGCGCACCTCCCTGGCCAGCAGGCGGGAATCCTCCAGCTTCATCATGAACACGGCCCGCATAAAGGAAGCCAGATACTCAAAATATTGCTTGCGGAAGGTCTTGGCCACCCCCGGCGCCATGGAATAGTCAAAATTCGGCACCGCCTGGCCGCCGTGCATCTCATTCTGATTGGCCTGAATGGCGATGCAGGCCAGCGCCGCATAGGAGCGGATATCATTCGGCTCCCGCAGGAAGCCATGCCCGGTGGAAAAGCCGCCCTCAAAGAGCTTAAGAAGGTTTATCTGGCAGCAGGTTTCCGTCAGCATGTAGAAATCCTTGTCATGGATGTGGATATCTCCATCAGCATGAGCCGCCGCAATATCCTTCGGCAGAATGTAGTTGTCAATATAGTATTTTGACCCCTCGGAACCGTATTTCAGCATGGTTCCCATAGCCGTATCGGCGTCGATGTTGGCATTTTCCCGCTTGATATCGGCATCGGCCGCCTTCTTGAAGGTCAGCTCGTCGTAGATGTCCATCAGGTCCCCCTGCGCCTGACGCATCTTGGTATGCTCCGCCCGATACAGAATGAACGCCTTGGCCGTGCTGGCGTAATTGTGCTTGATCAGAACCTGCTCCACCGTGTCCTGAATAAACTCAACCGCCGGAATCTCCTGGCTGCTGATTACGGCAATCACATCATCCGTAAGCAGATTCAGCGTCTGTCCATCAAAGGTTTCATCAATGGACTCCAGATTGGCCTTATGAATGGCATCCTCGATTTTTTTCCTGACAAATGGGACTATATCTCCATTGCGTTTTCGTATATTTTGCATACTCCAACTCTCTCCATTATTAGAATATAGATAAATTGACAAATAGATTTTACAATATATAGTGCCCTATGTCAAACCTGAACACAACATGTAGTGGTCACTGTCCACAACATATTCACAGGCATTATGCAGAAGTATGAATTTTTATACGCAGTTATACATAATAAACCAGCTAAGAATTCCATGATTCCTAGCTGGCAGTGACGAAGAACACCAAACAGACTGCATAAGTGTACACAAGTATAAATTTTTGTGGATAAGTTACTTTCCATCCACAGTTTTTGTGGATAAATTGCTTTCCATAAGTAGCTTTTGTGGATAAGCATCACTTGACAATATGCTTGCCCCCATAAAACTTTGTCTTCCAGTAATCGTCATTGAGCTTGTCCACCCGCACCCCTTTGCTGGAGGAGGCGTGGATAAACTCGCCGTTGCCCAGGTAGATGCCGCAGTGGGAAGCCCCCGGCTCGTAGGTGCTGAAAAACACCAGATCACCTGCCTCCAGCCTGCCCGCCGGCATGCTGCGCCCCAGCTTGAACTGCAGGTCTGCCGTCCGGGGCAGGTTCATGCCGTGCTGGGCAAAAACATACTGCAGATAGCCTGAGCAGTCAAAGGCCTTTGGCGTGTTGCCGCCAAATTTGTAGGGAACGCCGATGTACTTTCTGGCCGTCCGGATTACATTGGGCACATTGTCCCGCAGCAGGAAGGGCTGGCTCTCAGGCACATTTACAGCGGAACCCCGCGCCTCCTGCCAGCTGCCATCATCTGACGAGCCGCCGTCAGCCTCCCCCTCCAGGCCGCCCCTCAGCTCAAAGTTGCGCCTGGCCACCTGCAGGGCATTGTAGGTTTTTTTATCCACAATCCCTGTGATCTTTATCTTGTTGGAACGCTGAAAAGCCATCACGGCACGATAGGTACTGTTGCCAAAGACACCATCCAGCTCCGGAATACTGTACCCCAGCGCCTTCAGGCACTTCTGCACCTGCATGACCTCCGGCCCCCTGGAATTTTTTTGCAGATTTGTAAAAGCCAGCGCCGTATTCATCGTCAGCAGAAGCCCTGCACCGCCAAGCACGGCTGCCGCCATCAGCCTTTTTCGCCAAACATGCCACGCCCTCATAAAACCCTCCATCTGTCACCCTGTTCCATAAACACACGCAGGTATATTATATACGATTTCCGCCAAAAAAGCATTAAAATTATCCACTGCCGTTGTGAATAACCTTCCCTATTATGCACATACAATCACAGGTTATCCACAATTTTATCCACATTTTGCAAAAAATGTGGATAAACTATCTGTGTTCTCTTGACAAACCATCCTCCATATACTCCGTTCTAAAAAATTTCACCTGCATTTCTCTGGCGGAACACCCGCGGCGTACAGCCGCGATATTTCCGGAAGGACTTGATAAAATGGCTGGGATTCTGAAAGCCGCAGCTGATTCCCACCTCCAGCACAGAATCCGACGACCCCAGCAAAAGCTCCTCCGCCACCTGCAGCCGGTAATGATGCAGATACTCCATGGGAGAGGTATGCAGTATCCTCTTGAAGCAGCGCTGTGCCTCCCGGCTGCTGATACCGGCACTGCCTGCAATCTGCGTCAGGGAAACCTCCTCACTGAAATGCCAGTGCAGAAAATCCAGCATCTCCTGCAGCCGTTCCATCTGGGGCGTCATGTGCTTTGAGGCCAGGGCCAGGGGCTGATAATCCAGCAGAAGCAGCAAAAGCGCCCTGCTGACGTTGTACCTGACATCATACTCATATCCCGTGCTTCCCTGCCGCGCCGCGTCAAAGGCCCCCCGAATCCTGCCGATAATCTCCGCATCCTGCGCCTCAGCTCCGTACAGGAACTGGCAGGGAAAGCCGGCATCCGATACCAGCGGCGCCACATATTTCTGATGATAAACCGTCCCCGCCCCGCCGGTGACAAAATCAGGACTGAAAATCAGGTAGCAGACGTGGCATTTTTCCTCTCCCACCACCTGATAGCGATGGAGGGACTTGCTGTTAAAAAACAGGCCGTCCCCGCCCCGCAGTACCGTCTGCTGGCCGCTGCACTCCACCTGCACGCTGCCTGCGGCCACATACATCAGCTCAAGGTCCCTGTGCCAGTGCCAGGGACACCCCTCAATGCCTCCCTTCTGCCAGTCGGTAACGTACACGCTGCAGGGAAAAAGAGGCGTTTCATGCCGCTGCTCCTTCTCCCTGTCAGCGGCAATGCGCATGGCCGTCATCTGCTGAATCATATTCATCCCCCATTTTCAATCCTCGTCCGTGCCACAACAAAAATTCCCCGCACCCACAGTCCCCGGTCAGCAGGCACCTTTTGCATACATAATCCACGTATGCACGAATTTTGATTTTTGTCGCTTTTAGAACATTTTCTGTCGTTTGTGCATTAGATATTTTCCATTTTTTACAGTATACTTAAACCATAGAAAGAAAGCAATACATCACATAGAAAAAGCTGCTATGTGATGTATAATTATCAATCAGATGCAAAAGGGGGTCATCATCATGAAAACCACTTTCAAGCCTGCTATGGCAACAGCCGGTATCTCTGGCAGCGGGGATTTCAGCCTGGATTTTCTCCCTAAGTTCGAGAATTTCAGCGCAGGTATCTCTGTTGGAACAGCTGGTATGCGCATAGGCGGTTTTGTCGCAATGCTGGCATTATGCGCCGTTATTATCAGCTTGTAAGCTTCGCTATCCCTTTAACGCTTGTCGTTACTTAAATATCCTATAATCCCTTAAAAGGGAGGGCTCCGCTTCTCACATGAGCGGAGCCCTTCTTTTTTATACCGCTGATTCTCCGTTATATTACACCAGCTTGACATTCTTTTTTATTTTTTAATTTAAACGCACTCTAAACAGTATTATTTGCTTATTTACACACGTTTTATATTTATTTTATAAAGTTATATGCTTGATTTTCTTTCTTCAGTCACATATAATGTAAGCATGAACATATAATCATGTCCGAAATGCAAATATATGTGTAAAGAGGGTGTACATTATGAAAAACAGTAAGAGCGTTGTATTCAGGCGTCAGCAGGAACTGCTGGACATATTGCAGCGGCAGAGAAAAATCGATGTGGATACCGTTTCCGGCCAGCTGCATGTGTCTGCCACCACCATCCGCCGCGATTTGATGATGTTTGAGAAGCAGCACCTGGTCAGGCGCTTCCACGGCGGGGCGAAGCTTTTAGAGGGGGCGCTAAAGGAAGAAGACCCGTCACCTATGACCATGGTAAAATCCGGCGTTGACAGGGAGCAGAAGGAGGCCATCGCCCGCTATGCCGCCGATCTGATTGAGGACGGCGATACTATTTTTATGAATTCATGCTCCACGGCGCTGAAGGTTGTGGATTATCTGCAAAACAAGCATGTGGTCATCGTTACCAACAACAGCGCTATGATAGGCTATCCCCACGACCCGATGGTGACCGTTATCCTGACAGGAGGTGAGCTGTACCAGAAGCGCCAGACCCTGATAGGTGAGTTTGCCATGAATACCCTGACAAAAATAAATGCTGACAAGGCCTTTCTGGGGGTAGGCGGCATAAGCGTCAAGGGCGGAATCACCACCTCCGTACTGCCGGAAACGGCCATTAACGACCTGATGCTGCGCCGCTGCCGCGGAACCTGCTACATACTGGCCGCCAACAGCAAAATCGGGCGGGATCATAATTTCCTTTCCGCTTCCGTGGACAGCATCGACACGCTCATCACCTGCCAGGGGGGCAATCCGGCAGAGCTGCAGAACCTGCGTGACCGGCAGGTAGAGGTCATCGAGCTTGATTGCAGCACCCGGCCGGAGCCTGATAAGGAAGCCTGATAAACGCCACCCAACTGCCGTAAATCTGCCGCATATAACGTCTGTCGCGCCCATATCCAACTGCCACACATACAGAAAATTACCCTCCCTGCCGCAAACCGGCAAGGAGGGTAATTTTTATCAATAAATCTTGTCAATGACGAAGCCTGCGTTTTCCAGCGCCTTGATAATGCGCTGCACATGCTCATGGCCGTGGGTCTCCACAGTGACATCCAGAGCCACCTTCTTGAAGCTGTCTGTCACCTTGGACTGATTGTGGTCCAGCTTGATAACGTTGGCATTCTCATCTGCCAGAATCTGGGAAACAGTCAGGAGCTGACCCGGCTTGTCAGGCAGCTGCACCGAGAAGCAGAACACCCTGCCGCGGGCAATCAGCGCCTTGTCAATCAAGGCAGAAATAGTAGAGATATCAATATTGCCGCCGCTGATGATGGCCGCTACCTTCTTGCCCTTGAAGGGCAGCTTGTTAAGGGCGGCAAGGCTCAGGGCACCGGCACCCTCCGCAATCAGCTTGTGCTTTTCAATCAGGGACAGCAGCGCTGACATGATCTCCATCTCGGAAACAGTAATAATCTGGTCAAGGTATTTTCTGCAGAAGGCATAGGTCAGATCGCCGGGGGTTTTCACCGCGCAGCCATCTGCCACAGTATCCACCATAGGCAGGGTTGCCACGCTGCCCTGCATAAAGGAGGTTTCCATACAGGCTGCCCCCTCCGGCTCCACGCCAATAACCTTTACATGGGGGTTGACTGACTTGGTGGCAAGGGCCACACCGCTGGCGAAGCCGCCGCCTCCGATCGGTACCAGAATGGCATCCACATCCTTCAGCTCATCAATGATTTCCAGAGCCGTAGTACCCTGTCCTGCCAGCACCTTCTGGTCATTAAAAGGATGAATGTAAACGTAGCCCTTTTTCTTCTGCAGGTCCATGGACTTGGCATAGGCATCATCGAAGCTGTCGCCGTGCAGCACCACCTCGGCACCGTAGGCGCGGGTTGCCTCAACCTTCAGGATAGGCGTGGTGGCAGGCATGCAGATAATCGCCTTGCACCCCAGCTGCTGTGCCGCAAAGGCCACCCCCTGGGCATGATTGCCGGCAGAAGCAGTGATAACGCCCTTTTTCCTTTCCTCATCAGAAAGCTGGCTTATCTTGTTGTATGCGCCTCTCAGCTTGAAGGAGCCTGTATTCTGCAGGTTCTCCGGCTTCAGATACACGCTGTTGCCGCACAAATCCGAAAAATAAGGGCTTTCTATCAGCCGTGTCTTCCTCACTACCCCGTCCAGCTGCTTTGCGGCCTGATACACATCCGCAATAGATGTATGCTCAAGAACCTCCTCGATAGTAGGCTCTGCTTTCCCTGCTGTCTTTGCTTCCTCTGCCATGAACAATTGGCCTCCTTGTATCTCAATATCTATTCTGAACTATGCTAAAATTGCTGTGTTCTTAATAGAATAGCACTAGGAGGCGCTTCTGTCAAATCTCCTGCCCCGCAAAATCCCTGCCCTCGCCCAGCGCCAGCATGAGCCTGGCTGCCAGCGCCTCCACCGTGGCAGTGCCGCCGGAAATCACCCCGTGCTGCATGGCCCTGACGCCCACCTCGTAGGTTTCCAGATGAGCGCCGTCATAGACGCACTGGGTAGTGCAGACCAGCACCACTCCCTTCTGCACGGCATAATCAATCATGGGCAGCAGGCTGAGAGGAGATTCATCCGTCGGAACGCCGCCTGCGCCGAAGGACTCAATGATGATACCCCTGTAGCCTGCATCCACAGCCAGGCGCAGAAGCTCCGGGCGTGTCCCAGGCAAAAGCTTCAGCACCATCACCCTGTCATCCAGCTGCAGGCGGGGCGAAAATTCACCAGATGGCTGCAGCTCAGGGCTGTTCCATTTCATGCTGCCCGTTGCAAAATCAAACACCCCTGCCTCCGGCCTGTTGATGCTGTAAAAGGCGTGAAAATCCTTGGAACACATCTTTTTGGCGCTGTCGCCGTGTATCACATGCCCGTCAAAGGCAAGAAAAACTCCCGCCCTGCCGCTGACAGCCGCCTGAAAGGCCGTCAGGAGATTCCTTTTGGCGTCTGTGCCGGGGCTTTCCATGGGCAGCTGGGAGCCGGTAAGCACCACCGGCTTTGCCGTATTTTCCAGCATATAGTAGAGCGCCGCCGCCGTATAAGCCATCGTATCCGTGCCATGACTTATGACGAAGCCGTCATAAGAGGCATACCTGTCTGCCACCGCCCCGGCGATTTTTTGCCAATGGGCAGGGGTAAGATTGCTGCTGTCCAGCTGCATAAGCTGCACAAAATCGATGTTGCAGAGCGCTCCCAGCTCCGGCACGGCAGCTATCAGCCCTTCCGCCTCCAGGGACGGCATCAGCCCGTTGCCGCTGTCCGAGCTGGCAATAGTTCCTCCCGTGGCAATAAAACAAATATTTTTTTTCATGGAAACCTCCGATAAAAAAAGGCCGCCCGCAAAGACAGCCTTTAAAAACACTCTTATTTATGATTTGCCAGCTCCACCAGCTTGCCGGCAGTCTCAGAAAGCTTCATCAGCTCCTGAGCAACCTCGGCAATAGCGGCAGTCTGCTGACCCACAATCTCCGACGTAGCCTCACCCTTGGAAACGGTTTCATTGACGGACTCGCCAATCTGGTCGGTAAACTCCTGAATCTTGTCAACGGTTTCCCTGGAGCTGTCCGCCAGCTTGCCGATTTCCTCGGAAACAACAGCAAAGCCTGCACCGGCCGTACCTGCACGAGCCGCCTCAATGGAGGCATTCAGGCCCAAAAGGCGCGTCTGCTTCGCAATATCGCGAATCAGGCTGGTAAACTCGTTAATCTTGCTGGAGATTGCGCTTACATTCTCAATCTCCTTGTTCAGCCCCTTCTGGTTCTCGTTTACATCGTTGGCAGAAGCAGCCAGCTCCTCCATAGCGGCGGAAACATGCATAGCTGTCTCATTGATAGACTCGGCCATTTTCCTGAGCTGATACTGATAATGCCCCATACGGGAGAAGGCGCCTGCCATCATGAACAATACCTCGGCTGCATACTCCAGGCGTTCCTTCGGCATAATCTGAATCTTGCGCACGGCCTCCACGTACTTCTCCGGATCCGCGCCAATCTCCTTGGCGTAGGCGCGGAACTTATCCTCGTCAGGCGGTGCGGTCAGAATCTGTCCACCAAGAATGGAGCCAATCTGCTTGCCGTCAACAATAATCGGCGCACCAAAATCATACAATCCCGCATGGCACTCGTACAAGGTAGGACGGCCGGTGCGTGCGGCAGTTTCGCCGCCGTTTTTGTCACACTGCTCGCAGCGACGGCACCCCTCCGTCGTACCGCGGGTGTACTTCATGCAAAACTCAGACCAGTCGGTAGGACGGGTAATCGGCTTGCCATCAGCATCTACAGTAACGGCAGTCATGCCTACCGCCCTTGCGAAATTGTCCTGAAACTTCTGCAGGAAATCCATATCAAATACATCTTGTACACGAACATCTTCTGCCACAATAACACACCTCTCCCTAAATACTTCTGAAAATCTAAAAGATACCCCTATAGTCCGCTATACAATATATTATACTAGCAAATCATGCCTAAAACAATCCTAAATTTAATTTGTTTAAGGCAAACCGGTACACTCCCAGTCCGGCACATAGGCAGCCTCCGCCGAGGACCTCTCCTGCACAAAGCACCTGGTAAAGCCCAGCTCTGCCGCATGCTCCGTCACTGACTCATACTCAAAGGTGGTCAGCCGCCGCCTCAGCTGAGGAAACTCCTCCGCCCGGTACATAGGCGTATACTGGCTCATAATACTGAGATAAATATCATCGCCGAAGGCCGACCACAGCCAGTCCAAAAGCCTCATGCTGTCCCTCCTGGCCCCCGGCAGAACCATGTGCCGCACCAGCACGCCGCCGGTCATGATGCCCTCCTCATTCAGCACGGGACTGCCCGCCAGCTCCACCATCCTTTCAATGGCTTCTGAAGCAACTGCGAAATAATCCGCCGCCCCCGAATACATCTCTGCCAGACCGCTGTCGTAGTATTTCAGATCAGGCAGAAAGACATCCACGCTGTCCTTAAGCAGATTCAGGGTTTCGATATTTTCATACCCACTTGAATTATACACCACGGGCAATGAAAAACCCTCTTTTTGAGCCAAAAAAATTCCATTAATTATCTGCGGCACGTAGTGGGTGGGCGTTACCAGATCCAGAACCGCTGCTCCTGCCGCTTGCTGCTTCAGGAAAATCCTGCCCAGCTCCTCATCAGATACCGCCACGCCCTTTTCCTGATGGCTGATTTCATAATTCTGACAGAATACACAGCGCAGGCTGCAGCCGGAAAAAAACACCGTCCCGGCTCCCTTTTCCCCTGTCAGCACAGGCTCCTCCCAGGGATGCAGGCTCACCTTGGCCACCAGGGCCCTTTCACCGCCACCGCACAGGCCCCTGCCCCGCAGGCGGTCAGCACCACATTTTCTCGGACACAGCTGACAGCCCGACATCAGGCCGTCCCTGGCCTCTTTATCCAGCAGCATGCACCATCACCACCCCTCCAGCAGCCTCTCATCCAACACCGGCCCGTATTTTGGCCGCCACCAGGACACGCTGCGCACCGTATCTATGTATTGCTGCAGCAGAGCCTCGTCAAAATGCCGCCCCTGACTGCCCTCAATCCGCACAGGCTCCAAGGGCGCCCTGTCCGCCTCGCCGATGAAATCCCTGGTAATCCAGAAGCCATAGTTTACGCCCTGGCGGTTGTCCCTCGAAAGGCTCCCGCCCACAGCATAATACTCGAACCCCTTGGGCGCAATCAGCTCTATCAGGGTAGGCCCAATATCAATCTGGCTTCCGGCGCTGTCAGGCAGCAGCGTCCCCTTATGTACACCGCGCCCGGTGACAATAAAGGGAATCACGTACCTTTCGTACATGGACGGTGTCTTGTCGATGTTATACCTGTCCGCATGGTCGCCCACAAGCATAATCAGGCAGTCCGGATACCGCTTCTTCAGCTCAGCCACAAACCTTGCCATTTCCCGGTCAGCGTACCAGTAATGCCCCAGCTCCCGCAGCAGCCAGTCATCACCCTGCACAGCCTCCGGCAGCCTGCGGCGTACAGCCTCTGCATCGAAGCCCTTGCCTGCCACATCCACGCTATAGGGAGAATGGTTGGAAGCATTCATAATCACATTGAAGCTGGCCGTATCCGTCCTAACCCTCTTCAGGACCTCGTCGTACAGATACTCATCATCACAGCCCCAGACGCTTCCCTCGGCTTCCTCCGGCATATCGCCACGGCCATAAAAATGGCCGAAGCCCTGTGCCCTGGTAAATGCGCCGATGCGCTCCCAGCTGGCAGGCCCTGCATACCAGAAGGCCGTCTCGTACCCCAGGCGCTCCATCTGAGGTGCCAACGCCGTAACATAAGGCGCTGCAAAGGACTCAGGCATGGTGGTCAGGTACAGGTTGGCATCCGCCAGTCCCGTCACCACCCCCGTAAGGGCCGAAATAGTGCTGGCACCATTGGGCAGCATGGCCGGACAGTAATCGCTGTCCTCCTCTGCAATCAGCCCCCGCATGCCGTCCGCAATATGCAAATCTGCATATTTATCCAGGAGAGGCCAGTTGGCATAGCTCTCGGAAACAATCAAAAAAATCTGCTGCGGCTTCTCAATGACAGCGCCACCGGCGCTCCGCCGCAGGTAGCTGTCAAGATTATCACTATCCGGCGGCAGTCCTGCCCTGGCTGCCGCCAAAAGCTTAATCTGCTCCGCCGTAAAGTTCAGTCCATTGCAGGCCAAAAGGCGGTTATTCATGCGATAACCGCGATAAATAGCCTGATAATCGTCCAGAATGGCCTCATTCATGAAGGCATCATTGGTAACGCCCACATTCTCCCATTCCAGTGCGGTTTCCCAGCCCCAGCTGCCGCCAAAGACCACCAGCCGCCCCAGCACATAAAGCCCCACTGCCAGAAGCGCCAGCCGGCATTTGCGGCCTGCCCCCGCACCGAAGCCGGAGGCAGAACGGCTGCCAAGCCGCCCCTCATACTGCAGGCCTGTCACCCTGTCGGCGCCCCTGCCTGAACCGCCGCCAAAGCTGCCGATAAGACGGTACAAAAGCCACCACAAGGCACCCCCCAGAAGCAGTGCCCCCGCCAGCCTGACCGGCAGGTTGAACTCCTGCACCAGAGAAACCAGCAGCGCATACATATCATCGTTGCCTGCATTGAACAACAGCTGATGAAAACGGCTATGAAACTGGCGATAATAAGGAAAGCTGGCCACAAACAGCACCGATGTAGCCGTCAGCAGAAAACCGTTGATAGCCCTCTCCAGCCTCTGCCCCCACACCTTCGATACCGCCGTACAGATACCTGCCGGAACCACCACAGCCAGCGTCAGCACCCCGGCCGTCTGAATGCTCAGGCGCGTTCCCAGCCACAAAGCCGTCTGCAGCTCGCCCCAGCCGCTGCCGGCCGCCCAGTATTCCTGCAGCCACAGGCAGAATACCAGCCTGCAAAGAGAAAGGACTGAAAGATAAAACAAAAATACCTTCAGTCCCCTGTATACATAATTTATCATGGCACAATAAGCTCTACACCATAGCGTGTCAGAGCCTCGCAAACCTTCTCAGACGGCATGGAATCCGTGATAAGGCCGGACAGGGTATCCAATGTCGCATAGTTGTAGTTGCCGTCCGTACTCAGCTTCCTGGCCTCAGCCACCACATAGGCCCGCTTGCTGACACGGATAATCTGCGCCTTGTTGATGCCGTCCTCGATATCATAGGTGGACACGCTGTTTTCCATAGCATCCACGCCAATAGCCCCCACGAAAGCAACATCAGGCTTCAGGCGGGAAATAAAGTCCATGGTCATGCCGCCCCAGAAGCCGTCGCGGCTCTTGTTGATCTTGCCACCGGCAAAAACCACGCGGATTTTAGGATGGTTGGCCAGGATGAGCAGAATATCGATCATATTCGTCACGATGGTCAGCTCCCGCTGATCCTTGGCCAGAAGCTCTGCAATGGCCAGGTTGCTGGTAGAAATATCCAGGAATACCATATCCCTGTCATGAATCAGCTTCACGGCAGCATGGGCAATCCGCCTCTTCGCATCCACATCAGTAGTCTTGCGCTTGCTGATTTCGATAACATGATTATTCTCCCGCAGCACCACAGCACCGCCGTAGGTGCGCTTCAAACGGCCCTGCTTCTCAAGAGAGCCCAAATCCTTGCGGATGCAGTCCTCTGTCACACCAAACTTCTCACTCAGTTCCTTTACGCGAACCTTTCCCTCTGCGTTCAGCATATTCATAATACTTTCCTGACGCTCTTCCAAAAACATGATATCACACTCCCAATCCGAAAAATTATTTATCAATCTGTGCAAAAATGCACGCGGTGTTAGTTACTATTGTTCAATTTTCCCTCAACAATGCCCAATAATTCCAATTTCTTATTATTTTACACGCAATATTGCTTTTTATCAAGTAATATTTTTATCTATTGTTTATATGGGAATACTGTCCTATTTTATTACATTTTCTTTTATTTTGTCAACTCTTCCGGAGAAATTCTTTTTCGGCGGGACATTTTCCGCAGCATTCTCTCCAGAAGCTCGTTATATACCGGCCTGCCGCCGGTCAGCTCAGACACCGCATAGGCGGAAAGGGAAACTATCAGCAGGGCCAGCATGTGCTGAAAGGAGCCTGTCATTTCCATAATCAGGACGCTGCCCGTTACCGGCGACTTTACTACCACGGAAAAATACGCTGCCATGCCAAAAACAATCATATCAGCCATATACACAGGAGGCAGAAGTCCCGCACCTGACAGCAGGCTGCCAAATACCGCCCCGCCCAGCGCCCCCAGCACCAGCATGGGCAAAAAAATTCCTCCCGGCACCCCTGAGCCGAAGCACAGCATCGTAAAAAGGAATTTTCCCACAAAGAGCAAACAGAGAAAAGAGAGGCTATAGTCCTCCACCGCCAGCGCATCCACCAGCCGGTTGCCACCACCCAGAATCTCCGGCAGCACAAATCCCAGGACAGCCGCCATCAATAGCGGCAACAGCGGCCTGTATATGCCCACCAGTCCCATGCGCTGGTACAAATCAAGGGAAAACAGCAGAGATTTGTTGAACCCCCTGCCCAGAAGCCCCACAAAAAGCCCCAGCCCCGCCAGCCAGCCCAGCATGTCCAGCGGCATAGGCACAAGGCTGCCCAGGGTAAAGACAGGGCTGCCACCAAAAAACAGCTCCGTGACCGCCGTAGCCGTGACAGCTGCCGTAATAGCCGCCGGCAGGGCGGCAGGTGAAAAGGTCTTCTGCAGCTCCTCCAGGCCAAAAATCACCCCGGCCAGAGGCGCATTGAAGGCAGCTGCCAGACCGGCACCTGAGCCTGCCACCAGCAAGGTTCTGGCCTCCAGCCCCCTGCCCTCACGATGGCTGAGGCGGCCTATGCCCTGACCGGCGCAGGCGCCGATCTGCACGCTTGGCCCTTCCCTGCCCAGGGACATCCCCGCCCCTATGGCCAGCACGCCGCCTGCAATCTTTGCCGCCAGCACGGAAAGCCAGTTCATGGACATCCTGCCCATCAGGATACCCTTGACCTGGGGGATACCGCTGCCGGTACACATGGGCTCCACTGCCACGATTTTTGCCAGGAGCCAGGCCGCCAGCACAAAGGCCGCCCCATACAGAACCGGCAGCAGCCAGTCCCCCTGCAGGGCGGCCTGCCTCACACATTCATATACAAGCAGGCGCCACTCCTCGGACACCGTCAGGAGATAACGGAACAAGCCCACGGACAGACCGGCACCTATGCCCACGCCGCAACCCTCCAGAATCAGGCGGAGGCGAAAGAGCTTCTTTGCATTCCGTCTTCTATTTCTACTTTTATTTTTGTTTTCGTTTTTATTTTTATTGCCAGCTATATTGCCTTCTGCATTACTGTTCATATTCTGTATCTCATACCCACAATTTCTTACAACGCAAAAAGGAGCCCCCTTGCGGAGACCCCTCAACATCACTTACTCAGCAGTGAAAGGCAAGAGCGCAATATTACGTGCGCGCTTGATGGCAACAGTCACCTGACGCTGGTGCTTGGCACAGTTGCCGGAAATGCGGCGAGGCAAAATCTTGCCACGCTCGGTAATGTAACGACGCAGCTTAGCTACATCCTTGTAATCAATCTGCTCAACCTTATCTACGCAGAAACTGCAAACCTTTTTACGAGGTCTTCTGCTTCTATCAC
>CAMFES010000032.1 GCA_945949525.1 uncultured Veillonellaceae bacterium
CAATATCTTCCACTGGCATATTACGTCTGAACATTTTTAATACTGTCTGAGTCTTCGTTTCCCAAATTCCCTTATTACGCCCTTCTGCTAAAGCTTCTGCTCTTATGCTATTTCTCTCCAAGTCCCAGATATATTCCTGGTCAAATAAAATAGACATAATTTCCTCTACCTCCCTCTCACGTTCACCCAAGTATTCCTTGAGCAGATTTCTGTCACAACAAATCCTGATAATCTCTTTTGCTGCTGTTAGCGTCCTGCCATACAATGCTACCTGCTCATTGAACACTCTGCAAAAGCCTATATACATTCCTGATAATATCATCACTATCAGGAATATAATATATCCATTTAGCAAACACTTCATCTGAATGCGTATACATCATTTTTTATTATACCAGAATAATAAACATTATCACCATGCAACTTTATATTAGGAATCCAAATCTTCTCCCCATTCCATCCCTTTTGGATATGCCCTGTAATTTTATATAAAGTGATAACCAATACATCAGGGAATTGCTGTCAGTTTGTGACAGCATCTGTACTATAAGTGTTAAATTTACATCATATTCACCATCAATAAATTTCTCTAGTAATAATTCATTCAAATATACTAAACTTTATATTGAAAGCCTTTTCTCCCGAAAATGCTTTTTTACGTCATCCACAGAAATCCAACCATCTTCTTCACCAGACTTGCGCCCCTTAAACAAATCATCCATGATACGATTGTAGCAGTGTACATACTGTAAGGAAGCAACCACTTCATTTCTTTGCTCCATATCCTCATGTTCCATAACATTCTGCTCCCATATAAAATTCGGATAATCTTCCTACACATTTATACTCTCATGTAAATATTATACCACAAACTACAAAGTGTTATAACGCTACTTTATCATCTCAGCCTTTGACTACAACTTGTAAATATAGTACACTACAATATATAAATTTATGAAACGGAGTGATTTTCATGGAAGTTTTCATTCAATTAACTGATGCGGAACTCAACCTTGCTAAAAGCTATGCGGCTACCCACTCCATATCTCTGGAAAATGCCTTTAAACATGCCTTATTCGACAAAATCAAAGATGAATATTATGTTACCACAAATACCACAAAAAATAATTAGCCATTCAAAAATCCCCCTGCAAAAGCAAGGGGATTTTTTTAACTTTCATACATCAGCAGGCAGTGACAGGCCTAGCCATCCTCCCACTCCCCTGTTTCAGGCTTATCGTAAAGTATAGATTGATTGCTATAGCATCGCAGAATGGAAGCTAGTGGATTACTCTGTTGTATCTGTTCAGACAAAAGAAGGACAGGTGCGGCATGTACCCAAAGAAAACCTTGAGTGCAGCCTCGCTTCTTAGCGAGTGCGAGCGTAAGCGATGCAGGAGCTTAGAAGCGCGAGGCTGTGCTAAGAGCGAGAGCGAGTTTTCTATGGGTACTGCCGCTACCTGTCCCTTTTTAATGTCTGAACAGAGTCCACAAAGTAACAAAATATTTCAATTCATATAAACTCGCAGCGTCAAATAAGCACTACGAAAAACTGAAATTACCGCAAAAATGTATTTGCCGCCAGATTTGTAAGCTCAGCCAGCTTTTCAGGCCATACGCCCACAACCACTGTGGCCAGCACACTCAGCACCACAGCGGCCCGGACAGCCCCGGAGATTTCCAGCTTGCTGCCGTCCCATCTGCCCAGATACATGGCCTTTGCCACCAGCAGATAGTAATACACCGAAATCATGGACATAACAAAGCCCACAAAGGCCAGCCACAAAAAGCCCTGGTCAACCACCGCGGTAAAGAGGTACAGCTTCCCTGCAAAGCCAGCCGTAGGCGGAATCCCCGCCATAGACAGCAGGGATATGGTCATGACCGCCGCCAGCACAGGAGCTGACCTGGCCAGGCCTGACACGGCACGATGACTGGTATCTCCCTTCTGCGCCTCCACCACGGCCAATGCCGCAAAGGCACCCACATTGGCAAACACATACAGCATGGCATAGAACATGACTGCCTTCATGCCGTCTGCGTCCGCAGCCACGATACCCACCATCATATAGCCAGCCTGAGCAATAGATGAGTAGGCCAGCATGCGCTTCACATCCTTCTGACGCATGGCCATGATATTGCCAAAAATCATGCACAGGGCACACAACACCGCCAGCATCGGCAGCCAGTAAAGCCCCAGCAGTGGAAAGGCCACAAAAAGCACCCGCATCATAGCCGCAATTCCCGCCGCCTTGGAGCCCATAGCCAGCATTGCCGTAATCGGCGTCGGCGCACCCTGGTACACATCCGGCGCCCACATGTGGAATGGAATCACGGACAGCTTGAAGAAAAAGCCAATCAGCACCAGCGTGATGCCTGCAATGCCCAGCGGGAAGAACAAATGAGGACTGCGGCAGACCTCAAGGAACTGAATACGCCCTACAGCTCCATACACAAGGCTGATGCCGTAAAGCAGCACCGCCGTGGACACGGAGCCTACAATCAGGTACTTGACAGCCGCCTCGCTGGAATCCTTGGAACCCATCCTGGCACCTGTCAGCACGTAGAAGGAAATCGTCATCAGCTCCAGTCCCAGGAAGACCGTCAGAAAATCAGTGGCGGAAGCCAGTACGCACATTCCCAGAAGCGCCAGCAGCAGAAGGGCATAAAACTCCCCCCTGTACCGCAGCACCGACTGCACATAATCACTGGCAAACAGCAGGGTAAATACCGTTGCCAGAATAAACAGCTGCTTGAAAAACAGGGCATAATTATCCACCAGATACAAGCCCTGATAGAAGAATCTGTCCGTCAGGGCCGCCATAGAAGCAGGCTCCAGGGGATTTATTGCCCCGTGATAGAGGGTAAACATGTACAGAAACCAACCGGACAGAGCAAAAATCAGCACGCCGCCAATAGATTTCCGGGACTCCTCTTCAGGCAGCACCAAATCCATGACAATAGCAAAAAGACCCATGCCCAGAATAAAAATCTCCGTACTAATCGCTGCAAAATTCATTATCTGACACCCCCTAAAAATGCCGGTGCATCAGTGATGCGTTCTAACAGCGGCATAAGCTGCTCGGTGCCGGAGCCCACCATGCCCATCAAAAGCTGTGGGAAAATACCGAAGCCCACCAGAGCAATCCCCAAAATAATCAGAGGCATCATGGCAACGCCCCTGGCATCCTCAAAATAATCAAAGCGGCTGTCACGAGGGCCAAAGAGAACCTTTGCCAGCACGCGCAGGGTGTAAAGTGCCGTAAAGATGATGCCGGAAATCGCCAGCACTGCCAACACAGGATATACCCCGAAGGAACCGACAAAGATTGTAAACTCAGGCATAAAGCCAATCAAGCCCGGCAGTCCCAGTGATGCCATACCGGCCAGCATAAAGCCTGTGGCAACCCTCGGCATCTGATGAGCCAGTCCCCTCAGCTCCCTTACACTCCTCATGTGGGTACGCTCGTATACATAACCAATCATGGCAAAGAACAGGGCGCTCATGACGCCGTGAGCCACCATGTTTGCCACCGCACCACTGACAGACACCACGTTGAGGGCGGCAAAGCCTAAAAGCACATACCCCATGTGGGAAACAGAGGAATAGCCGATTACATATTTAAGATCATGCTGTGCCAAGGCGATGTACGCCGCATACATGACATTGATAATGGCCAGGGCGGCAATCAGCGGCGCCCAGAATTTTGCACCCAGGGGAAGCACCAAAAGCCCCAGGCGTATAAGGCCGTAGCCACCGATTTTCTTCAATACGCCTGCATGAATCATGGACACAGCCGTAGGCGCACCGGCATAGCCATCCGGCGACCAGCTGTGGAAAGGAAACATGGACAAAAGGGAGCCAAAGCCCAAAAGAAGCAGGAAAAAAGCGAAAATCTGAAACTCCTCACTGAAGCAGCCACCGGCAGCAGCCGCTGCCAAGGCCTGCATATCAAAGGTGCGGGCTCCCTCCGGGAATGCCGTCAGGTACAGCGCCACAACCCCTACCAGCATAAAGGCGGAGCCCATCAAAAGATAAATGGTCAGCTTCATACCGGCGTATTCCTTGCTGACGCGCTTGGTAGAGCCCCAGATGATAACCATGATGTAGATCGGAATAACCACTACCTCATAGCAAAGCAGAAAAATAAACAAATCCCTGGCGATAAAGGTGCCGGTTACACCGGCAATCAAAATCATCAGCAGGATATAAAACTCCTTTGGACGCTCCGTAATTCCCCAGGAGCTGAACACAGCCGCCAGCCCGATCAGCTCCGTCAAAAGCAGCATCGGCAGGGAAATGCCATCCACTCCCAGGGCATAGTGTACGCCCAAATCACGAATCCATGGCACATCCTCCACGAACTGCATTCCACCAACAGACATATCGTAGCTGAAGAAAGCATACACTGTCAGCGCCAGCGCCACAGTCATGGCGGCAGCACAGATTACCCGCACTGACTGCACGGATTTTGAGGACACAAAGCAAAGCAGCAGGGCAGCCGATACAGGTGCCAGCAAAACCGTTGTCAGTAATGGAAAATTCTCCATCAGAACGCACCTCCCAGCATAGCCATTATTTTAGCTGCAAAATAAACACCATAAGCCAGCAGAATAATCACGCCGCAGAGATACACCCCCGCATAGCTCTGAGCCTGGCCGTTCTCCGCAGGACTTAGCCAGTCGCTGGCCAGCCGCACAATGCCGCTAAGGCCATTTACTATACCATCAACGATATAAACATCAAGCCAGTACAGCACCCTGGCAATACCGTCCACAAACACCTTAATCAAGGCGGCATAAATCTCATCAATATAGAACTTGTGGAAGCTGAGCTGATACAGAATGCCGCACCTGGTTGCAATCTCATCAGCATCCCAGCTTTTTGCCACATATACCTTCCAGGCAATTCCCATAGCCAGCACAGCCAGCACAGTAGAAGAACCGGCAATCGCCCAGTCAATCCCCTCATGGGAAGCCGCACCGAAGCGCACCCACTCACCAAAGCCGAAGAGATGCCCCCAAAGGCCGCTGAAGACGGACAACACCGCCAGCACCAAAAGCGGCATCCGCATGAACCAGCCCACCTCATGGGCATGGTCATAGGCCTCCCGGCTGGCAGGCTCTCCCATGAAGGTTACGAACAAAAGCCGCGCCATATAAAATGCCGTCATAAAGGCAGTCACCACTGCCAGCACATACAGAGGTGTGCTGACCCCGGCAGCCGCTGCCAAAATCTCATCCTTGGAAAAGAAGCCCGCAAAAGGCGGAATCCCCGCAATAGCCAGCACACCGATTGTCATGGCGGCAAAGGTCACAGGCATCTTTTTCCGCAGGCCTCCCATCCTGAAGATATCCGCCTCATCAGCCATGGCATGCATCACCGCACCGGCACTGAGGAACAGCATGGCCTTGAAGAAGGCATGGGTCATCAGATGGAAGAAGGATGAGGTCAGGGAGCCTACCCCCAGAGCCAGCATCATGTAGCCCAGCTGGCTGACCGTGGAATAAGCCAGAATCCTTTTAATCTGCCGCTGAGTAATGGCGATGCTGGCAGCAAAAATTGCCGTAAAGCCACCCACCCAGGCAATAATGTTCATCACCAGCGGCACCTCGGCAAAGAGGAACATGGCCCTGCCCACCAGATACACACCGGCTACTACCATGGTGGCGGCGTGGATGAGGGCAGATACAGGCGTCGGCCCCTCCATGGCATCAGGCAGCCACACATGGAGCGGGAACTGGCCTGACTTGCCGATAGGCCCCACAAAGAGCAGCATGGCAATCAATGTCAAAAAGCCGGTACCACACTGCACCACATAAGCAGGTACCACTGCCTGCAGCTCCTGAAAATCCAGGGTACCAAAGGTCAGCTGCAAAAGCAGGATACCCAGAAGCAACCCAAAATCGCCTACACGGGTGGTCATAAAGGCCTTCTTGGCAGCCTCCCGGGCCGAAACCCTGTAATAATAAAAGCCAATCAGCAAATAGGAGCATAACCCCACCAGCTCCCAGAAAACATACATCTGGAGAAAATTCACCGCAATGACCAGTCCCAGCATGGAGCCTGCGAACAGGGACAGAAAGGCGAAAAACCTGCCATACCCCGCATCCCCCTCCATATAGCCGCAGGAGTAAATCTGTACCAAAAGTGATACCGTAGTTACCACCATCAGCATCATGGCTGTTAACGGGTCAATCAAAACACCCATGGAGATATTGACACTGCCAATGTGAAACCATGAAGCCCTCTGAACAAACGGCGCCTCGACAGTAATATTGCCGGACACCACGGCCAGCGCCACCCCCACAGCCAGCAAAAAGCTGACGATGCTCATGCTCACCGCTATAGCTGCGGACAGCTTGCCATAGGAACGGGTAAGCATACCAATCACCACAAAGGCCGTCACCGGCAGCAGGGGAATCAGCCACGCGTGTTCAAGCGCAAATTCATTAAACATTCAAGCTCCCCCTATCCCTTCATACGATTCAGCTCGTCAACGTTGATGGTTTCCCTGTCATAAAAAATCCGAAAGGCCAGGGCAATGCCCACAGCCACCTCGGCAACTCCCACGGCTATGGCAAACAGAGCCATCAGCTGTCCGGACAAATCATGAACAGGCAGAAACCTGTTGAAAGCAATCAGGTTGATATTCACGGCATTCAGCATCAGCTCAATGCCCATGAGAATTGCGATAATATTGCGTTTGGACAAAACGCCAAACATGCCGATGGCAAACAGCACCGCCGCCAGCAGCAGATAATGTGTCAGACCTATAGTCACGCCTCGCCATCTCCCTTCGCCAGAATAACGGCACCCAAAAGAGCCGCCAGCAGCAGGACCGCAGCAATCTCAAAGGGCAGGATATAGGTGTTCAGCATCATATCTGCCAGGTCGCCCACCGTGTCCGCCGACACAAACCCGGTATCAGGCGGCATCTGTACAAAGGTCAGCACCAGTCCCATCACTGCCGTAAAAATCACTGCCAAGGCAGCAGCAAAAAGCTCCCTGCCGTTAAAAGGATTGGACGGTACGCCATTTCCCTTGTGGGTCAGCATGACACCCATGACAATGAGTACGGCCACGCCGCCGGAATAGGTCATAAACTCCACCGCCCCCAGAAAATCAGCCTCCAGGCTGATGTACATAATACCCACGCCGATAAAGCACGCCGTCATCAGCAGTGCGCTGTGAACCAGGTTCCTGCTCATCACCACACCCAGGGCAGTGCCGATAATCACCAAGGACAGCACACAGAACACGGCCGAGCCAATCAAATCATTCATCCTCGTTCCTCCTGTTCTTCGCTTCCTCTACTGCATCGTAGATAAAATCCTCCTTGAAGTAGCTGGCACCCTCATAATTTTTGTCCCATTTCAGGGCGCCAAAATTGCACCCCTCAAGGCATAAATCACAATACATGCAGCGCCCTATATCATGCACATAGGCAGCAATATGCCGCTTTTTATCCTCATCAACCTCCACCCTCAGCTTTAACGCCTCATTCGGACAGTTAATCGCGCACAGCGTACAAGCCTTGCATTTTTCCACATCCAGCACCAGATGACCGCCCCGGAAGCGTTCAGTCATCGGCAGCTTTTCCTCAGGATAATAGACGGTTTCCTTTTTGCCAAAGAAATGGCGCCAGGTAACCCTAAGTCCTGCTACAAGTCCTTTGCCCCACATAATTGAAGCCTCCTATCATAGCAACCATTTGAAGATATAAATGCCAAAGCCGGTCAAAAGAAGGTTAAGAAGCGCCAGCGGCAGCAGCACCTTCCATCCGAAGCTCAAAATAGTATCCATACGGGTTCTCGGAAAGGTCCAGCCAATCCACTGATACACCAGCACCATCAGAAAAGCCTTAATCCAGAACCACAGCTGCGTTGGCAGGAAATCCGGCCCCTGCCAGCCCCCCAGAAACAGGGTGGCGGTCAGAATGCCCATGGACAGCAGATTGGCAAACTCTGCCAGGAAGAACAGCGCCCAGCGCATGCCCGTGTATTCCGTAAAGGGCCCGGCAATAATCTCCGACTCGCCCTCCACCATGTTGAAGGGCGGGCGGTTGCCCTCTACCAGCGCCGTCACCAGAAAGATAAAAAAGGCAATTGGCTGCAGGAAAATAAACCATATCTCGCTTTGTGCCTCTACGATGGCGCTCATCTTCAGGGAGCCTGTAATCATGATGATGCCCATCAGGGAAATCACCATGGGCACCTCGTAGGAAAGCATCTGCGCCACGGTGCGCATGCCGCCCAGCATGGCATACTTGCTGTTGGAGGCGTAGCCTCCCATGAGGAAGGGCAGCACCGACTGGGAAGAAATCGCTATCAAAAGAAACAGCCCGATGTTCACATCGGCAAAAATCACGCCGTCATCAAAGGGATACAGGGCATAGACCATCGCCGCCGGAATGAATATCAGAATCGGTGACAGCACCCACAGCCAGCGGTCGATGCCCTGAGGAATGATATCCTCCTTGGTCAATAGCTTCAGCATATCAGCCGTGGACTGCAAAAGCCCCCAGGGGCCTACCCTGTTAGGGCCGATGCGCACCTGAATCCAGGCGCAGACCTTGCGCTCCCCCAGGGTAAACACCAGGGCGGAGGTTGCCACCAGCAAAAACAGGATGACAATACAAATCAGCGTCATAATCAGGTTTACGAGAAGCTCACTGCCGATGACGGGCAGCAGCATTTCCTTGAGGCTCTCGCCTGCAAGGTACAATGTTCCGTTATGCATTTTTCCACCTGCCTATCAAAATCAACAGTCAACCTCGCCCATCAGCGGGTCAATCGTAGCAAAAGCGGTAACAGAGTCAGCCAGCACCATGCCCCTGCACATGTGGTCCAGAGCCTGCAAATTGATGAAGGACGGCCGCCGGATGTGTACCCGGTAAGGCTTGGCTGTGCCGTCGCTGACAATGTAAAAGCCCAGCTCGCCACGGGTATTCTCCACCCGCTGGTAGGCATCCCCCTTAGGCGGCTTCAGCACCTTTGGCACCTTGCCCTTAAAGGCTCCCCCCGGCATATTGTCAAGGCACTGGCGGATAATCCTCGCACTCTCCTCAATCTCCCGGATGCGGATGAGATACCTGTCCCAGTTGTCTCCGTTTTCACCTATAGGAACCTCAAAATCCAGCTTGCCGTAGATGCCATACTTATCCAGCTTCCTGATATCGTAAGACAGACCACTGGCGCGGATATTTGGCCCGGACATGCCAAACCGCAGGGCATCCTCCCTGCTGATGATGGAGGTTCCCTGCATACGCCGCTGAAAAATCTCGTTGCCCGTAAATAGCCTGTTATACTCATCCAGCATCTCCGGCACATAGTTGATAAACTCCTCCGTCTTCTGGAAGAACTCATCCTGGGCATCAGCTGCCACACCGCCAATACGGATATAGTGGCAGGTCATGCGGGCGCCACAGATAATATTAAACAGGTCGAGTATTTTCTCCCTGTCCCTAAAAGCGTAAATCATGCCGGTTGCCGACCCCAGGTCATTGGTCAGTGAACCGATAAATACATGATGGCTGGCGATGCGGTTCAGCTCGCAGCAGATGGTGCGGATGTACCAGGCACGCTCCGGCACCTCGATACCTGCCAGCTTCTCCACCGCCATGCAAAAGCCCAGGTTGTTATTCATGGCGGACACATAGTCCAGCCTGTCCGTAAAGGGCACACACTGCTGATAGGTCCTGGACTCCATCAGCTTCTCAATGCCCCGGTGCAGATAGCCCATTACAGGCTTTGCCCCCACAATATTCTCACCATCCAGCTCCACCTGTACCTGCAGAACGCCGTGGGTACTAGGATGCTGGGGGCCCATGTTCAGGACGAACTTTTCTGTCTGTGCCATGTCAGCACCCCTCCTTCAATCTTCGGCTGCAGGGGAACAAAATCCTTCCGCAGCGGATGTGCGGTGTAGTTATCCGGCATGAGGATACGCCGAAGGTCAGGATGATGCAAAAACTCCACTCCCATCAGGTCGTAGATTTCCCGTTCCTCAAACTCCGTGCCAGGCCATACCTGGGTCATGGACTCCGCCACAGGCTTCTCCCTGTCCAGGCGGCACTTCACCGTCACCCATTTATCAAAGCCCCGGGAATACAGCATATAGACCATCTCAATATATTCCCTGTAATCCACAGCGGTAATATTTCCCATGCGGTCAAAGGAAAAAACAGGATTTTCCCGTAAGCGGCGCATCAGGGGCAGAAGCTCCTCCTCTGACACATAGATATGAGGCTCAGCCTGCTCTGCCGCAAACTCTATCGTGGGAAAATCCCTTTTCAGCTCCTCCAGATAATGTAATTCCAAATAAGTTCCCATGTTATTCCACCTTCCCTGCCTCCAAAGGCTTCCTGGTCATCAGCTCAAGACTGCTCCTGCTCCTTTCCATCCTGTCCTCGGAGCCAAGGGCGGCCTCCGGGTGCTGGATGCGCTTTTTCAGCTTCAGCATGGCGTCAATCAATGCCTCCGGCCGGGGCGGACAGCCGGGCAGGTACACATCCACCGGCATAATCTTGTCAAGTCCCGTCACCACTGAATAAGAATCGGCAAAAGGGCCGCCGCCGATATTGCAGTTGCCCATAGCAATCACATACTTTGGATTGGGCATTTCCTCATACAGGCGAATGAGGGGCGGCGTCATCTTCCAGGTCAGGGTGCCTGCCACAATCAAAAGGTCTGACTGCCGCGGGCAGGAACGGAACACCTCGTAGCCGAAGCGGGACAGGTCAAACCTTGCCGCCGCCGCGCACATCATCTCGATGGAGCAGCAGGCCAGGCCTGATGACAGCGGCCAAATGGAGTTGGCCCTGCCCCATTTGAACAGGGCGTCCACACTGGTGACGATTACGTTATTTTTCAGCTCAGGCGGCACAATATCCACTATTTCCATGACAAGGCTCCCTTCTTCCAGGCATACCAAAGACCGATAGCAAGAATTCCCACGAACACCAGCATTTCACACAGGGCAAACAACCCCAGCTGCCCATATTTCACCGCCCAGGGATACAGGAAAATCGTTTCCACATCAAAAAGCAAAAAAACCAGTGCATACATAAAATAGCCTATGTGGAAGCGCACCTTCGTCTTGCCTATGGTATCAACACCACACTCGTATGGTATCCGCTTTTCTCCGGTGGGCTGCCGCGGCTGCAGGATTGGCGCTACAATCAGCGGAAAAACCGGAAAGGCAAATGCCAGAACAAACATGATTCCCAGACTGGCAAATCCATCCATAAAAACTCCCCCTATCTAAAGATAAAATAATGCTTTATATCTCAATACAGCGTACCAATATACTTTTCCAGGACATCAATACACCGTACAAGAGCAAAATATAAGATTCTCTGCAGCTATTCATGATGCTATTTAAATTATTCATAAAAATAAAATATTGTTCACGGCGATATACATAAACTTTATTAATTCATAATATACTCATTATCCCCAAAAGTCAATATTTATCCGCATTTATTCTTCTCTTTTTATACCATTGTTTATTATTGTGTGATTTATTGTACAAGTTATAATCATGAGTATTCTGCTGCAATAGACATAAGCACTCGTGTATTATACTATTAATTTGCATTATTTTAAAATATTATCGGTTTATGATAAACTGTCAGAATTAACAGAAAAATTTATTGAAAATTACAAAAAAAATAAGGACAGCACCCTGTCCTTATCCTGGTCAAATTTCCATGCGCCACTATTCTATTGTACAAATCACGGCTCACCGATATAGACTTCATCCAGATTCAGCCCGAACATGCCGCTTTCCTTGCGCTTCATACTTGTAAGTCCTTTGTAAATGGTAGCGATATCCACCTCGTTACCAGTGGACTCCATGTACTTCTCCAGCTTGCGCTTCACCCGCTGCAGGGCATTGTCAATAGACTTGATATGCCGATGCAGATCCACAGCAATCTCCTGATAGGACTTGCCATCCAGGTAATACATAAGTACCTTCCACTCCAGGTCGCTGAGAATATCCGACATCTTTGCTTCGATATCAATAAACTCCTCCCGGCTGATTACCAGCTCCTCCGGGTCCGTTACCTTGATACCGGAAAGAATATCCAGCAGGGTGCGATCCGATTCCTCGTCGTAAATAGGCTTGTTTAACGAAATGTAGGAGTTCAGCGGTATATGCTTCTGCCTGGTGGCCGTCTTGATGGCGGTGATAATCTGCCGCGTCACGCACAGCTCCGCAAAAGCCCTGAAGGATGCCTGCTTGTCTGTACGAAAATCCCTGATGGATTTGTACAGACCTATCATGCCCTCCTGAATAATATCCTCCCTGTCAGCGCCTATGAGGAAATATGACCTGGCCTTCGCCCTGACAAAGCTCCTGTACTTGCTTATCAGGTAATACATGGCCGCATCATCTTCGTTGTCCTTAATCTGTGAGATGACTTCTTCATCGGTGAGGCTGCCAAACAGCTTCTCTGCTTCTTCTTCACTTATCAAGCCTCTTTCCATGCGCCATTTCCTCCATAAATTGCTGAATTATTGAGCCTGTGTCAGCATTCCAATAATCTAAACTTGATTATACCGCCTAAAAGCGCCATGCGTCAAGTCAATACAGTACAATTGAGTTGATTTTAATCAGATGAAGCACAAAACTATCTGCTGTACCTGAGCAGCTATTTGCCCTTCCGCAGGGCATCCAGCTTGGCCAGCGTTGCCGCATCCACACGAGAGGCAATCTCATTGCGGGAAACTGGCAAAACCACCTTGCCCAGATACCTGTCCCGAATTTCCTTCTTTGTTTTTTTCACCAGCCGGTAAAACTCACCGGACGGATGTCGATAGGCGCCTGCCCCCAGAATCACTGACTGCTCCGCCCCGTCAGAGGTCACTACATGCACCTCGCGCCCCCTGCGGACAGAATCATAAGCCAGGCGCTCTATATAGCTGTCAGCGGTTTCCCCCTGTCCAGTATAGACAACCTCCAGATGCTGATTTACCTTATCCACATGCTCCTCCTCTGCTGTAAAAAGCGCATCAAAAACTATGGTCATGTTGTATTTCTCATAGGCGCCATATTCTGCCAGTATATGCACCAGCCTGTCCCTTGCCTCGGACAAATCATGCCGCAGATCCATCAGCTCCGACCATGAATTGATGACGTTGTAGCCATCCACGATGTAATGCTCTCTTGGTTTCTTTTTCATTTTCCTATTCTCCTGGAACAGTCTTACATATTCTTCTGAGGCAGTCGGCTGTACTCACGAAAACACGCTCTCGCTTCTAGTCGTGCCTCGCGTTACTAACATTCATCTATCGCATTTTCAATGCTCTGATGAATGAAGTAACGAGGCGCGACAAGAGTTTTTTTTGAGTACATGCCGACTGCCTCCTGCGTATCTGCCAACATGACAAAATATCTGCAATTCGAACAGCACAGCTATTTATTGCTGATGCGCTGCTTCATGGCCTCGTACATGAGGATGGAACCGGCTACCGAGGCGTTGAGGGAGTTGATTTTGCCCACCATAGGAATGCGCACCACAAAATCGCACTGCTCCTTGATGAGCCTGCCTACTCCCCGGCCCTCGCTGCCGATTACCAGCAGGAGGGAGCCTGTCAGGTCGGTATCATAATAATCCGTGCCGTCCATATCCGCCGCGGCCACCCACAGGCCTTCCTTCTTCAGCTTCTTTATTGTATGCACCATATTGCCAATTCTGGCCACCGGCACATGCTCCACAGCTCCGGCGGAGGTCTTTGCCACCGTAGAGGACAGAGGGCAGCTCCTGTGCTTCGGTATCAACACTCCATGCACCCCTGCCGCATCAGCAGTACGGAGAATTGCCCCCAGGTTGTGAGGATCCTCCAGCTCATCCAAAAGCACAATAAATGGCGGCTCATTCCTATCCCTGGCAATCTGCAGAATATCCTCCAGCTCTGCGTACTGCACCGGCGGCACCTGGGCCAGCACCCCCTGATGGCGAATGCCCGGTGCCATAGCATCCAGCTTGCTGCGGTCATAAAACTGGATATTGATGCCTTTTTCCTTGGCAACAGCAATAATCTCCCGCATGGAGCCTTCCGCAGAGCCATTTGCCACCAACAGCCTGTTCACGCTCCTGCTGCCCTTCAGCACCTCCATGACCGCATTCCTGCCAGCCACCAGATCCTCCGGCATCTCAGGCACATCTGCCAGCCCCTTGTCCCGTGGCATCCTTTTCACCTGCTTCTGCTCTCCTTTAGCCGGGCCTCGCTCCCTGCCGCCTCGGGTAAAGGCATTCTTCTTCTCAAATCGCGTATCTTTCATCTATAAACCTCACAAACTAAATTACAAAACTTCCTTAGCCAATCGTTTTTCTAAATAGTCTTCAATGGACAAAACTATTTCTTCTGCTGCCCGAAGCAAATCCTTCGACAAATCTTCATCCAGGTTCGGAAAATCATCATAATCACTGCTATGGCGCAAATCCTCTGCTCTATGGATAATTCTCCCAAATTTTCTAGGAAAAATCCCATTAGCAACATAAGCTGCATTGAATTTTGCAATAGCATCCTTGTGGCGCTTATATCCATTTCCATCAATGCCGTGCACTGCATTGATGGCATGAAACACAGCATAATATATTCTGTTATTTGCACTAAGCAAGGATTTATTCTCTAATAATAATTTCCCATCAGCAATATCCTGCTTTGCCACACTTATCCTATACCTGACTAAATCAGCTATTCCACCCGTTTCTTCACGCAACTCCATAAAGCACAACGCCCTCCTTGTGCACGTTTTGGTAAAAAGGATGCACCATCACCCATTTGTAAAACTGGTTAATGTCCTTCACAATCAATGATATGTCAGTATTATTGTCAAAATTGAAATCATACGTCATGTCAGAAGTTTTGGCAAACAGCTTGCTGATTTCCTTATCAGGCATATCCACCAAAAGCATAATATCTATATCTGACTCCGCCGTATAATCACCTCTGGCATAGGAACCATATAATATTACGGCCTTCATTTTTGAGCCATAAATCTCATGCAGCTTATTTATATATTTGTCCATAATACTGCGATAATCAGGCATAATTTTCACCACCTAGGCAATATACTAGCAAGAAAACTAAATCGTTTTATATGAGCGACACCGCAAAGCTATCCACTTCAAACGACCTAAAACATCTTCCACAAAATACCACTATGCAAATAAAGTAATATTATTTATATTAATACCATTAAAGTTTTCACTTTCAGAATTTGCAACATCGGATAAGCGTTCATTGGCTATATTAACAAACTCAGGATTAGATTCAATTCCTATAAATTTTCTTCCCTGCTTTTTAGCTGCAACTAGCGTAGAACCAGATCCACAAAACGGATCTAGAATGATTTGCCCTTCAATAGTAACCAATCCAATTAAAGCCTCCAACACAGCAACGGGTTTTTGGGCAGGATGCTTCCCATGATCTGTTTTCTCAGTAGGCACCATTAAGACATTAGAGCAATCTAACGTATATTTTTTCCACAGCTCATTATAAAAAGCACCTACCTCATAATCACGTACATTATCTGCCAATGTTCCGCCAATGGTATATGGTTTCATAAACCAAAGGATAGGCTCAAATATTGGACGTAAATTTCCTACCCGCCAACCTTCCCATTTTTCTGCATTTATAAAATCTTTACGACGATTATAAATTACACTAATTCTCTGCGCTCTATGAGGAGCATGCTCTTTCTGCCAAGAAATCATATCTTTAAATGTAAATCCCGCATCCTCCATTGCACAAATGCATCTATGTGCCATCCTCCTGCCAGCAAAAATAAATACAGATGCGCCTGGTTTAAGAACTCTAAACCACTCATGCGCCCAAGTTTCACACCAAATCTGATACTCTTTAGAAATTTTTCTATCCGCCTCTGACCACCCATTTAAAGGTTTTCCACGATGCTTGAATATATTGCCAGCTTTTTTTTGTGCTTCACTCGCCCCCAAAAGTGCAGAATTTGTATTACTATGAAGCACATCCCATTCATCGTAAGAAATTCCATACGGGATATCAGACACAATAGCATGTACTGATTCAGATTCGATACCTTTTATTATTTCTACGCTATCTCCCAGCAAAATCTCGTTCATACATTAACTCAACTCCTCGTAGCAATAGCACCATTTCTAAATCATTATTCTTCAGAATTTTTTAAACGAAAATCTTTAATTCTTTTCATGTAATCATCTAGTTTTTTTGTTTCATTGCTAATTTTGTACTCTGCATACGCTTCCCTAACTTCACTTTCAGACATATTTTTTTCATCATATCTTATCTGATTAATTATCTTCTCTTTTTCATTACGTATATGGTCATAATTGTATTGAACGCATTTCAACTGAATTAACTTACAATTTTCTATATATGAGTAGAAAATGTCACTCGTAATTCCAGTTATACGAATTAATTCATTATTTACAACATTCCAGTACAGTTTTCTATTTCCTTCCACACTTTTTTTCGGCAAAGTCTTTGGAAACAATCTATCATAATCCCACAATTCAGCTAAGTCATCTGTGTCAAAACTATTTTTAAAATGTAATAACAAAGCCAAATAAATATATGGCAACATAACAGTAGGGCAATCCTTTGTACTGCAATATAAATATGCATCACTACCTTTTGCCCATTCATGAGTATTTGGATATGTAACCATGCCACCTAATCCATTATCATATCTGCTTAGCCATTTACGAATATCCTCTAATTTTAAAAAATCTTTTACATTAGGAGCTGCCTGACTCCTTCCTAACCGAAACGACTTCGCATCACAAACAACTACTTTACCAGCTATCAAAAACATTACATCTTCATAGCTGGACTTTTCTTTAAGAAATTGTGCTTGATATCCCATTCTATTAGCCCATTCAGCTACAAGCACTTCCATTAACTTACTAAATAAAGTTTCCTCACTAGAATCACTATCATAAAGATCCGGAATAAATCCTGCACAGACCAATAACATACACAAATCTTCATCTGTATATTCCTGCTGTAAATATCTCATAAATTCATTTGCGATTTTTTCATGATCCACATTTTTATCTTTCTGCTTTACCATCTGCGCATCAGTTATGTTCATCATTTCAAAAAAATATTTTTCATTCATAATATCTCATACTCTCCACAATGACAAAAATAAACATTAATCCTCTTCATGGATTTCCTCATACCAAAACAATTCCTCCACTTGCTTGCCAAAAACTTTGGCGATATCCATAGCAAGCTTCAGTGATGGATCATATCGGGCATTTTCCAGATGACTTATAGTTTCTCGCCGCACGCCTACTCTTTTTGCCAGCTCAGCCTGCGTCATACTATGTTCCTTACGCACATCTTCCAGTGCTGTAACAAAAAACAGCCTTGTCACCATTCACCATCTCTTTCCATTTTGCGGAATACAATACCTGCCACAAGCAGACCTATGCCAAGTATAATATTCAATGCCGTCTTCACACTAAGAAAGCTGTATCCTGTTGACTCAAAAAGCAAAAACACAAACGTAGAACATATCATTGCATCGAAACCAAAAGAATAAGCTTCTTGCCTATACCTGATATACATCTCATCTGCTGCGTCCGCCTTGCTATAGTAACTATAAATTAATATAGCAGTCATAGCTATCAATATTACCAAATCCAAGTATTTTATAAAGTCAATTTCAGTAAAACAAGTTAGTACGCCATGAACTATCCAACCACTGCCAACCATGATGTATGATAAAAAATTTTTTCTTGACAGTGTTAAACTAGGTCGCTGCATATAAAATCCCCCTCTACGCAATATGTGATATATTTATAACATTGATTGTTATAAATATATCACATATCAAAACCACCGTCAATAGACTTTTTTTCACTTCACCCGCTCGAAAATATCCGCCACATCAATAATCAAATCATCGTAGAGGGAAACCTTCAGTTGAATGCGCTGCCTGGCAATCACCACATCATCTTCATCCATGTGCTTGTAATCTTCCTCGGTGTAGGGATAATAGCTGGCTGACAGTTCATAGGCATCGCCCTTCAGAAGATATACGGCAACGCGTTTTGCCTCCGGCTCAACAATCCAGTATTCCTTCACGCCTGCCCTAGCATAAGCCTCCATCTTCACTGTCATGTCCCTGTCGAATGTACTAGGGGAAAGCACCTCCACCACCAAATCCGGTGCCCCGTCAATATGATGACTGCCGATAATGTCAGGATTGCACACAATCATGGCATCAGGAATAAAGTGATTTTTTTCATCCAGCCAGACCTCGGTGCCATCACAAAAAGACTGACATTTTTTGCCTTTGAGATAATTATAAAATATCCCGCTTATGTTGGTGACAATTCTATTATGATTAATAGCAGGCCTTGGCGACATCATCACAATTTTTCCATCAATCAGCTCTTTATTCTTTACCACATCATACTTATAAGCCAAATTTGACATAATCCGCTCCCCCTTTGCGCTAAGCCATTTTTTATCACTGAACTATAATTACGAAAGAAAGCCGCAAAAGACAAACGGCCTGATAGATGCCACTAGACTTTATTCAACCCGCATTTTTATCATTTCGCCAAAACTGCCGCAGGTCATGGCTCCCTCCGGGCAATGGCCTGTGGCCACGCAGGAGGCTCCGGCATTTTTAAACAGCAGGGGAGCTACTGCCTTTGCCTGCTCCAGCATCTTATAGGCCAGCTCCCGTATTTCCCACTGGGCCCTGTTGCAGCAGCGCAGATTGAAAAAGTGCATCAATGAACGGGCATTCATGGTCACCACTATTTTTGTTTCCGTGGCATTGGACAGCACATAACGAGCATCCTCCCGTGGCACTCCCATATCGGTCAGCTGGTCATAGGTACTCCGTATCTGCCGCATCAGTGCCTCAAATTTTTCCCTGGCCTCCGGTTTTTCCCCGATAGACGGCGGCAGGATGTACTCAAAATCATGCTCAGCCACATAGCGCTGGGACTGCTGGCTGTAGGATGCCAGGCGATGGCGCACCAGCTGATGGGTAAGCACCCTCGATACGCCCTCAATGCCGAATGTAAAGCTTACATGCTCCATAGTGGAGGCATGCCCCATCTGCACAATTTTTGCCACCAGCCTTTCCACCTGTTCATCACTCATTTTCTCCGCCAGCTCTTCTGCTCCCGCTGCAGAATAACAAAGCCTTGCCGCCATGGCCACCACCCGTTCCGGATTTGGTGTATGCTCCAGTAATTTTACCTTAATCATCTAAAAACCTCCCGAAAACACATTTATCCTAAACTATAATTTTACTATATTTTATCCGTAATTACCAGCAATTACAAAAGCAGGATGATGTATTCCGACAGCTCGTGCCCTGGGAATACCATCCTGCTTTTTTTACGTAAAAATGTTAGAAAATGTTACTGGCGCCCTGCCGCCGCTTCCTCCATCATAGCTTTGGAAATCACCTGAAATGCCGCCTCGGCAATCTCATACAGGCGGTCATTGTTCTCCTGCAGATACAGGGTACCAAGAAGTGCTTCAAAGCCGGTGCTGGAATGATACTGTGCCACGGAGGCGCTTTTCGACACGCGGCTCTTGCAGTTGCGCCCCCGCTTGTAGATGGCAATCTCCTCCTCCGTCAGCATGGGCTCAATAGCGTGATAGGCCTTGTCCTGCCACACCGCCGATACCATCTGGGCACTGAACTGATTTAGCACCTGCACCTTGTTCTGCTCGTAGGACAGGAGCCTACCCCGCACAAAAAGATGAAAATAGGCATCGCCGATATACGCCAGCACCAGAGGATGCAGGCTGCGGGGATTGACCTCCTGATACCGCTGTAGCGCACCGCCTGCCCCATCCGGCACAAACATCATATCTACCAGCTTCTGAAAATGCTCAAAGGTCATAACAGCACTGCCTCATGCCTTCTTCCATTTGGTGCCTGCCGCAGAATCCTCAAGGATAATCCCCTGAGCCTTCAGGCTGTCACGGATTTCATCGGCCCTTGCCCAGTTCTTGGCCTTTTTGGCCTCGGTACGCTCCGCAATCAGAGCCTCGATTTCCTCAGCAGAAATGCCATTTGCATCCTCTTCCTCCGGCATCTCAAGGCTGCCCTCGAAAATACCGATGACATCAGCCATCTCGCTATATACATCCATCAGCCTGCCAAAATGCACCTTGTCAAAGGCTGCCCCCTTATTCACCACGCTATTGACATAGGTGTTGATTTCCTTGGCCAGCGTAAACATGTAGCCGATGGCAAGAGCGGTGTTGAAGTCATCATCCATAGCCTCATAGAAATCCGCCAGGGCCTTGTCCGCAAGCTCTGCCAGCCGGGTATCTGACTCAGTGGCACCGTTCTTTTCCAAAAGTGCCTTGCCGTTGTCATAGGCAGTGCGCAGGCGCAC
>CAMFES010000033.1 GCA_945949525.1 uncultured Veillonellaceae bacterium
CGCCATAGCATCAGTATCATAAAAATTAACCTTGTGCGCCACAGTCGTAACCATCACACTGCCTCCTTTGACAAACTCCTTTAATAAGCTACATAATTAAACCAAAAATTCAACCTACTCACTATAAAACTATTATGAAAAAAAGTCAAGAGTGCAAAAGAAAACACCCTGCCTTTGGCAAAAATTTCTCCTGCCAAACACGGGGTGCCCCTGTAAAAAGCTGTAGCGTTTCTCATTATATAAGAATGCCCGGTTCATTATATTCAATAGGCAAAACAGACTCCAGGAACTTTTTGGTTCTTTCTTCCCTGGGGGCAACAAATATATCCCGTGGCGTACCTTCCTCTATGACCCTGCCATATGCCATAAATACCACCTTGGTGGCCGCCTCCTGCGCAAATTTCATCTCATGCGTCACCACAATCAATGTAGATTATTATGTTGCCATAATGTTAAGAGCAACCTGATAATATGTCAACAAGTTGCTAATAATCATAATGTTTTCTCTTCCTCACAACAAAATACACCGTTACAAAAGCAGTACATACTTCCGCCACAAATATGGAAATCCAGATACCGTCAATGCCAAACCACAAAGGAAGCAGCAGCACTGCCGCCAGCTCAAAGCCAAAGGTACGCAAAAAGGAAATCGCCGCCGACACCAGTCCGTTGTTGAGGGCTGTAAACAGCGCCGCTCCCCAGATATTCAGCCCCATCAGCAGAAAAGCGAGTACGTACATGCGATAGCCATGCAAAGTCAGCTCAAATAGGCCTGCATCATACCCCACAAAGGCCTTGAGCAGCGGTACCGCCACCAGCTCTGCCACTGCCACAATCACTACACCGGCTGACAGCATCAGTATCAGGCTCTTTTTTACCAGATTGTGAAGCTCTTCATGACATTTTGCCCCGTACTGAAAGCTGATAAGCGGCGCACTGCCGGAAGCATACCCCAGATAAATAGACATAAATATAAAGGTGACATACATGATAGCGCCATAGGCAGCGACGCCATCCTCACCTGCTATACCTAAAAGCTGAAAGTTGTACAACGCGGTAATAATGGAAGCCGACAATACCGACACCATATCAGAAGAGCCATTGGTAAAGGTCCGGAATATAACCTGCATATTCAGTCTTGTACCGGTCATGCGCAGCAGGCTGCTGTTACTGCGCCAAAAATAAACCAGCGGCACAATGCCGCCAGCTACCTGTCCAAGAGCCGTAGCAAGCGCAGCTCCCGCCACGCCCCATTGAAAAACCACAATAAACAGGGCATCCAGTGCCATATTGATGCCACCGGACAGCAGTGACACCTTCAGGCTGAGGTCAGGCTTGCCAGCGGCAATAAAAAAGCTCTGAAAGATATTCTGCAGCACGTAG
This sequence comes from uncultured Veillonellaceae bacterium, assembly GCA_945949525.1. Lineage (GTDB taxonomy): Bacteria > Bacillota > Negativicutes > Selenomonadales > Selenomonadaceae > Anaerovibrio. The sequence goes on from CAMFES010000033.1 coordinate 1,384, forward strand.
AAGAACTGCGCCGCAAAAAGTATCCTGCCATACTCCACGCAATAAGGCTTCAGCTGCTCATTGGCTCCCAGCATATCAGCAATCTGCGGCATCATGCTGCAGCCCGCCAGCGACAGAAGAAGCCCAATCACCGCCGCTGTATATACCAGCAGGGAGAAATACTGATTGGCCAGCCTGCCCTTTCCCTCTCCCAGCTTCTTGGAAATAATGGCATTGCCGCCTTCTCCTATCATGAAGCCGATAGCAACAGGCAGCATATCCACCGGCATAACCAGATTAACCGCCGCAAAGGGCACCTTGCCCACATAGTTAGAAATAAAAAATCCGTCCACCACGCCGTAGACCGCCGTGCAGATTATCATCAAAATCGGCGAGATGACAAACCGCAACAGTCGCCTGTACGTAAAGTGTCCCGACAACTGCAAACTCATCTTAGCTTTTCTCCTTCTCAAAACAACTGGCAACGCATAACGCAATACCTAAAGAAACTACCGACGCAGACAACAAAATACCTGACACGCCAGCCGCGCAAAAAGCACAGCTGCCATGTCAGGCATGCAAGTCCGTAATAAAAATCCAGGCGCTGCTGTTACAGCGCGCCACACCCATGCAACAGAAATCAGGCAGAAATATCCACATTGGCACCGCGATACTTATTGTCTGCATCAGATTCCTTCATGTCCTTCTGATAGGGATTGTCTTCATTATAGTAGCGTATCTGGGTATTGGTCTCCCCGCCGGAAATATAGGTGCGTCCGCACTCAGGACAGATCGCCGTCTTGAGCTGCACAGAAGCCCGGACTACCTCACCATTGCCCTTTTCGGCCTTTTGATAGGCATTGGACACATGCTCCTGCTCATGCCCCATGACCACAGCCGCCGCAGACTCAGGTGCTATATGTCCAGCCGCCTTGAAGGAAACCATCTCATCAGAGCCATCCTGATATTTACGGTTCTTGCAGGTCTCACATTCCTCCGGAGTGGATTTCCGTCCATTCAGCTTTTTGCGCATCTCATCCGGAGACTGATAGCCATCCTTTTCCTGCTCCTGGCCGGCAACCCCGTAAAAATTATTACTGGCACTATTATTTGAAATATTCTTACCGCTGTTATCCGCGTCATTATTCGCCCTGTTCAGCCAATCCCAGGCACCACCGCTCCGGGAGGCCGCAATTCCATTCACCGCCATGATTTCACCCCCTGTACTCCACTGCCGTATTCTTGCCATGATGCTTTGCCTCATACAGTGCCTTGTCAGCCAAATCCGCCAGTACAGCCACATCATCGCCAAAATCAGGACGCAATACATAGCCCAGAGAAACCGTCACACCGATTTCCGGGCATTCCGCTCTGCATTTATCCCCAACATAATTCACAAAATCGCTCATCATCTGACCCACATAGCTCTTGTCAGCATTCAGGTACATCATGATAAACTCGTCACCGCCAATGCGACCCAGCACTGCATCACTGCCGAAATAGCTGCGCATGGCATTGGCCACGCATATCAGCAGGCTATCACCCGCCGCATGCCCCAATGTATCATTGACATTTTTAAAATTGTCCAAATCCATGTACATGACAGCCGTCGGCATGTCAGTATGCTCCTTGACATACCGCGCCATCAGCTCCAGCGAATGATTGCGGTTATACAGGCCTGTCAGGGCATCCGTAGCCGCCATCCGCTCCAGCACCAGCTCCCGCTGCTTGCTGGCGTCAATATCATAAACAAGGGCATACATCCACTTGTTCGAAAACTCATCCAGCTTGAAAGTGTTAATCGTCACCTTGAACCAATTCATTCTGCCATTGTATCTGCGCTGATACTCGATGGAAAAGTTCTCATCCTCCGGTAGGGCACGCAGAGTATCCAGACTGAAAAAATCCAGCAGTCTTTGCCTGTCCTCCTTGATAACACGCTCATTAATCAGCTCCCTGATAGCCTGGTCATAATAAGGTGAAAATACTCTGGTTTCCTCCATCCACTTTTCCAGACTGTTGTCAGCCACAAAAAAGTTCTTATCCAGATTGATTGTAATGTCATATATGGAGTCCTTGCGCAGCGTTCCCATCAGTCGACTTTGATGAGTTTCATCCGCCTTCTGATCCGTAATATCCTTCCATGTTCCCATAACATATTCAGGCGTGTTCTTTGCATCCCGCACAATCTGCCCCGTAAAGCTTATCCACACCAGCTTGCTGTCATCTGTCTGCAAAGCAACTTCCAGGGACAAATCCTCCTCCTGACCGCGGGTCAGGAGTTTTTTGACAAAATCCATAAACTGTGTGCGATACTCCCCTGCAAAATTAAGCACATCTACCAGGCCCTGTGGAAAATTCTCAAAGGATATGCATTCCTCGTTCATAAAAGGAATCCCGCTATATGGCTCTTCCGGCACATCTGTATTGAAGAAGATGATTGACCCCTGGCTCATATCCCAGTACCAGCAATTCACCCTGCTCTGGCGCAACGCCTCCGTAAAAAGTGCTTCCTTTATCTGGGCCTGCTTATTGTAGCTAATACGCATAACATAGCTGGCAGCATCGGCGGAAACAGATACGCAGCAAATATGCACGCGGCAGGTCAGAACTGTCCCCATCAAGGTGCGGAAGGCGATGTTTTCCGTGAATTCAACAAACACCTTTCTGCGGGCTATATCGAGGACGGCAAGAAACTTTTTCTCTGCTTCCGGCTGCATCAGATGGCTTATTTCCATACCCTGGCTCCACAGGTAATTTGTCCAGCCCAGCATTTTTTCAAAAACAGAATTTGCCCCCTGGACCTTTACCGCACCATCCTTCCTGACAACAAAGGCCAATGCCCCCAGCACCTTGTCTATATCCGTTTCACGCTCTATGTGATTTTTTACCAGCCATGAAATCAATCCATTTTTCATCATTATCCCCACCAATGCAGCCAAGGCAGCTGACTGCAAATTTCTAGTTCACGCCTGCAACGCAGCTTGCATTTATATACTACTTATTTTATCATAAGTAATAGGAAGTATGCCATAAAAATTACTAAAATTGAACAAGTTTCTAAAAAAACAAGACCAAAAAGCCTATAAAGCAGAGATAACTGAAAATAAGACAGGAGATGATATTATGCTGAAGCTAGAAGAGCTGGCTACGGAAAAAATCAATCCAGCCACACGCCATATTGACACCATGACAACACTGGAAATGGTGAGCGTCATCAATCAGGAGGATGTTAAAGTTGCCACTGCCGTTGGCAGGGAGCTGCCTGCCATAGCGAAAGCCATTGATATAATCACGGACAGGCTGAAAAGAGGAGGCCGCCTTTTTTATGCAGGTGCAGGCACATCAGGAAGGCTGGGCGTGCTGGATGCCTCCGAGTGCCCTCCCACCTTTGGCACAAAGCCGGAGCTGGTTCAGGGGCTGATTGCAGGAGGCAGGGATGCCATGTTTGTTGCTAAGGAAGGAGCCGAGGACTCTGAGCAGCTGGCAGCTGATAATCTGTCTGCCGTCGGCCTGAATGAAAAGGATGCCCTTGTGGCACTGGCCGCCTCCGGCAGAACCCCCTACAGCATCGGTGCCCTGAAATACGCCCGTGCCAAGGGAGCGGCCGCCATTGCCCTGGTGTGCAGCCCGAACTCGCCTATGTCGAAGGAAGCCATCCTTACCATCTGCCCCCTGCCCGGCCCGGAGGTAATCACCGGTTCTACCCGCCTAAAGGCAGGCACAGCCCAGAAGCTGGTTCTGAACATGCTCTCCACCGGTATCATGATAAAGCTGGGCAAGGTATACGGCAATCTGATGGTAGATGTACAGGCTACAAACCAAAAACTGGCTGAGCGTTCCAAGCTCATTGTCATGGAAGCCACAGGCTGTTCCCGTGCTGAAGCAGAAACTGCCCTTGACAGCACAGATGGCAGTGCCAAGCTGGCAATCTTCCTCCGGCTTTCCGGCCTGGATGTACAGACGGCAAAGCAGAAGCTGAAGGCAGCCGATGGCTATGTGGCAAAAGCCCTCATGAACTGCACCAAGGCCAGTCCCGTACATAACTGATGCAAAGGAGCTGTATGGTAAATGAATTATGATATACTAGCTGAAAAAATATACCGGATAGTCGGTCCCACCACCAATATCCGTCATGCAGGCAACTGCATGACAAGGCTGCGCCTGCAACTAGACAAGGTTACGCCGGAAATGAATGCCTCATTGAAAGCTATAGAGGGAATTATCGGCATCCATACCGCAGATACTGAGCTACAGATAATACTGGGGCCGGGAGCCGCCGAAAAAACCGCTTCTGCTCTTAAAGCTCTCCTGCAACGCGAGAGGTCCGCAGAAAATCACGAAAGCTGCGGCATTGGTGACGGAGAAAAGCTCCATGCCCGCATCAGGGCGCGAAATGCCACTCCCTTCAAGCTGCTGCTAAAGAAAATATCCCACATCTTTATTCCACTCATTCCGGGCTTTATTGCCTGCGGCCTGATTATGGGACTTCTCAACCTGCTTCTAAAGGCTGACCCTTCCCTTGGGAGCATGGCATGGGTAAAAATGCTTTCAGTCATGGGCAACGGCATTTTCTACGGCATGAATCTTTTTGTCGGCTTTAACGCCGCCAGGGAATTTGGCGGTTCTCCGGTGCTAGGTGGCATTCTGGCCGCCATCATCACCCATCCGGCTCTGAAGGATATCATGCTGGGGGATGAATTCCTGATGCCCGGACGTGGCGGCATCATCGCCGTACTGCTGGTAACTTCCTTCGGGGCATGGCTGGAGCTGCGCCTCCGGAAAATCATTCCCTCAATGCTGGATCTGCTGCTGACACCGCTTTTGACCATCTTGATTGCCGGTTTTGCCGCCCTGTTTATCCTGCAGCCTGTCGGCGGCATGATTGCCTCAGCCATCGGCAACGGTGTAACCATCGCTATCCATGAAGGCGGTGCCCTGACCGGCTTTTTGTTGGGCGGTCTTTGGCTGCCTATTGTCATGCTTGGCATTCATCAGGCCATGACACCGATTCATGTTCAGCTGATTCAGGAATACGGCGTCACACTGCTGCTGCCCATCCTGGCTATGGCCGGCTGTGGCCAGATCGGAGCCTGCGTTGCCGTGTATTTCAAGACCAGGAACCAGTTTTTGAAAAAGACCATTCTCTCTGCCCTGCCGGTAGGCATCATGGGCATCGGCGAGCCCCTTATCTACGGTGTCACCCTGCCGCTGGGGAGGCCTTTTATCACTGCCTGCATCGGCGGTGCATTTGGCGGAGCTGTACAAGCAGCCTTTTCTGTAGGCTCCTCCGCTATAGGCATTTCCGGCCTGCCCCTGACCACCGTTACCAATCAGCCCTTCATCTATCTGGCAGGTATCCTGACCTCCTACATAGCAGGCTTTGCCATTACCTGGGTGGCAGGCTTTGATGATCCGGAAGAAACACTCAAAGACAGTACAGGAGAGAAAACACTATGAAAAAAGGCATCTCTATCTATCCCGGACTGGACAATACCCGCCAGGAAAACCTCACCCTTGTCCAGTCCGCCGCAAAGCTGGGCATAAGGAGAATTTTTACCTCCCTGCAGATACCTGAAACCAATAAACATAGCTTTTTGACCGAGCTGCAGGAGCTTTTGGAGCTGGCTGCCAGCCTGGATATGGATGTAATCTCCGATGTTTCCCCAGCCAGCCTTGCCATTCTCGGCATAGATGCATTTTCCCTGCCGGAGCTTTACCGTATCGGCCTGCGTACACTGCGGCTGGATGACGGCTTTACCCCGGAGCAGATTGCCAAGCTGAGCCGCAATCCGTACGATATAAGCCTGCAGCTCAACGCCTCCGTTCTGGATGAAAACGCCCTGCAGGAGCTGCAGCGGCATAACTGCTGCACTGACAGGCTGGAAGCCCTGCACAATTTTTTCCCCAGAGAGAACACCGGCCTTTCCGAAGCATTCGTCCTACAAAAGACACGGCTTCTGCAAGGCCATGGCATAAAAACCGGTGCCTTTGTACCAAGCTTTATCCGCCCCCGCAGCCCTCTGAAGGCGGGACTTCCCACTTTGGAGCTGCACAGGCAGACAAGCTTCAGCTTTGCCGTACGTCACCTTGCCGCCATGGGCATGGACAGCATATTCATAGCCGATTCCATGCCTGACGGACGGGAGCTGGCCCAGCTTGCCGCCCTGGAAAACACCGCCGTCACCCTGGCCCCGGAGTGGCTTCCTAAAGCCTCCCCTCTGGAAAAGGAGCTGTGCCGCCATACCTTCACATCCCGCCCGGACGAGGCACGGGATGTATTGCGTACCTGTGAAAGCCGCCATATAGCCGGGCAGCTGCTGAAAAAATACCAGCTGCCGGACATCCCGCAGCTCAACGCTGATATGCCACGCCCTGCGGGAACAGTTACGCTGGACAACAAGCTCTATCAGCGTTATCAGGGTGAGCTTCAGATTGCCAAAACTGACCTGCCGCCGGATGAACGAGTCAATGTACTGGGGTATCTACCACCTTTGGAGCAGCAGCTGTTAAAATACATCACCCCGGGCAAAAAATTTAAGCTTTGCCTGTAGTAATACAACAAAAAAGAGACTGGCCTGCATGGACAATCTCTTCTTTATTGCATATAAATATTTTTTCTATCAGGTCAGGGATAATGCCTTCCTTACCACATCATAATTGGCATCATCAGCCTCTACAAAGCCGTTAATCTTGGCATCCTGCATTGCCTGGCCGCCTGCACCGACACCCCCCCGGATATCCTCAAAGGCCCTGGTAAGCAGCTTGGCAACCTCATCCGGCACGCCTGGTGCAGCAGCAATAACATCCTTTGGTATAGGCTCCGTCCGGAAGATGATTTCCAGATTGTCAGCCGCCTTGGCTCCAGCCGCCTCAAAGGCATCGGAATAGGTGGCACCGGCCTGCACCTCGCCGCTGAGTACCGCGTCAATTACCTTGTTATGGCTGCCCATAAAGCTGGTGGAGGCAAAATACGTGTCAGGGTTCTTGCCGTTTTCCAGCAGGGCGGCCTTCGGATATACATAGCCAGAAGCGGACTTCTTGTCCACAAAGGCAAAGCTCTTGCCTGCCAAATCATCCAGGGACCTGATGCCGCTGCCCTTCTTGGCAATGATATAGCCGGTGTAGGAGGTGGCATTGTTCATCTTTGGCGTTACCAGCAGCTTGATGTTCAGCTGATTCTTGGTGGATACGTAGGCAGCCGGTGAGAACCAGCCAATATCCGCCGTGCCATTTTTCAGGGCCGTGCCAAGGGCATCATAGTCGTTGACGATAATGGTACGTGCCCGGTAGCCAATCTGCTTGCCTACCTCTACCAGGATAGGCACATAATCCTGCCGTATTTTTTCCGGGGCTGTAAACGGATTGATAGCAAAAATCAGCTCATTTGACTTCTTAAAGACCACCGCTGACTCCTGCAGACGCTCGGCTACAACCAGAAGCGACTGGGCATACTGATGAATCTCCTCCATGTTGTTCATCTGGTGACCCACACTATCATTGGTTTCCCTGGTGTGGGCGGCAATATCCACGGTGGCCTGCCCGATGTTCTCAATGACCTTGGCCATCTCGTCCGTAGTATCGCGCTGCTTACTGGACATATTGCTGAGATTATCAACCACATTCTCAATGGTATGGATGTTGCTCACCATCTCGGTCATGGCCGAAGCAGACTCATCCGCCATGGTTTCCACCGACAACAGGCTGGTGCTGCCTTCCTGCATCCTCTTGGTAACACCGGCCGTAGTGCTGGTAATCTCGTTGACAATCTCCTCTATTTCCTTGGTGGTTTCCTCACTCTCTGCCGCCAGCTTGCGTACCTCCTCGGCCACCACTGCAAAGCCCTTGCCATGCTCCCCGGCACGGGCAGCCTCGATGGCGGCATTCAGGGCCAGTAGATTGGTCTGGCTGGCAATACCGCGGATTTTTTCTACAAAATTGGCAATTTTTTCGGAAGCGTTATTCAGCTCGTTAATCTCTCCTACGGCCTTCTGGACAACCCCGCCTACATTTTTGATGGCACGGCTAACCTCGTTGATCTCCCTCTGATATTTCTCCACCAGGCTGGTAGAGGACTGACATTGAGCAAGACTGGACTGGGCCGTTTCAGAAATGTCGCTGGCCGCCGTGGCAATCTCCATAACACCTGCAGACGCCTCCTCCAGACTGCTGGCATTGCCCTCCGACTGGGCGCTGATATTGTTGGCCAGCTCTCCCAGCTTGTTCAAGGCCGTCTGAAACTGACCGATGCCCCATACCAGCTGCTGGGAAGCAAAGGCCATCTCCTCGGACAAACCAAGCATATCCACCTTCAGCTCCGGCACAGCAGCATTTGTGCCAGTCGAAACAGATGCCGCCTTTTCAGGCTGGTTCTTCACAGCTGGCTTCAGCACCGGCTTCATAGTGGGAATTCCTTCCTCCTCTGCAACCACCTTGCTGATACCTATGCTGCCCAAAACCGCAGCCACAACAATGGCCAGAGCCGCTCCGCCAAACACCCCTATGCCGGAAGCAGCCAACGCACCTGCAATGCACCCTACAGCTGTGCAAAGCACATGACATAAAATCAATTTCCCCTTCATTTTCTAACCCCCGCCTTTTTTTAAAACAACTGCAATATTGCAAAAATAACAAGCCCGATGGCGGCTCCCACTATAGAGCCATTCATCCGTATCCACAACAAATCCGGTTCGGCCTTGTCGTAAACCAAGCGATTAATCTGCTCATCCGTCATGGTTCCCAGCACATCATCAGCAATAGTACCCAGCATTTCCTGTGCCTGCATGGCACCGCGGGCTGTCAGCTGATAACATATCCCGTTCAGCTCAGCCTGCAAGGAACCGTTTTCCAAAAGCATCCCATATACCACCTCTATTATGCCTCTGGAAAGCTCCTTCAACCGCACCTCCGGCGCATTGGCTCCGTTGACTTTATCAGTTGTATTGAACAAATATTCACTCAGATTTAACCTTTGTACAGAATTCAACAAAACCTTGTCTAATTCCTGCTTTGCTGCAAAATTTTTTTGTAAAAACTGCAAAAATTTTTCTGCCATCAGCATGAGCTGACCGGCTTCCTCGGATTCCTCTTCCTGAACCCTGGACAGAAACAAAAGGCATTTATCCTGGATAAGCCCGGCAGCCTCCTCCGTATTAATCATATTCATTGACTGGGCAAAGCCAGCCATCATCATGGCCATAGGGCCCTGCAGCTTGGAATCAATATACCCTTCAAGGCCATTCCTTATTTTGTCGGCAAACTCCGGCTGCCGTACCACCTCTTCCAGCTTTTTTACCCCATAGAGCTGGAAGCTCCTTACCTTATCCACAGGCACCTGTACCCCGGTCAGCTCCTGCAGCTGCCTGCCTAGCCTGTCTGTCAGCAGGCCATCATTAGCCTTCAGCCACTTTTTCCCGCTGTCAGCCAACCAGGTGGCCAGCATGTCCTTGTTCTCTTCCTCTGCCAGCCATGCCAAAAGCCTGGCGGCAAAATTCACCTTTCTTACCTTGGCTACCAGTGCCTTTTTGCCAAAAAACTCCCTCTGCAGCATCCTGCCGGTGGCCTCAATAAAGGACTGCCGCCGCCGGGGCAGAATCGCCGTATGCCACGGAAAGCCAAGGGGCTTTTCAAAAAGTGCCGTCACCGCAAACCAGTCGGCAATACCGCCTACCAGCGCCGCCTCTGCGCAAAACAAAAAGCCTGCCGCAAACACGCTGTCCCTGTACTGGACATGCAGGCACAGAGCGAACGCAAAAACCACGGCAGCGGCCAGCAGGGTCTTATCAGCCCTGTTCCATTTCTGCCATATCATCATCCTAACACCTGCCCCGCCGTATATACTACCGCATAAAGCGCCATGCCCACCAGTGCCCCTACCACAGAACCATTGATGCGTATCATCTGCAGGTCATCAGACACCTTTTCCTCAGTAAACTCTACCAGCTCCCTGTCAGACAGCCTGCTCAGGCGTTCCTCTATCATGCCGACAATTATATCGTGATGCCCCCTCAGCTCTGTTTCCAGCCAGTCCTTCAGCACCGCATCAGCCCGCTGCTGCATGTCGCTGCTGGCAATAAACCGCTCCATGCAGGATGCTGCCTGCTCATGTATCCACCTGGCCAGGCCGCCACCGGACAGATATCCTGCCAGCGCCCTCTCCAGCATTCCAGACAGCCTCTCCTGACTGCAATATGACTGCATGGCCTCTGACAGTCCGCCGGTAACCTGGCTGTTTTCTGCCAGCTCCCGGATTTTGCTGCCCAGCCAGGCCGCAGCCCTCGCCTCGGCCTCCTGGTCTTCCGACAGCTCCCGCAGATAGTCTGCGGCCTTGTCCCACAAGGCATCAGCCACCCGTTCACCGTCCAGCCCGATCATGCCCATGAGAAAGGCCCTGCCGCTGACAGCGTCAGCGTACTCGTTCAGGACATCGTCAGCATACCCGGCCAGCAGCCTTTTGGGCTCCTCCTCTTTCAGCAGCTCCTCTGCAGCTGCTGCCAGAATGTGCAGGATCTTCCTCGCTGCTTCCTCCCCGGACAGCTCATGCAGAAGGCCCACCGCCAGCCTTTCCGTCAGCCTCTCATCCAGCAGGCGGCACAAGCCGGGAGCTATGCCCGCCGCCAGCACCTCCGGCTGCAGCTTTCCCTGCAGCTGTACCGCCATTCTGTCCACGGCCGGCAGCAGCTTTTCCTGGCCGCTGTTGCGCAGAAATTCACGCAGGAACAGCGACGTATCCTGCTGCCTGACAAACCTCATGACATTTTCTGTTCCCAGCAGGTCATTACCGGCAAAGTCAACTATTGCCTGCATAATCCGCTGCCGGTTCCTGACAATTATTTCCGTGCGATAGGAAATACCCAGCGGCTTTCGGAACAATGCCGTCACGGCAAACCAGTCTGCCATGCCGCCAATGGTGGCAGCCAAAAAGCCATTATGGAGCATCCCCCCAAAAAAGCCGGTTCCGGCCAGCCCGGCTGTACCTGCTGCCCCTGCCACGCTAATGGCAAGGGCAATCGTCGCCTTAAACTTTTTTTTCATAATATCTGTGTATCACGCTTTCTTCTGCCCTTTGCCAGCTACGTCTGCCAGCTGCGGATTCTTTTCCCTGGCTACGGACAGCATGAGCTTAATGCGGTTCAGCTGATTTACCTCGCTGGCACCAGCATCGCAATCAATCGCCAGTATATTAGCTTCCTTATAATGGTTGCGCAGGCTATGGATAACCCCTTTGCCGGTGATATGATTCGGCAGGCAGCCAAATGGCTGCAGGCACACCACATTCGGCACGCCGTGACGTATGAGCTTAACCATCTCGCCGGTGAGGAACCAGCCCTCACCAGCCATATTGCCCAGGGAAACATGCTCCCTGGCCAGCTTTGCAATCTCACCGATGGTATGAGGCGGCATATAACGCCTGCTGTTCTTCATAGCGCTCCGCACCGGACGGCGGTAGAACTCCATGAGATGAATGAACATCTGCGCTACCAGCTTGCTCTTGAAGCTGCCGTCCAGAAGCTCCCTCTTTACCACCGCATCATAGGCGCTGTACATAAAGAAGTCAACAAAATCAGGCATTACCACCTCGGCACCTTCCTCAAGCAGCACCTTTTCTATCTGATTATTTGCCACCGGATGGTACTTAGCGAGAATCTCGCCTACAATGCCCACCTTTGGCTTCCACATATTTTCATCAATAGGAATCGCCTCAAAATCCCGCACCATGGCGTGAATGTTGGCGGAGAACCGCTTGTAGCCGCTCCTCTCCCGCGAAAGCTCCTCCTTGCATTTTGCCATCCACTTGTCATAGACAGCCTGGGTTTCTCCCTTGTTCAGCTCATAAGGCATGGTGCGGTTCTTTACATTCATCAGCACATCGCCATACACCGCCGCCTTGATAGCCTCCGTCAGGCTGTCCCTGTCCAGCTTGAAGGCATCTGTTTCCAGCCCCCAGACCGCAAAGACAGGAATCTGCGGATACCCCGCATCCTTCAGCGCCATGCGCAGCACATTCATGTAGTTGGTAGCACGGCAGGCACCGCAGGTCTGGAACAGCATAATCGATGTGTTATTCGGATCGCAGATACCGCTCTGAATGGCATTAATCAGCTGTCCGATGACCACAATGGCAGGATAGCACATGTCGTTGTGGACATATTTCAGTCCCACATCCACGGCAGACCGCGGCATAGGCGGAACCACCACGTTGTAGCCGAACTTTTTCAGCACCGGCCCGAACAGCTCAAAATGAATAGGTGCCATCTGCGGTGCCAGAATCGTGTGCTTGTGCTTGCACTCCTCCGTGAATCGCGGTCGCTCCGCAATCTCCAGAGTCTGGAACTTCACCGGCTTTCTTCTGGCCAGAGCCGCCATCAGGGAGCGAAGACGTATTCTCGCCGCCCCCAGGTTGCTTACATCGTCCAGCTTTATCATGGTGTAAATCCGCTCATGCTCCTCAAGGATGGACTTTACCTGCCCTGTAGTAATGGCATCAAGCCCGCAGCCAAAGGAGCTGAACTGAATCATGGTCACATTGTCATGCTCCGCCACATAATGGGCCGCATGGTAAAGACGGGCGTGATAGCTCCACTGGTTGACGATCTTCAGCGGCTCGGAATGAACAGGCAGATGGTACACCGCATCCTCGGAGATAATCGGCAAATCATAGGACTGTATCATCTCCGGAATACCGTGATTGATTTCCGGATCCATGTGATAAGGGCGTCCAGCCAGCAAAATCACCTGCCTGCCTGATTTTTCCGCTTCCTGCAGGATTTCCTGTCCCTTCCGGCGCACCTCCTGGCGGTAGCACTCCAGCTCGGCATAAGCCGCCTGACAGGCCTCCTTAATCTCGGATTTACTGATGCCCTCGCGCTCCCCCAGCTCCTGATAGAGCCGCTTTACCATGTGCTTCGGGCTGTTGATAGGCAGAAAAGGCTGAATAAACTCTATATTGTTTTCCTGCAGCACGTCCATATTCCCCCGGATATTCTCTGCATAGGATGCAACTACAGGGCAGTTGAAGTGGTTGTCGGACCTGTTCTCCTCATCCTCCATATTGTATGGCAGACACGGATAAAAAATCTTTTTCAGTCCCTTTTCCACCAAATCCATTATATGCCCGTGGGCCAGCTTGGCAGGATAGCACAGGGAATCTGACGGCACCGTATCCATGCCCTTGTAGTACATGTGAGCTGAAGACTCACCGGACAATACCACCTCATAGCCCAGCTTCGTAAAAAGGGTAAACCAGAATGGATAGTCCTCGTACATGTTCAACACCCTCGGAATCCCGATTCTTCCCCTTCCGGCCGCCTTCAGAGGCTGGTAGTGATTGAACAATCTGTCATATTTGAATCTGTAAATGTTCGACACCTGTGACTTCTTCTTTTCTTTACCAGCGCCGCGCTCACAGCGGTTACCGGTAAAATAGCGGCCCCCGTCAGGGAAATTCTGCACAGTCACCAGACAGGCATTACCGCAGCCATGACAGCGGAAGGATCGGGTGGTCACGGAAAAGCCCTCCAGCTCCTCTGCCGGCAGCAGCGAGGACTTGATGCCGCCTGCCTCCAGGGCCAGAATAGCCGCACCATAGGCCCCCATCAGTCCTGCAATATCAGGACGAATGACATTCCTGCCCAGCAGCAGCTCCATGGAGCGCAGTACCGCATCATTGTAGAAGGTGCCCCCCTGTACCACGATATTTTCGCCCAGGGTGCTGACATCCTTCAGCTGCATAACCTTGAACAAGGCGTTCTTGATGACAGACAGGGCAATACCGGCGGAAATGTCGCCAACCTCCGCCCCATCCTTCTGGGCCTGCTTGACCTTGGAATTCATGAATACCGTACAGCGGGTTCCCAAATCCACCGGTGCCTTTGATTCCAGCGCCTTGGCAGCAAACTCCCCGGCAGTCAGCTTCAGGCTCTGGGCAAAGTTCTCGATAAATGAGCCACACCCCGCCGAGCAGGCCTCATTCAGAATAATACTGCCGATGCTGCCCTTGTGAACGTAGAAGCACTTCATGTCCTGACCGCCGATGTCCAGCACAAAGGTAACCTCCGGGCAGAACTCCTGCGCCGCCCGAAGGTGGGCAAAGGTTTCCACCTCGCCACCATCAGCATGCAGGGCCGCCTTGACGATAGCCTCGCCATAGCCGGTAGTGAAGGCCGAGGCGATGTAGGTATGCTCGTTCATGGCCCTGTACAGTTCCTTCAGCTCCCGGACCACCGTCTGCAGAGGAGACCCCTGATTGCTGCCATAGGAGGTATACAAAAGCTCCTTGTTCCTGCCAATGGCCGCCAGCTTGGTTGTAGTAGAGCCTGCGTCAATGCCAAGGTATACAGGCCCCTTGTATGTACCAAGCTCCGCCCGGGGCACCCTGTCCCTGTTGTGCCGCGCCCTGAAGTCTGCATAAGCAGCATCATCCTCAAACAGCACAAAGTCAGCCTGCCTCTCCTCCGAAGCCATGACCATTTCCATCTTTGCCACGCTGTCATTTACCTGCTCCATGCTGACCAGACCGGCCTCATCGGATAAAGCCGCACCTACAGCCACAAAATAATTGCCATCCTCTACGGATACAATATGCTCCGGTGCCAGCTTCAGGGTTTCAATAAAGCGTTTCTTCAGCTCCGGAAGAAAATGCAGCGGGCCGCCCAGAAATGCCACATTGCCATCAATAGGCCGTCCCTGTGCCAGATTACCAATAGTCTGATTTACCACCGCCTGGAAAATAGACAGGGCGATATCAGCCTTTTCGGCACCATCATTCATCAGTGCCTGAATATCTGTCTTGGCAAAAACACCACAGCGGGACGCAATGGTGTAAATCTGCTTTCCCTTTTCTGCCAAAGCATTCAGTCCCGGCGCATCCGTAGACAACAGAGATGCCATCTGGTCGATGAAAGAGCCTGTACCTCCGGCACACACACCGTTCATCCTCTGCTCCGGAGCCTCACCAAAATATGTAACCTTGGCGTCTTCTCCACCCAGCTCCACCACTGTATCCGTATGAGGAATCAATTCCTTTACGGCAGCAGCGCAAGCAATTACTTCCTGCACAAATGGAAGTCCGATGCGCTCGGCAATTCCCATTCCTGCAGAACCTGTCAGGGCCAGAGAGAATTTTCTTCCCTCCACCACATGGCCCAAAGCCGCCAAATTCTCTTTTAGTACAGCGTTGATTTCGGAAAAATGCCTTGCATATTTCTTGTAAATCAACTTTCTTTCCTTGTTTAGAACTACGACTTTAATCGTGGTTGAACCGACATCGATTCCTACACGCAAAAGCGAATTCATTTTGTCACCACCTGAAAAAACTATGCAAGTGCCAGTGCCGCTGCAGATGGCGAAACCGCCCTTCCGTGCCGCACTGCACAATTAAAGATAAATATCCTTATATATTATACCAAAATAAAGAGAAAAACACAAAATAGACCGTTGCAAAATTTCATTTTTTACAACGGTCTGCCTTCATGCAGCTGTTAGATAGCTTTTATATATCATTCAGCAAATGGTTATGATTTTCCCATCAGTCAATCTTGAGAATGGCCATAAACGCCTCCTGAGGCACCTCTACCCTGCCCACGGACTTCATGCGCTTCTTGCCTTCCTTCTGCTTTTCTAAAAGCTTTCTTTTTCTGGAAATATCGCCGCCATAGCATTTCGCCAGCACATCCTTGCGCATGGCACGGACATTTTCCCGGGCGATAATCTTGTTGCCAATAGCTGCCTGTATAGGGATTTCAAACATCTGCTGTGGAATTATCTCCTTCAGCTTGGCGGCCAGCTGCCTGCCCCTGGCTGCCGCACTATCAGTATGCACGATGGTAGAAAGGGCATCCACCGGCTCCCCGTTCAGCAGTATGTCCAGCTTCACCAGCTTGGCCTGCTGGTAATCTGCCAGCTCATAGTCCAGTGAAGCATAGCCGCGGGTAGAGGATTTCAGCTTATCAAAATAGTCATAGATAATCTCGCTCAGCGGAATGTGATACACAATCATGACGCGGTTCACATCCAGGTAATCCATGCCCTTGAACTCTCCCCGCTTGTTCTGGGAAATCTCCATGACAGCACCTACAAAGTCATTGGGAACAATGACCGTAGCCTTTACATAAGGCTCCTCAATATACTGGATGGTGGTAGGATCCGGCAGGTCGGAAGGATTGTCCACTGCAATCATCTCCCCGTCCGTCTTGTGTACATGATAGATAACGCTTGGAGCTGTAGTAATCAGCTTCAGATTGTACTCACGCTCAAGGCGCTCCTGAATAACATCCATGTGCAAGAGGCCCAAAAAGCCGCAACGATAGCCAAACCCCAGCGCAATAGATGTTTCCGGCTCAAAAACCAGCGCCGCATCATTCAATTGCAGCTTCTCCAGGGCATCCTTCAGATTGTCATAGTCAGCGCTGTCTACAGGATACAGGCCGCAATACACCATCGGCGTAACGCCGCGATAACCAGGCAGAGGCTCAGGAGCAGGCTTTATAGCGCTGGTAACTGTATCGCCCACCCGGACATCTGCCACCTGCTTCAAGGAGCCCGCCACGTAGCCTACTGAGCCCGGCCCCAGCTCCGGCAGCTCCATGGGAGCAGGACGGAAGCAACCAATCTCCGTCGCCTCGAAATTCTTGCCGGTAGCCATCAGCTTCAGCTGGCTGCCCTTTTTGATAGCACCATCCATGACACGGATATGGGCGATAGCACCCTTGTAGGCATCAAAGTAGGAATCAAAAATCAGCGCCTGCAACGGCTTTTCCCGCTCTCCTGACGGGGCAGGAATCCTCTCCACAATAGCGTCGAGAATTTCCTCAATGCCCTGTCCTGTCTTGGCAGAGGCGAGAATGGCATCAGAGGCGTCCAGCCCGATAACATCCTCAATCTCCTGCTTCACCCGGTCAGGGTCAGCACTTGGCAGGTCTATCTTGTTAATGACAGGAATTATCTCCAAATCATGTTCCAATGCCATATACACGTTGGCCAGGGTCTGTGCCTCTACCCCCTGTGCCGCATCCACAATCAGAAGCGCCCCTTCACAGGCGGCCAAGCTTCTGGAAACCTCGTATGTAAAATCCACATGGCCAGGAGTATCAATCAGGTTCAGGCAGTACATCTCCCCGTCCTTTCCCCTGTAATCCAGCCTTACAGTCTGAGCCTTGATGGTGATCCCCCGCTCACGCTCCAGCTCCATATTGTCCAGCACCTGCGCCGACATCTCGCGCTTTGTCAGCGTGCCGGTGTATTCAATCAGCCGGTCGGCAATAGTGGATTTGCCGTGGTCAATATGGGCGATAATAGAAAAATTGCGAATTTTCTTAGTGTCCATTTATTTCTTCCTCTCAAGCTTACATACATATTCATGCTATTATAACACGCCAGCTGTTTTCCCCGCAATAGATGTACAGCCGACAATTCACCTGCCCAGTGGCACGACACAGGTGAAAAAAAAGTTGCATTTTTTATTTCTTCATGCTAAAATAGGCAGGTACTGAAATTTCAAGGGGGTGAATTAATTGCCAAATATTAAATCTTCTATTTTGAGTGTAAAGACTGACGCAAAGCGCCATGCAAAGAATATGGCTGAGAAGTCCCGTGTTCGCACTGCTTCCCGCAAGGTATTGGACGCTGTTGAGGCTGGCAACGCTGATGAAGCAAAAGCCCTCCTTACTGTCGCTTGCAAGACTATCGACCAGGCTGCTGCAAACCATGTATATCATAAGAATGCTGCAAACCGTAAGAAGTCTCGTTTAGCTCGCAAAGTAAATGCTTTGGCTAAATAATTTGCATGAAAAATAAAGGCTCGTTCTCTTCGGAGAACGGGCCTTATTACATTGCCGCAAATCACGCTTATTGAAAATTAAATTTTCTATTTTTGCCATGTATTATATACATTTTTTATTGACTATAGCAGTCTTCATAAATATAATAAAAGCATGAGAAGAATCTGCGTTATAAAGAAAGAAATAGGTGATAAAAAAACATGGCTGTTCACGTTATCAATGAAGCCCGACGCTGCTTGCAGTGCAAAAAGCCCCAGTGCCAGATTAATGGCTGTCCTGCCCACACCAACATCCCGGAAATGATACGCCTTTTTCTGGACGGAAAAATTAATCAGGCGGGCGCCATGCTGTTTGAGAACAATCCTATGAGTGTTATATGCTCACTGGTGTGTGACCATGAGGCCCAGTGCGAGGGGCACTGTATTCAGGGCATCAAGGGTTCCTCCGTACAGATTTCCAGCATCGAGCAGTACATCTCCGATGCTTATCTGGACAAGGTCGTAATGGAGCATGAGCCGCCAAAGGGGCAGAATGTAGCCATCATCGGCTCCGGACCTGCGGGGCTTACTGTGGCTGTCAAGCTGGCACAGCGCGGCTACAATGTGACCATTTTTGAGCGCATGGAGCATCTGGGGGGTATGATGCGCTATGGCATCCCTGATTTCCGCCTGCCTCAGAGCATCCTGAACCGCTACACCCAGAAGCTTAGGGAGCTGGGCATTCACATCCGCCCGAACACCACCATCGGCGGCGCCCTCAACCTTGATGTTCTGTTCCGTGATGGCTATGATGCCATCTTTATCGGCTCCGGCGTATGGCGTCCAAGGGCGCTGGGCGTAAAGGGTGAAAGCCTGGGCAACTGCCATTTTGCTGTTGACTACCTGCAGAATCCTGACTGCTATGACCTGGGTGAGCGCGTGGCTGTTATCGGCTCCGGCAACTCCGCCATGGATGTGGCCCGTACCGCCATCCGCAAGGGAAGCCGCTTCGTTACAGTCTATGC
>CAMFES010000034.1 GCA_945949525.1 uncultured Veillonellaceae bacterium
TGGGCATAGCCTGGGACGGCGATTTTGACCGCTGCTTCATCTTTGATGAGGAAGGCATGATGATTGAGGGCTACTACATGGTGGGGCTTCTGGCAGAGGCATTCTTGCGTAAGCATACCGGCGCAAGGATTATTCACGATGCCCGCGTGTACTGGAACACTCAGGACATCTGCAGGCAGAACGGCGGTGAGGCCGTGATGTGCCGGTCGGGCCATTCCTTCATCAAGGAAAAGATGCGCCAGGTGGATGCGGTGTACGGCGGCGAGATGAGTTCCCACCACTACTTCAGGGATTTTGCCTACTGCGACAGCGGTATGATACCGTGGCTCCTTGTGGCCGAGCTTCTGTCGGTGCGGGGGCTGCGGGCCTCCCAGCTGGTGAATGAGCGCCTGCGGCAGTATCCATGCTCCGGCGAGATAAACACCAGGGTGGAAAGCAGTGAGCAGGCGGAGGAGCTTATTCAAAGGGTAGAGGCGGCCTACGGGGCGGGTGGCAGCATTGACCGTACGGACGGGCTGACCATAGAGCATGCCGACTGGCGGTTTAATATCCGCAGATCCAACACGGAGCCGTTGATAAGGCTGAATGTGGAGGCCAGGAACAGCAAGGCCCTGCTGACTGAAAAGGTCGATGGATTGTTGAATATAATCAGAAAATAATGTTGTATTTTTTAGCTAGAAATTCCTGCTTTTAGCAGGAATTTTTTTTCTTTGGTCGAATATGTAACTATGAACAAGGACTGTATTTATAATTAATGGAAAATTATTTGCGAGGTGGTAATAAGCGGACATCGGGAGGATGTCATGATGATATGGTTAAATTGTCGTTGTGTCATATCATGTGGTTGTGTTATTAATATTTTATGAGAAGGAGGGAAAAGTATGGATGCGCTTTTGTTATCCAGGGTGCAGTTTGCCCTGACAACGGTGTATCATTTTCTGTTCGTACCTGTAACGCTGGGACTGTCAATCTTTGTGGCACTTTTGGAGACAGGCTCCCTGTTTGCCAAGACCTACGTCATGAGGGACAGGCTGCGGAAGCTGGCAAAATTCTTCGGGGGGCTGTTCCTGATTAATTTTGCCATGGGCGTGGTGACAGGTATCGTGCAGGAATTCCACTTTGGCATGAACTGGTCGGAGTATTCAAGGTTTATGGGGGATATTTTTGGAGCGCCGCTGGCACTGGAGGCCCTGACTGCATTCTTCCTGGAGTCTACGTTTTTGGGCTTGTGGATATTTGGCTGGGAGAGGCTCAGTCCGAGGCTGCACTGCCTGACTATCTGGATTGTGGCGCTGGGCAGCAACCTGTCCGCCTTTTGGATTTTGACGGCCAATTCCTTTATGCAGCATCCGGTGGGATATGCTATCAGGAACGGCAGGGCCGAGATGACGGATTTTGCGGCACTGGTGACAAATCCTTACATTCATGGCGAGTTCGGCCATGCTCTCTTGGCGGGCGTGACCACGGCAGGCTTTCTGGTGCTGGCGGTTTCGGCCTGGAAGCTTCTGAATGACAGGGAATCCCGTCAGGCCTTTGAGATGTCCCTGAAGGCAGCCGTTGTCTACACTATGGTGGGACTACTTGGTGTAATGGGTGTGGGGCATTTTCACACTCAGTATCTGGCTCAGGCCAATCCAATGAAGCTGTCTGCCATGGAGGCACTGTGGGAAACTGAAAATCCTGCACCCTTTACTGTGATGGCGGTAATTAATGAGGAGGAACACAAAAATGATGCAGCCATAGAGATACCGGCTCTGTTTTCCTTTATGCTGTACAACAGGCCTGAGGGCGAGGTAAAAGGTATGAATGACCTGCAGCAGGAGCTGGTGGCAAAATACGGTGCCGGGGACTACTATCCTGACGTAACCGGACTGTTCTTCAGCTTCCGCATCATGATTGCGGCCGGTGGGCTGATGATGGCAATGACTGCGCTTTTGGGCTTTTTGGCCTGGCGAAAGAAGCTGCTGGACTTTCCGATTGTGCTGAAGGCGGTTCAGTTGCTGGTGGTTCTGCCGTTTATTGCCAATACTGTGGGGTGGTATATTGCCGAGGCAGGACGTCAGCCATGGATTGTGGTGGGACTGCAGAAAACGGCTTCCGCCGTGTCACCGAACCTGACAGCCGGTGAGGTGGGGCTGACCATTGCGGGCTTTACTGCTGTGTACCTTGTGCTTATTGCCGTGGCAGTGGGAATCGGCTTCCGCCACGTGTACAACACAAGGATTGCAGATGAACAACACTAAGGAAAGGAGTGGCAGATAATGGAAATGGATTTGAATACTATTTGGTTTGTGCTGATAGGTGTATTGTTTGCCGGTTTCTTTCTTTTGGAGGGCTTTGATTACGGCGTGGGCATCATATCCCTGCTGGCAAGCAGTGATGATGTGGAGCGGCGCATGATGCTGAGGACGATTACACCGGTGTGGGATGGAAACGAGGTATGGATGCTGACAGCGGGAGGAGCGACCTTTGCGGCCTTTCCTCATGTGTATGCTACCATGTTCAGCGGCATGTATCTTGCCCTGTTTTTGATGCTGGTGGGGCTGATTCTCAGGGGCGTGGCCTTTGAGTTCCGTGACAAGCTGGAGGATTTGAAGTGGCGTCGCCTGTGGGATGGTGCCATATTTATCGGCAGTGCCCTGCCTGCCTTTTTGTGGGGCGTGGCGGTTGCAAATCTGGTCAGTGGCATGAAGATTGGTGCAGATATGGTTTATGCCGGGACTTTCTTTGATTTGCTTACGCCGGGAACGATTATTGGCGGTCTGGCATTTCTGCTGGTTTTTGCCTTCCATGGTGCCGCGTACCTCAATATGCGCCTTGGAAAATACAGCCTGCAGGAGAAAATCAAGAAGCTGGCCTTGAAGCTGGGCCTGCTGGCCGCAGTGTTCTACCTGATGTTTGGCTATGGCATGTATTCCTGTACCGGCCTTTTGTCCACCACTGGGCCTTTGGTGCTGATTGGGATGGCAGTGGTGGCATTTGTGGCCGCCATGCTGATGATGAAGGCAGGACTGTACAGCTTTTCCTTTGTGGGGACTGCTGTGGCCGTGCTGTGTACCACTGCCGGAATCTTCGGGGGACTTTTCCCGAATATCCTGATTTCCTCCCTGAATCCTGCCTGGAGCCTGAACATCTACAATGCTTCCTCCACCCCGTATACCCTGTCGATTATGAGCATAGCTGCCCTGATTTTCGTACCGGTGGTGCTGATTTATCAGGGAGTGGCCTACTGGCATTTTAGGGGAACGATTACGGAGGCGGACCTGGAGGAAGGCTATTGATGGTTGTTGACAGCTGCTTATGGAATGGTTGTCGGTGACGATCAATATGAGAAGGGCTATCGATGAAGAGGTTTTTGCGTTTTTCACTGCATAGAATAGCTAAAAAAGAGAGGGCGGCCATATTTTTGGCTGCCCTTTTTGAAAATGCCTGCATTTTGCTGGCGGCCTTCACCCTGGCCAGGCTGATTGACGGACTGCCGTCGGTGACATGGCAGTATGCGGCCTTACTGGCGGCGGCTCTGGTGCTGCAGGCCGTAGCAGGAGCCTTTGGACGGGAGCTTTTGACGGAATGGTCGGGGCGCGTCAGGCTGGCGTACAGGCGGAGGCTGCACGGCATGCTCCAGCAGGCTGAGGGGCCGGAGGGCAGGCTGGCTGCCGCAAAGGAGGCTGCCATAAAGGAGAATGCCGGACAGGATATCAGGCGTAATAATGGCGGCTGTGACAGGCTGGCGGAGCTTTGCTGTGAGCCTGTGGACGCCCTGGATGAGTTTTTCCAGAAGGTGATTCCTCTGGCGGTGACAGGTGCGGTGCGCCTGCCGCTGTTTTTGGCTGTGTTTTTTTATCTGGATGCTGTCAGCGGCCTGATTGCCCTTGTAACCATGCCGGTGGCACCGGTGCTGCTGTACCTTTTGGGGAGAATGACGGCCAGGGCCAGCGAGGCCCAGTGGGACAGGCAGTCAGAGCTGAACAGGGGGTTCTATGAGCTGATGCAGGGAGCTGTGACGCTGAAGCTGTTCAGGCGTACCGGGGCGGCCCTGAAGGAGATGGAGGCCCTCAGCCGGAGCTATAGTGCATCGTCCCTGCAGGTGCTTCGCGTTGCCTTTCTTTCGGCCTTTGCCGTGGAGCTTATGACGACGCTGTCTATTGCGGTGCTGGCAGTGGGAATAGGGCTTCGCATATTGAGCGGTGATTTGGATTTTTTTACCGGCTTTTTTGTTTTGCTGCTGGCACCGGAGTTTTTTATGCCCATACGCAGTGCCGGTATGGCTTTTCATGTGATTATGGATACCAAAACTGCCCTGGAACGTAATAAATTCGTTCTCCGGCAGTATAATGAAATGGATGCGGAGCAATACAGGAAAATCCCGGCAGGAATGCCAGCTGATATCCAGGTCTCTGCAGAAATGCCCGTCGATAGTCAGATAACTGCAGAAATGCCCGCTGATACCCAGGCACCTGCAAAAATGCCTGCTGATATGCAGGTATCGGTAGGAATGCCAGCTGATATACTGATACCGGCGGGGAGCTTTGCTGTGATAACCGGCAGCAGCGGTGCAGGCAAAACCACCCTGCTGAAAAGAATGGCAGGGTTGCTGCCGTCGGGGGATGACCATTTTCTGGTGGCGGGCTACAGCCTTGAAAAACTGCCTGACGGCTTGCGGCGGCAGGTAATCGGCTATGTGCCCCAGGAGCCCCATGTATATGCTACATCCCTGCGGGATAATCTGCTGCTGGGCAGGAGCTTTTCTGATGCTCGTCTGGAGGAAATGCTGGCTCTGGCGGGACTTGGCAGCTGGTACAGGTCAGCAGGGGGAATGGATATAATGCTGGGAGATGGCGGTGTGTCCCTCAGCAACGGTCAGCGGCACAGGCTGGGGCTGGCCAGGGCGCTTATCGCCAGTCCACCTGTTCTGCTTCTGGATGAGGTGACGGCAGGACTGGAGGAGCAGGAGGAGAAAAAAATGCTGGACACCCTGCTGAGGTCGTTGGCTGGAACCACAATCCTGCTGGCCACTCATCGCCGTCAGGCCATCAGGCGGGCCGCGCAGGTTATCGAGGTGATACCATGATTTTGATGATGCAGCTTTCGGCCATGGGGCTGAGTTTTTTGTCGGCAGTGTCCTCCGTTGCCCTGCTGGGGGTGTCGGCTTATATTATTGCGGCGGCATCCCTGCAGCCGGAGCTATATACCCTGGCTCTGCCTATCACCATGGTGAGGGCCTGCGGCATCCTGCGGGCTGTGCTTCGCTACGGGGAAAGATATGTGGGGCATGATGCGGCCTTTGCCTTTGCCGGGCGGGTAAATCAGGAGCTGTTCAGCTATCTGGCAAGGGTTCTGCCCCTGCGCCGCGCCGGTTCGGGTGAAAATCAGGGCATGTTCGTAGAAAGGCTGAATACTGAGGCCGGGGAGCGGCGAAACCTTTACCTGCGGGGCATAACGCCGCTGACAGTCAATCTTTTGCTGTCCCTGACTGCGGGCTGCGGGCTGTATCTGTCTGCTGGCTTTGGGGGCTGGTGGGCGGCTCTGCCCGTTGCGTGCTGGGGGATGGTGCTGCTGATTTCCTACATGGGTGAAAAAAGGCAGGCAGATATCAGGCTGCAGTGCGGCAGCTATCGCCGTCATCTTTTGGATATGCAGGCCGGTTTGCCGGAGCTTGTGGCCACGGGGGCCGGGGCCTGGGCGGCAGAGCGCCTCGACATGGCGGCGGCAGGGCTGATGGAGGCCGACCGGCGCCGGGGACGGTGCCGCACCCTCACGGAGCTGGCAGTACGCCTCTGCCTGGTGCTGACCTTCTGCGGAATTTTCTGCAGGCTGTTGCAGGTCGGCAGTGCCGGTGCAATTTGTTTCATAGAAACAGCGGTTATGGCTGTTTCATGCCAGGCGGTGCTGGCAGAGTTTTCTTCCCTGGAGGAAGCTGTAAGGGCGCTGCTTTCAGCCGGGAAAATAAAAAGTTTGGAAAAAGTAGAAAACAGTGTTCAAAGCAGGGAAAAAAGTAGTATAATGAAAGATAATAAGGTCGGACTGGAGGCTGAGCATATAGTTTTTTCTTATGACGGAAAGAATCTAGTGCTGGACAATCTCTCTTTTGTTGTTCATGAAGGTGAAAAGGTAGCTGTACTGGGTGACAGCGGCAGTGGCAAGACAACGCTTTTCAACCTCATACTGGGGCTGTGGCAGCCGGATGGCGGCTGCTTCAGGGGAAAGCTTGCGCAGGGCGGGGCCGCGGTGAGTGCCGTTACGCAGTCTGTATACGTTTTTGATGCAACTATAGGGGAGCTGTTTCAAAGGCTTTGTCCCCGCACCTCTGCCGCGCAGCTCTGGCAGGCGCTGGAGCTGGCAAAGCTGGACGAGGTCGTCAGGTCAAAGCCGGAGGGGCTTTCTTGCAGGCTGGGAAGAGATGCCTGCCGTCTGTCCGGGGGAGAGAGACAGCGTTTGCTGACAGCCCTGGCGGCTGCCCGTGCCATGAGTGAGGATACTCCGCTGCTTCTCTTGGACGAGCCGACCTGCGGTCTTGACAGGCAGACTGCTTCCGATATGATGACGTCCCTGCTGGCGGCCTTTGCGGACAGAACCATGCTTGTCATAACTCACGACGAGTACGTCGCAGAAATGTTCGAGAAGAGAATCGTGCTGTAGGTGTAAGGAGGTATTGTACGTTAAAACGTGTGTAAGATGTAGGTGTTCAAAAATTTGTACTTATTTTGGACAAAGGGGTTAAGAAAATGGCTAGGAAAATAAAAAAGACAAAATTAGACGAAATGCGTGAAATGAGTGACCATGCAACAGTTATCCGCGGGCGCATCATGAACAGTGCCAAGGAGCTGTTGTCCAAGGAGGGATATAGCAAGACAACCATAAGAAAAATTGTTGAACATTCCGGCGTGCTGACCGGCAGCATATATTATTTTTTCAAGAACAAGGAGGATATCTTCCGGGCGATACTTTTGGAGCTGGTGCGTGACTGCATCAACAAGATAAATCTCCACTGCCGGGATGAATCGCCCCTGTTCAAATATGCCGCTGTCTGCCAGGTGGAGCTGAAGGTGCTGGCCGAATACAAGATTGTACGGGAAACCTATATGGAGGGGTACAATTCCAGTATTATCTTCGAGGGGATGATCGCCCAGTTTGTGGAGATGGGCAGAAGCCTGTTCAACGGGACGGTGTACGCCTGCTCCGATGAAACATACTATGAGAATACCCTGATGATCAAGGGCGCCATGCATGCCTGCCTGTCGGAGATGTTTTTCCGGCGGGAAATCAGGGTGGAGGTTACAAGGATGAATCTGCTGCGTCTTGCCCTGGGCCTGTTTGGTGCCGAAAAGGAGGAAATCGACGCTATAGTGGGCAGGATAAGCGAGATGGACGATGTGTGGGACAAGATAGGAAAAGAGCTGGTAGAGCATCCTATCGCAAAATGACGGGGGATGTTGGAATATGCTGTTTTTTACCAATGATTACGGGGAGGGAATGCATCCTCTGGTGCTGAAGGCCCTGATTAGTACAAACATGGAGCAGCTGCCTGGCTATGGTGCGGACAGGTACTGTCAGGAGGCAGCAGAAAAAATCAAGGCGGCGGCCAAATGCCCTCGGGGAGAGGTGTTCTTCCTGACAGGCGGGACACAGACCAATCAGATTGTCATTGACACACTGCTACAGCCCTACGAGGCGGTGATTGCTGCGGATACGGGGCACGTCAGCGTACATGAGGCCGGAGCCATCGAGTACAGCGGGCACAAGGTCATCACCCTGCCCGGGCGGAACGGCAAGCTGAAGGCATCCGATGTGGCCGGATACCTGCGGAGCTTTGCGGCAGATGCCAACAGTGAACACATGCCTCAGCCGGGGATGGTGTATATATCCTACCCTACGGAGTATGGTACTATCTATACCAGGGCCGAGCTTGAGGCTCTCAGCTACACCTGCAATGCCTACGGCATCAAGCTGTTTGTGGATGGCGCCAGGCTGGGCTACGGCCTGATGTGTGATGCCTCGGACATGGAGCTTTCTGACATCGCCGCCATGTCGGATGTTTTCTACATAGGCGGCACCAAGGCCGGGGCCATCTGCGGCGAGGCGGTGGTCTTTCCACGGGGCGGTGTGCCGAAGCATTTCATCACCTCGGTAAAGCAGCATGGGGGCCTTTTGGCGAAGGGGAGGCTTCTGGGCGTGCAGTTTGCAGCGCTTTTTACCGACAACCTCTATTTTCAGCTCTGCCGTCACGGGGTGGAGATGGCCTCACAGATTCGGGAGGATTTGTGCGAAAAGGGCTATCGTCTGTACGGTGATTCGCCTACCAATCAGATTTTTGTGGTCTGGCCTGACAGCGCCCTGCCGGAGCTGTCCAAGGTAGTGGCGTACAGCTACTGGGAGAGGTTCGACAAGGCCAACAGTGTTATCCGTCTGGCCACAAGCTGGGCCACTACCCAGAAGGCTGTAGACAAGCTGAAGAAAATATTATAGTGATTTATAAAAAACTAAAAATATTCACGTTATGTAAATCCTTTTTGTGCCATGGCGGGCGGTGTATGCCTGCCATAGACAGAAAGGATTTCTTTTTTGCCTGGAAAAGCATGCAATATGCTATGAAAATAACCCAGAAAACGCTTGCATATTTTCAGAAAAAGAACTATAATTGTCTTGCAACAGAAAAGTGTTAAAATGAAAATGCCCGATATGACGGCGTTGGCGGCTGTTGCATAAAAATGAAAATTATTTCCCGCTCCAGCTTGAATATACTAAAGGATATCTGATAAAATACCTAAAGATATATCAAATTTTAACCTTTGTATAAGAAGGGTATTTACAATAGTTCATTAATCGGTTATAATGTCCACGGTGGATGGGATGACAAGACAGCATTGGATAGGAGGGTCGAGCAACCATGATGATTGAATCTTTTATGAGCATTGAAGGAGCCAATATGCTGGCTACAGACAAGTCCTTTATGAGCTTTATCGAGGAGGATGCACGAGTTACATCCTGCTCCGATATTGAGGCCAGCGACTGCTTTATTACAGTGGAGTGTAGTAACGTGGCCGATTTGGAGGACTTTACCAACGAGCTGAAGCAGAAGTGTGATATTCTGACCGTCAGCCACAACGTTATGCTGAAGCCTGTTACCGGCGTGGCATAACAGCGATGCACATTCTTTCTCATTCCGGTGCTGTGCAGTAGCACGGCATCACATCAAAGCGCATTTTACCCCTGTGTTTTGAGTATAATTAAGCCCCGCAGGGATTGCCGAGATCGGCAGTCCCCGCGGGGTTCTTTTTTTGCCCTTTTTTAGCTTTCGACTGGTCAGATAACCCCTATCCAGCTCCAGTAGGTAACGGACATGAGCATGATTACGGCAAAGGCGATAATCGTCAGGGGTATACCGGTCTTGACAAAGGTTCTGGCCTCAAAGGTCTCCGTGCTGAAGGCCACCATGTTCTGAGGCGCATTGACCGGCAGGATAAAGCCGAAGCACATGACGTACTGGAGAATCATGGTCATGCCCACCACGTTGAGGGGGGCATGCTCGGAGGCTCCCTGCAGGACGGAGATGATGATAGGTATCATGGCCGAGGACAGGGCCGTGGCACTGGCAAAGCCCAGGTGTATCAGTATCAGGAACAGGGACATGATGCCGATGATGGCAACGGCGCTCATGCTGTATAGCCCGAAGCTGTCCACGATGACATGGGCAATCCAGGTGGCTGCCTTGGTGGAGAGGATGGCGGAGCCCAGGCTGATGCCCACGCCGAACATGACCAGGGTGCCCCAGCCGATGCGGTTCTGGGCTTCCTTCCAGTCCATGATGCCGATGCCCGGCATCATCATCAAGGTGACGGCTGCCAGGGTAGTGGTGGAGGTGTCGAAGCTGTGGAGAACCTTTTCAGTGGACCACAGGCACAGCAGGATGACGGAGAGGGCCATGAGCTTTTTTTCGCTGGCGGTCATAGGGCCAAGCTCCTTCAGTGCCCTGGATACAGTTTCCTGGCCACCTGGGATTTCCTTCATCTCAGGTGGTACCATCTTCAGGAGCAGGAAGTAGAGAACCACGCTCATGATGATGGCAAAGGGAGCCGCCGCGATAAACCAGTCCAGCCAGCTGATGGTGGTGCCCAGCTGCTTTTCGATGAAGCCAAGGGCTACCATGTTCTGGGCTGCGGCGGTCTTGATGCCCACGTTCCAGATGCTGTCAGCCTGTGCGATGGCAATCATCATGACAGCGGAAAAACGGCTTTTCAGCGGCACGCCAAAAGCGGAGATGATACCCATGACGATAGGCACCATGCAGGAAACGCGGGCCGTGGTGCTAGGCACGAAAAAGCTCAGGATAAAGCCCACCAGAATAACGCCGGCCAGAATCCTGTTGGTTCTGGCGCCTATCTTGGACAGCACGAACAGGGCAATGCGCTTGTCCAGCCCTGTCTTCATCATGGCGGCGGCAATAAAGAGCGCCGCACCCACCAGAGCCAGGGCGGTGCTGGAAAAACCGCTCAGAGCCAGCTTTAGCGCGCCGGAGGTGCCCAGCATCTTTGTGGGGTTGATCATGTCCGGGGCAGTGCCCAGCAAAAAGGCCATCAGTGTCATGATGATAGAGGCGGACACCGGATAGGATACCGACTCGGACATCCAGACAATAACGGAAAACAGCAGAACCGCCAGCATCCTGTGACCGGCTGTGGACAGCTCCGGCGGCGTAGGAACCAGAAGTGTGGCAAACAGTACCAGGACTGCCACCGCCAGACCATACTTTTGACGCATAAGAATCATTCCTTTCCCCTAGCGTGAAATAAACAAAAAAGGCAGACTCAAACTGAGAGCCTGCCTTGCCAACAAGATATAACAGAAGAGCTGCACAACACCGTGCATCATAACTAAAAATATATAGTTAATATAAAAACTCTATATGTGTATAGTAGACCTAATGAGGGGAAAAGTCAAGGGACTTTTTTCTTGTTATATATAAATTTATATATAAATAATTTATAACAGGAAGGAAAAATAAAAAATACTTGAAAAATTAGCAAAAAATGCTTGCAAAAATGTAAAAATGTGGTATTATGATTGACAAAGATGCTTTATAAAATTCAGCAAAATACAAAACTATATAATATATAATATTAAGATTAATTAATATATATTTATATATTATATATAAGGAGGAGCGTATGGAGATTAAGGAAGAGTATTTTCATCTTCTCAGGCGGGCGGAGCAGAATACCTCCAACGGGTTAATTGAAATGGTAAGGGAACAGCCGGCGCGGCTTCAGGATGAAAGAACTCCCCTGGCAGAGCTGATGGAGTTCATATTGAGAACGGCCTTGCAGGAAAGGGCAAGTGATATTCATTTTGAGCCATTGGAGCAGGAGGTGCGCATCAGGCTGAGGATCAATGGGCAGATGAAGCCGTTTTTTCAGAATATGCCGTGGCAGCTGTACGGAAATCTGTTGTCAAGGCTGAAGATTATCTGTGGCCTTGATATTGCGGAGAGGCGGCTGCCGCAGGATGGACGATTTTCTTTTTCGCTTCAAAAGGGGAAAAATCTGGATGTCAGGGTATCTATAGTGCCTATGATTAATGGTGAAAAGATAGTTCTCAGGCTGTTGAACAATCAGGACAGCTTTAAAAGCCTGGAGCAGCTTGATTTTTCCAGCGTGAATTATGAACTTCTTCGGCAGAAATGTTCATCGGGAAGCGGAGCCGTGCTTTTGTCGGGGCCGGTCAATTCCGGCAAGACAACGGCCCTTTACGGGATTCTCAGTCTTTTGAACCGTGAGGGAAACAATATCATTTCCATAGAGGACCCGGTGGAATACAGGATTGAGGGCGTAAACCAGATTCAGGTAAATGAAAAAATAGGCTACACCTTTGAGATGGCGCTGCGGGCGGTATTGAGGCAGGATTTTGACTGTCTGGCCGTGGGGGAACTGCGGAGTATGGAAACAGCCGATATGCTTATAACGTCAGCGCTTACCGGTCGCAGGGTATTTGCTACTATTCACACGCCAGGAGCTGTAAAAACTGTATTCAGGCTGCTGGATATGGGGATAAAGCCATATCTTTTAGTATCTGCGGTTTCATTGATTGTGGGACAGCGACTGGTGAAGCGTCTTTGCCCTTATTGTCGTGTGGTTTATAGTCCGGAAGCAGCAGGGGCTGAGAGCAGCTTTCTGGGGGAACAGGCCGGAGGCAGGTCCGCTGTTCTCTACAGGCACAGGAAGGGGGGATGTGCCATGTGCGGCTATACGGGCTATGGGGGAAGGATTGCCGTTCAGGAGGTGCTTTCCATGGATGGGGGAGTGGCAGAGGCTGTTATGGGCGGGGCAAAAGCGGATGATTTGGAGGCGGTGGCTATGAAATGCGGCATGATAGCTATGCGGCAGGATGGCATAGAGAAGGCTTTGGCAGGTGAGCTGGAGCTGGCAGAGCTTATGAGGCTTTTTTAGGGGGAGCGGATATGTGCTTGAGAAAAAGTGATTTTATGCGGATTTTGCGCTGCGCGTCCGAGGCGGGGATATCGGATGTGCATCTGACGGCTGATGAACCTGTCTGTTGGCGCAGGGGAGATGTATTATCCCATTTGAAGGAATATGTGCCGACGGAAAAGGACATATATGAGCTTTTTAAGCTGATGGTAAAGGAAGAGGACTGGGAAAAAATGCATCAGGACAGCGCTGTGAACTGTGCGTGGGAAATGGATAGCTGGAGGTACAGAGTTCATGCCTACAGAAAGCGGGGCAGGATTGCTTTTGCCATACGTACGCTGCCAAGACAGATTCCGGAGCTGGAGAAGCTGGGACAGGCCGGTATTGTGGGAAATTTCCGGGAGATACGTCAGGGGCTGCTGCTTGTAACCGGGGCGACAGGAGCGGGAAAGAGTACGACGGTGGCTGCATTGCTGGAAAATCTGAATCGTACCGGAAATTTTCACATACTGACGCTGGAGGACCCGGTGGAGTTTTTGTTCAGCAGGGATTATGGACTGGTCAGTCAGCTGGAAAAGGGGGTAGATTTCAAGGATTATTTTCAGGCTGTGGAAAATGCCATGCGGCAGGGGCCGGATATTATTATGGTTTCCGAGCTTAGGGATTACAGGACGGCTCAGGCGGTGTTGAACGCGGCTGTTTCCGGGCACTATGTGGTGGCTACCATGCATGCAGGCAGTGTGATTGAGGCGGTAGAGAGGATTATCAGCATGCATCCTGAGCCGCAGCAGGCCATGGCAAGATCGTTGCTGGCGGCGTCCCTGCAGGGGGTCTGTACTCAGAAGCTGTTGCCGGGCAGGGGAGGCGTAAAACAGTGTGCAGTGGAATGCCTCAGTGTCAATCACGCGGCCAGGAATATTATCCGCAGCGGCAGATATGAGCAGCTGTACAATATTATTCAGTCCGGTATGTCCGAGGGAATGCAGACCATGGACATGGCTGTTGATATGCTGCGCAGGGGGAATCTCCTGCGGCGGGATTTTGGCAAGGCACTGAGTGCCGGGTGAGCAGGTATGAAGATATACGAATTTGTGGGTGTGGATGTCAATGGACTGCGGCAGCGGGGAAGTATACCTGCGGCAGATAGGACAGAAGCGGTTCAAAGGCTCAGGGAACGTGGGATGACGCTGACGGGGCTGCACAGGGAAAACCCATTGAAGGCTGTATTACGCAATCTACTGAAGCGTGATGCTGAGAGCTTCAGGATCCATTTTTGCCGTCAGATGTATGTGATGCTGGGGGCAGGGTTGCCTATTACAGAGGCCGTGAAAATTTTTTTAGAAGATGCAGATGCTTTTGTCGGGAAGGATATGGAGAAGCTTCTGGAATATCTGGGAAATGGCTATTCACTATCTGAAGCCATGCAGGCGCTGAATGGGGCGTTTTCACAAACCATGATTGTCATGGTGAAAGGTGGTGAGCTGTCCGGCAATCTGGCAGAGGTTTTTGAAAGAATGTATATGCTTCTAAGGAAGAGGCATGAGAACGAGCATAAGCTGAAAATGGCACTGGCTTATCCAGGTTTGTTGTGTGTTCTAAGTGCGGTTTTGCTGATGTTTCTTTTGTATCAGGTTCTGCCGGTGTTTGCGGAGGTGTTTGCAGGGTTCAATGCGGAGCTGCCCTGGTCAACGCAGCTGCTGTTAAGCATGGGCAGCAATCCGGGACTGTTGGTGTCATTGCCTGTATTGGCTCTTGTGGTCGTCCTTTTGCTGAAGCTCATGTGCAGGCGCTTTAGAAGAGCTGGTATAGCTATGGGCAAGCTGATGCTGTCCCTGCCGATATGGGGAAAATTGTATGCGAGGAGTGAGCAGGCGGTTTTCCTGTCGACCTTGGCGATGCTGGTACGCAGCGGCATCAGAATCAACTATGGCATTGACATAGTCAGGCAAATGGGCGGGAACATGTATTGGCAGTTTACCTATGAATCGCTGTCAGTGCAGCTTGAGCAGGGCTACAGCCTTGGGGTATGCATGGAGAAGTGCGGCATGTTTCCGGCTATGGTTTTGTCCATGGTGAAGGCTGGAGAACGGTCAGGAGAAATGGCGAGTATGCTGGCTTATGCAGGCGATGCCTGCCAGGGGGAGGTGGATCTGCTGCTGGAAAAAGTGAATGTACTGGCGGAGCCGGTTGTTATGCTGCTGTTGGGAGGAGTGACAGGCTTCATAGTGCTGAGTACGGTGCTGCCGATACTTGATTTGATGAGTGTAATGTGATTTATGAGGGGGAATTTTGATGCTGGTGAATACATTAAAAAAGTTGATGAAGAATGAATCTGGTTTTTCTATGCTGGAACTGCTGGTCTATATCGGCATTGTAGGGGTAATTGCCGCTTTTGCTGTGCCAAGGTATACCAACACGATGGCAATGGCCAACACAGCCAAGATTCAGTCTGATTTGCAGACACTTGATGCAGCAATTACCATGTATCAGCTGCAAAATGGGGCTAAGCCTACGGATATCATGGTGGATTTGGATGAATATGTGGCGCACCTGGAACGGCTTAGTCCTCCTACAGGCAAATGCATATTGCGTGATGGCGGTATTGTGGATATTACGGCCACGGAATATGTGCTTGCCTCAAGCGGTGAGGAAGCACAGTTTCAGGGGCATACTGTGGATGAATTCGGCAAAGGGGATGCCAGCTCCTCCGGTGGGGCTGCCTGATGGTGGCAACTGGAAGCAGGGAGATTGGAAGAAAGCTTTGGCTGCATGGGGGCGCTATTGCGGGAGTGTTCATGGTGGTTTTTGTGTGTGAGCTGGCTTTGAGCAGGAATACTCCTGAGCTATGCAGAATGGCTGTGTGTACGGCCTTGATGGTGCCGTCCGCAGTTCTTGACAGCATATATGGGAAGCTGTATCACAGGCTGTCTGCATGTATGGTTATATCAGGACTGACCTTTGCGTCAGTAATGAATGTCGTCTATGGTGGAGGGTATATGGTTTCGGCAGTGGGCGGCGGTGTGCTGTTTTTTGCCTTGATGCTGGTTGTATTTCTGCTGAGCAGGGGAGGTATGGGGTTCGGAGATGTGTGCTTTGCGGCAGGGGCTGGAGTGTTTGTGGGCTGGGATATGGTTCCTGTGGCCTTTTGGCTGACATTTTTGCTGGGGGGTCTGGTGGCGTTGAAGGTGTATATATGCAACGTGTTGCATGGGCAAAGGGCGAAGGGAAAAATGCCCTTGGGGCCATTTTTGACGGCAGGCAGTCTGCTTGCCATGCTGTATGGATGGGAGATATTGAGATGGTGTGCAGGTGGGGGATAGATGAAGAGCGTGCTGGAAACGGCAGGATGGAGGCGGGCGGGGGAATGCTGGAACTGGTATTGTGCCTGGGGATTGCCATGATGATGGTGTCTTCCGCATTGCCGCGCTGTGTGCAGCTGGACAGGCTGCAGCTAAGGTACGAAGCGTTGTGCCTGCTGAATGATTTGCGTTATGTTCAGAGCTGGAGTCACGGATTGGATTATTGCCACAATGAGAATTATGATAAAAAGCCTCTTCCGCCGTCGCTGATTATAGACGATGGTGCGCATTATATTTATCAGCAGATGAAGGTAATGAACGGGCGCAGGATAGAGAATGGCATGAAGATGTACACCAATCGGGCTAAGTTTCAGTTTACTTCCAGAGGGCATTCAACAGCTGGCACGGTGGTTTTGAAAAAGGGTGGTCATGAGCAGAGAATAGTTGTAGATACAGTAGGACGTGTGCGCCTGGAGGAGCGGCAGATATGAATCACGAGGATGGATATTTTATTCTGGATGTACTTGGTGCGGTGTTTTTGCTGGTAGCCATGACGGCCAGTATGGCGTATGTTACAGGGCAGCTGGCAAATATGAAGGCGCTGGAAGGAATAGTTACAGCTGAGTGCATGGTGAGGGAGCAGCTGGACAGGCTCTGCGTGGAACAGCTTCAAGGGGATCTGGGGACGTGGAACCGAAAGGAAAATGGCTATGATATTCAGCTGACATCTGCCAGGGAAAATACGGATATTCCGGGACTTGTGCGCTATCGTGTGCAGGCGGAATGGCAGACAGGACAGGGGGTGCAGCATTTTGTTCTGGAAAAGGAAGTGTCTGATGGCACGCAGTGAGGAGGGCTTTTCCCTTGTTGAACTACTGGCTGTCATGCCCATGATACTGCTGGTGAGCGGGGCAATGCTGAATCTGTTTGGCATAGGTGTCAGGTATTATCAGGATTTTTTAGGTGACTGGGAGTTGATGCAGCAGGTACGCATCCCTATGGAGGAGATTGCCCAGGATGTGAGGTATTGCCGTGAGCTGCAGTCAGAGGTCATGGACAGCCGGAACGTAAATCTGAAGATTCGCAGAAACTACAAAAATGAAAACAATGATTATTGGCAATACTACAGGTTTACCAGACTGGCGGATGAGGGTACATTTTGGATCAGGAAAAACAGCCAGCCGATTCTGGGCAATACTTCATTGTCAGCGGTTGTGCTGAAGGAGTGCTATTTTCAGCTGCTTGCTCCCAACAAGGTGCGGGTGGTCATAGCAGGCTGCAACCAGAATACCGGTCACGTTTTTCGCCTTGACAGGACGCTGTACAGCTATGGATTGGAGGGCGTGCAGGGGGAAACAGGAACCGGTGCTGTGGCGGAGGCTGGTGGTGAAATATGAGAAAAGGCAGTGAGCGCGGCAGTGTGACCCTTTTGGGGACATGGATTTTGGGCAGCTTTATGGCAATCGCTGTGCTGGTGTTTTTGCTTGGCCAGCGGGAAAGCCAGCTGGTTATGCTGGCAGAAAGGAATCTGCCTCTGCAGCTATTGGCTGAAGATGTGCTGGAGGAGCATCGCATTATGCTGCAGCAGAATATCGGCAGGGCGGATGCGCTTTTGGCCATGGAGGACTGGCGGATAGTGGAGCTGTCAAAGGGAGAACGGGATGGCAAGAAATACAGGGTAACTGGCAAAAACAGCGATGGAAAAATTATTCTGGTGGTCTATGCAGAATACAGGGAGGCAATAATGCTGGGAAATGTCTATATGCTGCAGTGGTGTCTTGCAGTTGACAGGGAACAGGGAAAGGTGATTTTGGAAAGGATAGGCTAGTGAGGGGATGGTGCGCATGAAAGGTGCATGGAGCATTGGAAGCCTGCGGGATTGGCTGACGGCAAAAAGGCGGAGCTGCCTGGGGATTTTTGTTCGGACGGACAGTGTCAGCATGGCGGTGACGGAATGGTCGGAGCGTGGCAGTCAGCAGCTGGCATGGTATGAAGAGGTGGCACGGATGGCCGGTGAAGAGGATGGGGATCTTTGGGAGCGGGCTGCCATGAAGGGGCTGCAGGCCGTGCATGAGGATACGGTTTGTTATCTGGTTCTGGAGGGGCAGGAGGTGTTTTACTACGAAAAGGATTTTTCAGCTCTGTCCTACGGAGAGCTGGCACAGGGGGTAAAGCTGGATTTTGCTGCTGCGTCAGGCTGGCACAGCAGCTATATCATCGGCTATGAAAGGCTGGAGGAGGCCGGTGTGTTCAGGGTTGGCGGTATACGCAAGGAAAGCTGGAAGGAAAAGACTGCTTTCTGGGCACAGCATTTCAGCCTGGAGGGGTGTGTTCTTTTTTGTCAGTCTGACACAGGGCATATAAAAATAGCTTCGGAGCTGCTTCCTATGGGGGAGAGCGGTTCGCCGGGACTTTTGGGGGCTGTGTATGGTGCGGTTGCCGGATTTGGACAGAAGGGAGTGCGATTTCTCCGGGGAAAGCCGTTCCTGTACAGATGGAACTGGCTTCGTTGCAGTGCGGCATTGTGGGGTATCAGCCTGCTGCTTTGTGGCGTAGCAGGATTGTGGCTGGGCGGTGAGCTTTATGGGCAGGAACAGGAGAGCCGGTATTGCAGGGAGAGGCTTTCTTTGTTGTCAGATATTGGGGAGAGAAACAAAAGTATAGAGGAAGATAGGAAAACTATAGAAAGGAAAAACCGGATGCTGGAGAAGATACATGAGAGCGGACTGAGGGGACAGGGCTTGATGGTCAATGCCGGAAAAATCATGTCGGAGGGAATCTGGCTGACCGGAATATCTGCTGAGGCGGGGCAAAGGATGGTACTGTCAGGCAAGGCAACAGGCTATGGGCAGGTGTCCAGGCTGATGGAGGAGCTGCAGAAGGATGAGGAGTTTTTCCAGGGAAGGATATACCTTGCGTCTGCGGATACGGGGAATGATGGGCTGATTAGTTTTCAGCTGAACGGAAAGCTGTGAGGATGAAATGAAGAAATGGCGAATATGTGCAGCTTCCCTGTGTATGTTGATTTTTTTCTGGGTAACTGTTTTATGGCAGGGAGCCGGTTTTGTAAGATTGCTGGCAGAGCAGGAAGAAAATCTCAACGAGCTGAAAAATGAGTGTGCCATACTGGAAAGGCTGCAGCAGGAGCATCCTGATGTGGAAGGATATCAGATGGAGGTCGAGAGGGAAAAGGAGCATGTGGCAGGGCTGCTGCCGGATGATATGCAGATGGCGGCTTTTTTGCAGAGTGTAAAGGCTTTTTCAGATAGTTCAGGGATGAGATTGCATGAGCTGTACCCGGAGGATGCAGCTGAAGAAAATGGTTTGTATGTGATGCCGGTCAGGGCAAATCTGACAGGTGATTATTTTTCTTTTCTGCATTTCTTGAGAAAGCTGCAAAACGGTCAGCGATTGGTGCAGGTGGAGGCGATAACGGTAAACCAAAAGGGGGATGTGCTGGACTGCAGATTGAAGATTAAAGTTTTTTCAGAAAAAGTTTGACAAATGTGTTGACAAAGCGGTAATGATGTAGTAGTATATTCATCGTTGCCGCTGAGATATCCCTGAGGGGTTGCGGTAATGATAAAAAATATTTCAAAAAGTTCTTGACAAGTTGAACGGATTGAGATATTATATAAAAGCTGACCCGCACGGAGGCCTTACAGAGAGCTTACAAAGCCTTGACAGGTTTCTTACAAAGGGGAAGGCAGTGTTCCTTGAAAACTAAACAATGCAATAAGAAATCATGCACACATGATTTCAAGCCAGATGTTGGATTCTGTGTCCGCTGTGCGGACATAGAATATAAATGAAACAAGATTTGTGCGAACAAAATCTGAAATTCCATTACATGGATAATTTT
>CAMFES010000035.1 GCA_945949525.1 uncultured Veillonellaceae bacterium
AGCGCCGTCTGGTATCTAAGGAGGAGAACCTTGACCGCAAGCTGGACTCCATGGAGAAGAAGGAGGAGGCTATTGCCGCCAAGGAAGCCAAGCTGGAGAAGAGCCAGGCTGCCATCAATGAGCTGCACGAAAAGCAGAAGACCGAGCTGGAGCGTATTTCCAGCCTGACCACGGAGGAAGCAAAGACAATGCTTCTGGCCGAGGTTGAGGAGGAGCTTCAGCACGAAAAGGCCATGATGATCAAGGAATATGAGCAGCAGACCAAGGATGAGGCTGAAAAGAAGGCACGGAATATCATTTCCATGGCCATTCAGCGCTGTGCTGCTGACCATGTGGCAGAAACCACAGTTTCTGTAGTGGCGCTGCCGAATGACGAGATGAAGGGACGCATTATCGGTCGTGAGGGACGCAATATCCGCGCCCTGGAAACCATGACCGGCATTGACCTGATTATTGATGATACTCCGGAGGCTGTTATCCTGTCGGGCTTTGACCCTGTACGCCGTGAGGTGGCAAGGATTGCCCTGGAAAAGCTGATTGCCGATGGGCGCATTCATCCTACCAGCATTGAGGACATGGTAAAGAAGGCGCGGCGGGAGGTTGACCAGCGCATCAAGGAGGCCGGTGAACAGGCTACCTTTGATACAGGTGTGCATGGGCTGCATCCGGAGCTGGTGAAGCTTTTGGGACGCTTGCGTTATCGCACCAGCTATGGACAGAATGTGCTGAATCACTCCGTGGAGGTTTCCCATCTGGCAGGCATGATGGCCGCCGAGCTGGGCGTGGATGTGATGCTGGCAAAGCGCGCCGGGCTGATTCATGATATCGGCAAGTCCATTGACAACGAGGTGGAGGGCACCCATGTGACCATTGGTGCCGACGTAGCCAAGAAGTACCGTGAGTCCAAGGATGTTATCAACGCTATTATGGCCCATCACGGCGATGTGGAGCCGAATACGGTGGAGGCTGTGCTGGTGGCTGCGGCAGATGCTGTGTCCGCTGCACGTCCTGGTGCCCGTCGCGAGAGCCTGGAGGCATATCTGAAGCGCCTTACCCGGCTGGAGGAGATTGCCGAGGGCTTCAACGGCGTTGAGCGTTGCTTCGCCATCCAGGCCGGACGCGAAATCCGCGTCATGGTCAAGCCTGACAAGGTGGATGATGCAGGAGCCATCACCCTGGCTCATGATATTGTCAAGAAGATTGAGGCCGAGCTGGAATATCCTGGCCAGATAAAGGCTACTATTATTCGTGAGACCCGCGTAGTTGATTACGCAAAATAATTATTGACAAGTGAGAGGGGCTGTTGTCGTGGGATGGCAGCTCCTTTTCTTTAAATGGTAATCTTCGTCGGTTGAGCAAAGGAGGAAGATTATGCGCAAGAA
Organism: uncultured Veillonellaceae bacterium; assembly: GCA_945949525.1. Lineage (GTDB taxonomy): Bacteria > Bacillota > Negativicutes > Selenomonadales > Selenomonadaceae > Anaerovibrio. The sequence goes on from CAMFES010000035.1 coordinate 1,383, forward strand.
CAAAACAGGTGCTACTCCTAGTGAGGCATCAATGGATGGGATTCAGCTGGTGGCCTCGCTCCTGATGTGTTTTCCGGAGATGGGCAAGGTAACGCTGGATTCCAAGGATGAGGGAGTATGGCTGGACTTTACCTTGAAGGGCGTTCCTACAGGGGAACGCATGCAGGCGGCTGATAAGCTGATTACCGACAGCCTGCGGTTTTATCATGAAATAGAGGGAATCAGCGGTGCAAAGCTGGCTTTTTACTACGAAAAGCGCGCCCTGCATATTTTCCGCGATATAGGCAGCCTGTCCAGGGCGGAAATCGGTATCCTTGTCACACTGATAAAGGATAATTTCGGGGATTTGCTGCTGACTGATGCTTTTAGTGATATAGATGAGGATGTACTTTATAACCAGTCGGAAATGATTGACCATAGAATACGTTTTTTGCGGGAAAACCACATTCGTGAGAATATGGTGGGAATCCGCGAGGAAGGCAGGGTTATGGTCTATTAGGCCACAGGAGGAAAATGGTTTGAAGATTTTAATCGTGGGTGACGTGGTGGGGCGCATAGGCCGCAGGGCCTTTGAGCGCTATACCAGGTCGCTGAAGCAGGAGAAGGGCATCGATCTGGTCATCGTCAACGGCGAGAATTCTGCCGGTGGCAGGGGCATCAGCCGCAAGTCACTGGATGAGCTGTATCGGGGCGGTGCGGATATTGTCACCTCCGGCAACCATATCTGGGATAACAGGGAGGTGTACGGCTTTATTAACGAAGAGCCTTATCTGGTGCGTCCGGCCAATTATCCGGAGGGGGCGCCGGGCAAGGGCTGGTGCATCTATCCCTTCAGAACGGCCAACGTGGCGGTTATCAATCTTTCCGGACGTGCCTTTATGCCGGATATGGACTGCCCTTTTCAGAAGATAGAGGATATCCTGTCGGAGATTGGCAACCAGGCGGATATTTTTATCCTTGACCTGCACGCCGAGACCACCTCTGAAAAGATGGCCATGGGCTTTTATCTGGATGGCAGGGTGCAGGCTGTAGTGGGAACCCATACCCATATACAGACGGCGGATGCCAGGATACTGCCGAAGGGGACTGCCTATATTACGGATCTGGGCATGGTGGGGCCGTGGAATTCGGTGCTGGGGGTAAAGCCGGAAATCATCATAAAGAAATTTACCTCCTGCATGCCGGCGCGGTTTGAGCTGGCCGAGGGGCCTGCGGTGTACTCCGCCCTGCTGGTGGAGATTGATAGTGCCTCAGGCAGGACTGTCGATGTCCAGCGCATTCTGATTAATGAATAAGCAGATATTTTAGTAAAAAAGCAAAAAAAGCAGGATTTTTTCAATCCGGGACGAATATATACCGTATATACTTGTTTGATTGAGTATGATAAATTTGTGCTTGTTAATGAGGTATAACTGATGTCAAGCGATTTACACATGCATACCAGCTGTTCTGACGGACTGCTTGCTCCGGAGGAGCTGGTGGAGGCTGCCAAGGAGGCAGGGCTTAGCTATATTGCCATTACTGACCATGATACGGTTGCCGGTCTTTGCCAGCTCTATGAGCATGGGCTTTACCCCCAGCCGGGAATCAGGATTATTCCGGGCATTGAGCTGAGTGCGCATCATGAAGTAAGTGAGATTCACATTCTGGGATACAATATTGATATATACAACAAGGAACTGGCAGACAGGCTGAACGATGTAGTTGAGGCCCGCTGGACGCGGTTTTCCACCATGGTGGAAAAGCTGCAGGGGCTGGGCTATGATATAAGTGAGACTGACGTGCTGGAAATAGCTGATGGCAGTACGTCCATCAGCCGTTCACATATAGCCCAGACGATGGTCAGGAAAGGGTATTTCCCAAGCATCAAGGAAACCTTTGCCCAGCTTCTGGAGAAGGGAAAGCCGGCCTATGTTTCCCATTACCGGCTGGAACCGGAGGAGATTATTGACCTGATAAAGAACAGCGGCGGTACGCCGGTGCTGGCCCATCCCAAGCTGGTTCACAACGATGAGCTGGTTGAGGAGCTTTTGAAGAAGGGCATTGAGGGCGTTGAGGCATTCTATCCGCGTCATACGGAGGAGGATACGGAGCGGTACCTGGCCATGGCAGACAAATATCATCTGCTGGTGACAGGCGGCTCTGATTTTCATGGCATTCCCGGCCGTATGCCGAAGTTTATCGGGGATTTTACCGTAGCAGATGAGTATGCGGCGGAGCTGTACCGCGAACCGGCGCTGTGATTGCACCGGGGCGGTTTTCAGCTGCTGCCTGCTTTGTGGAGAGTTTGGAGGGAACTATGGAGGTTATTGCTTTAGTAGGGCCCAGCGGCACCGGAAAAAGTCATCGTGCCCTTTTGGTTGCCCATAACAATCAGGCTGATGCTATTATTGATGACGGTCTGCTGATAAAAAATGGCAAGATTATTGCGGGCAAGTCCGCAAAGCGTGAGCAGAACAAGGTGCTGGCCGTCAAGCGTGCCATATTTGTCCTGCCGGGGCATGCTGATGAGGTGCGCAAGGCCATTGAGGAAACGAAGCCTGTAAGGATACTGATACTAGGCACATCGGAGAACATGGCCAGGAAGATTGCCAAGGCCCTGAAGCTGCCGGAGGTTTCACGCTTTGTACACATAGAGGATATTGCTACCCAGTCCGAGATGGACAAGGCGCGCTTTCACAGGCTGCGGGAGGGAAAGCATATTATTCCGGTGCCTACCATTGAGCTGAAGCCGCATTTTTCCGGCTATCTGGTGGATCCTATCAACTCCCTGCTGAAAAAGCGGCGGGAGGATGGACGGCGCCGGCATCTGGGGGAAAAGTCCATCGTGCGCCCCGTATTCAGCTACTATGGCAAGCTGATCATCGACGACTGGGCCATCAAGGCCATTGTCAGAAAGCTTCTGGTGGATGGCGAGAATGTCACCAAGGTGGCTGATGTACGGGTGGAGCATGTCTACAAGGGTGATGGGGAGGTAGGCTTTGAGTCTGCCGGTATCATCGTGGGCTGTGATGTGGTAATCAGCTACGGGAAGCATATCCCTACCCTGGTGCAGAGGCTGCAGAACCAGGTGCGCAAGGATGTGGAGTACATGACGGGCATGGTGGTGAAGAAGGTCAATATAACCATCAAGGCGCTGTTCGTACAGCCGAAAAAGTTTTGAGAATGGTGCATAATTTTGTGGTCAGACCTTTTTATAGAGCGTCATAGCAGTGCCATCGCAGGCACGCTCGCGCTACTATCCACGCCTAGCGGATGCTAAGCTCTTGCTGCGCCTGACGGCTTGCAACTCGCTAAGCACCGAGGCGCGTCTTAGTGCCATGCTAATGGCACATGCATGGACGCTCTTTCATAGGTCTGACCAGTGAGTTCCTGCATATTGAATAAACAGAAGTTGTGCATTATGAACGCAAAAAAAGCCGCTCCGACAGGAACGGCTGAAGGTTCAATGGCAGGGGTAGCTGGACTCGAACCAACGCATGCTGGATTCAGAATCCAGTGCCTTACCAACTTGGCGATACCCCTGTATTTAGCTTGTGTTGGTTAACTCACAACGAATAGTATTATACTGATTTATGAGGGATTTGTCAAGAAAAATATTTTAATTTCCGAAAAATTGTGGACGGGTCTGTTTTGGCAGGGTGGTGCAATTTTGTCAGCATTCGTGTATAATATATGTGCATATATCATAACAGATTGGGGGACTTATTTATGAAATATGAATTTACGAAGGACTATCATACCGGCATAGAGTTCATCGATGAGGAGCATGCGAAGCTCTTTGAGATTACCAACCGTGCCTATGAGCTGCTGACAAACCAGTTTGTGGCGGACAAGTACGATGCCATTGCGGCTGTTCTGGAGGAGCTGAGGGACTATACGAAGTATCACTTCAATCATGAAGAGGAATACATGAAGAGCATAGATTATCCAAAGCGTTTCAGCCAGCTGCATCAGCATACGCAGTTCATCAACAAGCTGGAGTCCTATAACCTGAAGGAAATCGATGCCAACCAGCAGGAGGGCCTGCTGGAGATTCTGGATTTTCTGGCCCTGTGGCTGCAGGGGCATATCAAGGGCATGGATAAGAAGATTGGCGAGGCAGTAAAGTAAAGCTGCTTTCAGCTCGTAATTAAGACGATACCGGCGTAGTTCTGCAGGGACGGACCGGTATCGTTTTTTGTTTTATCCTGCTTTACTTTTGCTAATGTGTGTGGTAGTATTGCAGGTGATGGACGGTATTCTTTTCAGAAACTGTACTATTTTTTCCCTGATACGGCAGCACATCACCATTTTTGAGAGGTGATGTCTATGAAAGTTGGTTTTATCGGAGCTGGCAAGGTGGGGGTTACCCTGGGCAAGTATTTTTGTCAGCACCAGGTTGAGGTTACAGGCTATTACAGCCGCAGCATTCAGTCAGCCGTCGAGGCGGCCGGCTTTACGGCAACGAACATTTACGCAGATGCGGGTGATTTGCTGGCGGAGAGCGATGTGCTGTTTTTTACTGTGCCTGATGATGCGATTGTGTCCTGCTATGAGGCTTTGCGTCAGGAGGCCGGGGGGATTCAGGGGAAGATTTTTTGTCATGCCAGCGGGGCTATGACGGCAGAGGCGGCCTTTCCAGGTATTGAGGCAGCCGGAGCATCCGGGTATTCTGTTCATCCGCTTTTTGCTATAAGCGACAGGTTTCACGCCTATAGCGAATTGACGGATGTTTTTTTTACCCTTGAGGGCTCGGTGGCGCGCAGGGATTTTATGCTGGAATGGCTGCGGGGGACAGGCCTGAGGATTCAGCTGATTGAGGCAGGCTGCAAGGCAAGGTATCATGCGGCAGCGGCCATTGTCAGCAATCAGGTGGTGGCTCTTTTTGAGGAAGGGCAGCGAATGCTGGAGGAGTGCGGCTTCCCGCCGGAGGTGGCCGGAATGGCCCTGAAGCCGATTTTTCTGGGCAATGCCCGGCATGTGGCGGAAAGAGGGCCAGTGCAGGCACTGACCGGCCCTGTACAGCGGGGGGATACCGGCACCCTGGCAAAGCATCTTGATGCATTGAAGGACAATGATGACAGATTGCTCTACCTCCTGCTGTCAAGGCGGCTGCTCAGAATCGCAGGAGAGAAAAATCCCGCATACGACGATACCTCCATCAGGTCGTTTTTGGATGAGGAATACAGAAAATGTATCGAGGCTGCTGCGGCCGATGGCTGCGGGGCTGGCAGAAAGGAAGAAGCGAAATGAAAAATACGGCAGCTACTTTTTTGGCAATGAAGCAGAAGGGCGAGAAGATTTCCATGCTGACCTGTTATGATTATTCCACAGCCAGGCTGGAGGAGGAAGCAGGCATTAACGGCATCCTGGTGGGGGATTCCCTTGGCAACGTGATGCTGGGACTGCCGGATACCATTTCTGTCACCATGGAGGATATGATTACCTTTGGCGGCGCGGTGGCCCGTGCCTGCAGCGACACCATGGTGGTTATTGATATGCCTTTCATGTCCTATCAGGTTTCCGTAGAGCAGGCGGTGATGAATGCCGGCAGGCTGATGAAGGAGGGACGTGCCAATGCTGTCAAGTTGGAGGGCGGTGCGGCAGTCTGCCCGCAGATAAGGGCGATTACGGATGCAGGCATTCCGGTGATGGCACATCTCGGCCTGACGCCCCAGTCGGTGAATGCCCTGGGGGGTCATCGGGTGCAGGGCAAGAGTGAGGAAGGCGCCAAAAGGCTGGTAGAGGATGCACTGGCCATTCAGGAAGCAGGAGCCTTTGCCGTGGTGCTGGAATGCATCCCGGCCAAGCTGGCGGAGCTGATAAGCTCCAAGCTGACTATTCCGACCATCGGCATCGGCGCAGGTGCAGGCTGTGACGGGCAGATTCTGGTGTATCAGGATATGCTGGGGCTGTTCAGCGGCTTCAAGCCAAAGTTCGTCAAGCATTTTGCGGAGCTGGGCGAGCAGATGAAGGCAGCCTTCCGGGCTTATGATGAGGAGGTTAAGGCGGGTACCTATCCGGCGGCGGAGCATACCTTCAAGATGGATGATGACGTGCTGCAGCGGCTGTATTAAAATAGTATACAATTTATACTGGTTATGGCAAAATAGGCTAAAAATTTTATTCAATTATCGCTGGAAATGTGTTAGAATAGAGAAGAATTTGTTTTTTGAGGTTTTTGTATGCGCATTATTACGGGCACGGCAAAGGGCTGCAGTCTGAAAACTCCAAAGGGAATGAATACCAGGCCTACATCCGACAGGGTGAAGGAATCGCTTTTCAGCATTCTGGGCAGTGATGTGGGCGGCAGCGTGCTTGACCTTTTTGCCGGTACCGGGGCATTGGGGCTGGAGGCCCTGAGCCGCGGGGCGGACAGCTGTGTTTTTGTCGATCAGGCTACGGCTGATATAATCCGTTTTAATGCAGAGCGCACGCACTTGTCTGACAGGTGTACCATTCTAAAGGGAGATGTGTTTTCCCAGCTGAAGCGACTTGACATACAGGGACGAAGCTTTGACATGGTTTTTTGTGACCCGCCCTATCATCACGGGCTGGCTCACAGAGTGCTGGAATATCTGGAAGGCAGCGGCCTTCTGGCGCCGGATGCGCTGGTGATTGTGGAGTATGGCGGAGATGAGGAGGAGCTGCCTCCTACCCTCCGCCTGCGCCTGGTCAGGGATCAGCGTTACGGCAGGACAACCAGGGTAGGATTTTATCACCTGCCGCCGACAGATGACAGGGAGGATGCATGATGAGAAGAGCGATTTGCCCGGGCAGCTTTGACCCTGTTACCTTGGGGCATGTGGATATTTTTCAGAGGGCGGCAGGGATTTTTGATGAGCTATATATAGGCGTTTTTAACAATATACGCAAGACGCCCCTGTTGTCCGTGGAGGAGCGGATGGAGCTGCTGCGCCGTTCGGTGGCGGACATGCCCAATGTAAAGGTGGTTTCCTTTGACGGGCTGCTGGCGGATTACATGCTGGCAAATGATATAAAGGTCATCGTGCGGGGACTGCGCTCGGTGACAGATTTTGAGTATGAGCAGGGACAGGCGCAGATTATCAGGGCCATGCATCCGGAGCTGGACACCATGTTTCTGCTGGGCAGGCCTGAGTACAACAGCTACAGCTCCTCGGTGGTAAGGGAGATCATTCGCTTCCACGGGAACTACGGCTGTCTGGTGCCCCGTGAGGTGGCTGAATATCTGGCTGAAAAGCTTTCCGAGGAGAAAAATCCTGTGTGACTGGGTCATGCAGTTCAGTTTTTGAATAAAAGGTGGGAATTGCAATGAATGGCGACGCAATGTTGAAAATTGATGCAGTATTGGAAGAGATTGAGAGCTACGTGGCTGGTGCCAGCCGCATGCCGCTTTTTGACAGGGTCATGGTAAAGGATGACGAGCTGTTTCACCTGATGGACAAGCTGCGTCAGGAGCTGCCGCGGGAGGTAAATGACGCCATGGAGGTGTGCCGCCGTCGCGATGAGATTATCGGCGCGGCCCAGACCGAGTCCGAGCAGATTATAGCCAAGGCCAACAAGGAAGCTGAGGAGATTGTGGAAAAGGCCAAGCGGTTCGCCCAGAAGACTGTGGAGGAAAGTGCGCTGGTACAGCAGGCCAATGAGCAGGCCAAGGCCATCATGGAGGAAACCTCCGCCAAGGCGAAGGAGCTGAAGGAAAGCACCGAAGCCCAGGCAAAGCAGCTCAGGGAGGATACTGAGAAATATGTGGGCCAGCTGAAGGCTGATGCGGAGCATTATGCCGATCAGGTATTTGACCATGTGCTGGCGAATATGACGGCAGCCATGGAGGCCGTGCAGAACAACGTGGGCGGCGCCATGCAGGCTATGCAGCAGGCCAAGGAGCAGATTCACGCGGCCAACAGCGGCAAGTGAACCGGCAGCATACCACGCTAATCGCGATATTGTTGGGCAAAAAAACAAAAAGTCTTGATTTTCACCGTCTGTAGAGGTTTTTACAGGCGGTTTTTGTTATGCGCTAAAATTTTGCTTGCGTAATGTCAAAATGTCAAATATAATATAGTAAAGGTCAAATTGTCAATTAGTTTTTGGAAGCAAGGTGTTAGTATGAGCAGCAATATTGCAGATTTGATAGAGGATTATATTCTGACGCGCCTGGCGGAGCAGCAGACCGGTCAGGTGGAGCTGAGGCGCACGGATATAGCTGATGAGATATCCTGTGCGCCTTCCCAGATAAGCTATGTGCTGAATACACGCTTTACCCATGACAAGGGGTTTTCCGTGGAGTCCCGCAGGGGGCTGGGGGGCTTTATCCGGGTGGTGCGGGTACCCTTCAAGAATATCATTTATCAGGAAATGCTGGACAAGCTTGATGTGGATACGGAGCTTGTGGAAATCAAGGCTATGCTTCATTACCTGATTCAGCATCAGATGATTTCTACAAGGGAGTGTTCCCTCCTGTTGCAGTCGGTGAAGTCCGCCTACGAGAATATGCCGCCGGAGCCGCGGCTGAAGCTGGTAAGGGCGTTGTTCAACACCCTGGCGGAGCTGTCGTGATGGGGGGCGGTCACTTGAAGGGACGCAGTGATATCAGGCTCAGGAGCAGCAGGAGCGGCCCACCTGCAGGACGGGGCTGGCTGGATGCCGCGCTGAATTTCCTGCTGAATTTTGGCGTTGCCGTTGTGTGGCTGGGACGCTGGACCATAAGGCTGGCCTCCAGGCTTTGGCAGAGGTGGGAAAAGTAAAATGGCAAAGAAAAAAACCATGTACGTATGTCAGAATTGTGGCTATGATACAGCAAAGTGGCTGGGTAAATGCCCCGGCTGCGGTCAGTGGAATACCATGGTGGAGGAAATCGTGCGGGAGGAAAAGAATCAGTCACGTGGCCTGAGCCTTGGCTTGTCCGAAAGCAGCAAGCCCTGCCCTATCAGCCAGGTGACGGTGGAGGATCTGCCCCGCATGACTACAGGCTCCCAGGAGCTGGACCGGGTGCTGGGGGGAGGTATTATACCAGGTTCCATGGTGCTGATAGTAGGTGATCCCGGCATTGGCAAGTCCAGCCTGACCCTGAAGGTGTGTGCCAACGAAGCTGCCATGGGCAAAAGGGTGCTGTATGTTACCGGGGAGGAAAGCGTGCGGCAGGTGCGCATGCGTGCTGACAGGCTGGAAGCTGTTCAGGATGGCCTGCTGGTAGTCAGCGAAACGAATCTTGAGAACATAGAACATCATGTGGAACAGCTGAAGCCAGAGCTTCTGGTGGTGGATTCCATTCAGACGGTATTCCGTCCTGATGTGCAGAGCGCACCGGGCAGTGTAAGCCAGGTGAGGGAGTGTGCCGTGGAGATTCTGCGTGTGGCCAAGACCCACGGCATAGCGGCCTTTGTGGTAGGGCATGTAACCAAGGATGGCACGTTGGCAGGGCCAAGGGTGCTTGAGCATATTGTGGATACCGTGCTTTATTTTGAGGGAAGCAGCAACTCGGAGTACAGGCTTCTAAGGGCGGTGAAGAACCGCTTTGGCAGCACCAATGAAATCGGCATTTTTGAGATGCGTGAAACAGGTCTGATTGATGTGCCTGATGCCTCAAGGCTTTTTTTGTCGGAAAGGACGGAGGAAGCCGGCAGCATCATTGTGCCGACAGTGGAGGGAACGCGACCTTTGCTGGTGGAAGTGCAGGCCCTGGTGGCGCAGACTCCCTATGTGCCGCCGCGCCGTACCTCGGATTCGGTGGACATTAAGCGCATTCAGCTGCTTTTGGCGGTACTGGAAAAGCGCGTGCATCTGGCTATAGGGGCCTGCGATGTGTTTGTAAAGGTGGCGGGAGGTATTCGCATTGATGAACCGGCGGCAGATCTTGGCATCTGCGTGGCTATGGCTTCCAGCTTTGCCAACCGGCGCCTGCGTCCCCATACCATCGTCTTTGGGGAGGTTGGGCTTTCCGGGGAGGTGCGGGCTGTCAGCCAGGCCGAGGGTCGCCTGCGGGAGGCTGCCCGGCTGGGCTTCACCAGTGCGGTACTTCCAAAGAAAAATTATGACCAGCTGAAGGGTGAAAAGGTGATTGAGGGCATTACCCTGTACGGAGCCGCGGATTTGACAGAAGCGCTCAGGTATGCCATGCCCAGGGAATAAGCTTTTCATCAGGCCGCCTGTAGAGAATCTGTATTGACAGGAATTTATATGTATGGTAAAATTACTTCTTTTCTTATGAATTAATTTGTGATATAATTATTGCGTATGGTTGATTCATCAGGGGAGGTGTGATTTTGTTACAGGTTGGTGACCAGGTGGTTTACCCTATGCATGGCGCCGGGGAGATTGCCGGTGTTGAAGAGTGTGAAATCATGGGACAGGTGAAGCAGTATTTTATTCTGCAGCTGCCTGTCGGTGATATCAGAATCATGATTCCGACGGATAATGCCGATGGTATCGGCCTGCGACAGATTTCGCCGCCGGAAAAGATTGAGCAGGTGTCCCAGGTTCTGCTGGAGGAGCCGGAGAGGCCGCTGGGAAGCTGGAACAAGCGGTTCCACAATAACCTGAACCGTTTGAAGACGGGTGATATTTTGGAGGTTGCGGCAGTAATCCGCAATCTTATTCTTCAGGATAAGCGCAAGAGGATATCCGGCGGCGAGAAACGGCTGCTGGAGCTGGCCAGGCAGATATTTGTCAGTGAGATTTCCTTTGCTTTGGGGATGTCTACGGAGGGCGCCGAGGCGTGGATGATGGATAGATTGGATAGGAACCATAGGTGATTTCCGGATGCTTCCTGCCATGAGGCAGACTATCAAGCAGTTTACAGCCTGTTGTCGGAACAGGCTGTTTTTGCGTCAGGAAGGAATTGGGAATTTTATCCTAAAGGGTTAGATGATGCCTTACTTTAAGCATACAGATGAATTTCATCTTTTTGCTATATATTATGTTCTCGGAAGGAGGTGAGTGATGATGCTGGTTAAGGTTATCCGTTTTTTTGTTACTGCATTGCTGGCGGTAATCGGCGGTGTGATAGTGCATCTGGCCAGTCCGGTGCTTACGGAGCTTATTAGTACGGAGGTACTGAAAACATCCATGGGCATTTACAAGCTGACCATAGCCAATGTTATTCTGATAGCGTTGGGCATGGCAGTGGGGGCGGCTGTGGGCTATCTTATATCGCCTTTTGTGGCCAGTACGTTGCAGAGATTTTCCGTCTGGGTAGAGGGACAGCTTAGCAAGATGCCTCTACAGGATGTAATTGCCGGCGTTGCCGGTCTGGCTATTGGACTTATAATTGCAAATTTGTTGGGCGGTGCGTTCTCGAATATACCGGTGGTAGGTGACTACATACCGGTGGTGTTCAGCATCGTTTTCGGTTATCTTGGCATTCACATTGTCGTGCGCAAGCAGAAGGAGATTGGCGAGCTTTTGAGCCGGATGCTGAAGCTGAAGAAAAAGCCGAAGGGGCAGGCTTCAGAGGCGGTATCCGGGGATGGCTTTGTGCCGGGTGCTGCCGGTGTGCAGCCGGGGGACAGCTTTGTGCAGCCTGGAGCGGCCAGTCATGTCAGCCCTGTAGGCTGTAAGCTTCTGGATACCAGTGTGATTATTGACGGGCGCATTGCGGACATCTGCAGGACGGGCTTTATTGATGGCAAGCTTCTGATACCGGTATTTGTACTGGAGGAGCTGCAGCATATTGCTGATTCGGCCGATGCCCTGAAGCGTGTGCGAGGCCGCCGGGGGCTGGACATTCTGCAGAGAATCCGGACGGAAAGCGGCATGCAGGTTGAGATTATCAACCGAGATTTTGATGATATTGCGGAGGTTGATTCCAAGCTGGTGCGCCTGGGTCAGCAGCTGGGGGGCAAGATTATTACCAACGATTACAATCTCAACAAGGTTTCCGAGCTGCAGGGTGTGCCTGTGCTGAATATCAATGATCTGTCCAACGCCGTGAAGCCTGTGGTTATTCCGGGCGAGAGCATGCATGTGACCATCGTCAAGGAAGGCAAGGAGCATGGCCAGGGTGTGGCATATCTTGATGACGGCACGATGATTGTAGTGGAGAATGGGCGCTATCATCTGAACGAGGCGATTCAGGTGGAGGTGACGTCTGCATTGCAGACCTCGGCCGGACGCATGATTTTTGCCAAGCCGGTAACGGCGTAGGCACTGTATCTGTGCTGTGTCTATAGGTAAGTGGATAGGGGCTGTGGAGAGCCTGGGGGCTTTTCCGGCCCCTAGTGCTGTTTTTTGTGTTGTAAGCATTGCGGGGTGTGAAGGTGGTAACGGCAATTTTTCCGGCGGCAGGCAAGGGAAAGCGCATGGGCGCCGGTATGAACAAGGTTTTTATGGAGCTGGACGGGGTGCCTGTACTGGTGCGTACGCTTCAGAGGTTTTCACGCTGCCAGGCAGTGGATAATCTGGTGGTTGTGGTTGCCGGGGATGAGCTGGAGCTGGTCAGGAAAATGCTGGGCGGCGCAGCGGGGCTGAAGCCCTGGCAGGCTGTCGCCGGCGGCTCCGAGCGGCAGTATTCCGTCTGGAATGGTATTCAGGCAATAGAAAATGCGGAGGACGAGGATATTATTCTGGTGCATGACGCGGCCAGGCCTTTTGTGTCCGACGGAACCATCCTGGCAACGATTGCTATGGCCAGGGAGAAGGGAGCGGCCATTGCGGCCGTACCGGCTAAGAACACCATCAAGCGCTGCAACGGTGACAGGGAGGTTGTGGAAACCCCGGACCGCAGCCTGCTGTGGGAGGTTCAGACCCCCCAGGGCTTCAGGCGGGATATTCTTATCAGGGCCAATCAGCAGGCAGTGGCAGACGGCTTTCTGGGCACCGATGACGCCGGACTGGTGGAGCGGCTGGGGGAAAAGGTCTGCATTGTGGAAAGCGATTATCGCAATATCAAGCTGACAACGCCGGAGGACATGGTGATAGCCAGGGCCTTTCTGGCAGAGGAGAGAGAAAGGGGAGAGCTGGTATGAGCAGATTTGGCATGGGATATGACGTCCATCAGCTGACAGAGGGGCGCAGGCTGATTATAGGCGGCGTGGAGATTCCTTTTGAAAAGGGGCTGCTGGGCCACTCGGATGCGGATGTGCTTCTGCATGCGGTTTCTGATGCCCTTCTGGGAGCTGCGGCGCTGGGGGATATCGGCAAGCATTTTCCGGATACCGATGAGCGCTACAAGGGAGCGGACAGCCTGAAGCTTTTGCAGGAGGTGGGCAGGCTGTTGGCAGAAAAGGGCTATGCCGTCGGCAATGTGGATGCTACCATCGTGGCACAGCGGCCGAAAATGGCGCCCCACATTCCGGCCATGCGGGAAAATATAGCCAGGGTTCTCAATGTGACCGTTGACCAGATAAATGTCAAGGCTACCACGGAGGAGCATCTTGGCTTCACCGGCAGCGGGCAGGGAATTTCCTCCTACGCTGTGGCGGGGATAGAGAAGCTGTAGGAGAGGATTTCGATTTTCTAGCTGAAGAAATGACGGGCTGAAATCAGTACAAAATATCATGCTGTGGCATAGCGGCCTTCCGAGTTTTTCCGGGGGATGCTATTTTTTTGTGCCGTATAATGGTGTATAATGAAAAGGTGTTTTTTGTTGTATTGCGGGAGAGTGTGTAAAAGTGGATTTACATGGGTTAAGTGAAGAGCAGGTAATAGCCAGCAGGGCCAGGTATGGCAACAATAGCCTTACGCAGCTTATGCCGGATGCGTTGTGGAAAAAGCTTCTGCAGGGCTTCCGTGATCCGATGATTATGATATTGCTGGTGGCTCTTTTGATTCAGGCGGTGCTGTATTTTCTGGGGCAGGCGGAGTGGTATGAGGCCGCCGGTGTGCTGGTGGCTATTTTGCTGGCCAACGGAGTGGCCGCCATAAGCGAGAGCCAGCAGGAGGGCAAGGCTGTTTCCCTGCGGGAGGAGGAGGCCGCCAAGGACATCACGAAGGTACTGCGTAGTGGCAGCCTGCAGGAAGTTCCCGTAAATGACGTGGTTGTGGGAGATATTGTCTTTCTGCAGGCCGGGGACCGCCTGCCTGCTGATGGCGAAATAGTCAGGGGCAAGGTGAAGCTGGATCAGTCTGTGCTGAACGGCGAAACGGAGGAAATCACCAAAAGACCCGTGGCTGACGGGGGGCCTGCCGGGTATGACAGGCTGGATCTTTTGAATCCCCACTATGTGTACCGGGGGACGGTGGTATGCAGCGGTGAAACCTATATGGAGGCAAAGGTCGTAGGTGATGGCACCATGTTCGGCCAGCTGGCGCTGGAGGCTCAGGAGAATACCAGAAAGACGCCATTGCAGGTCAAGCTGGGCAGGCTGGCACAGCAGATTTCCTCCTTTGGCTATGCAGGTGCAGTGGCGATTGTGCTGGGCATCCTGTTGAAAACCATTGTGCTGGGTGAGCTGCCGGAGGGGCTGTTCCAGTGGATACGGCTGATTATGGATGCTGTGACCGTGGCTGTGACGGTCATCGTCTGCGCCGTGCCGGAGGGACTGCCTATGCTCACCTCCATGCTGCTGTCGGCTCAGAGCCTGAAAATGGAAAAGGACAATGTGCTGGTAAAGAAGATTAACGGCATGGAAACCTCCGGCAGCCTGAGCATTCTGTTCAGCGACAAGACGGGAACGATTACAGAGGGAAAGCTGTCCGTGGTGGAGCTGGCTACAGGTGATGGCAGGGTCATTTACCGTTCCTGTGAGGGGGCTGATACCGGTGCCGCTGACTGTGACATCAGGGTGCCTGATTTTAAGGAAGCCTGCAGCGAGGCCTATCTTGAGGGACTTGTGCTGGGGCTGGGCCTGAATAACAGCTCCCGGTACAGCGGTGAGGCAGTAATCGGTGGCAACAGTACGGACCGTGCCATCATGAGCTTTTTGGTGCAGACGGAGCTGGCTGGTGGCATCGATAAAAGCCGGGCGGTGGGCTACAGATATTTTAACTCCCATGATAAATATGCGGCTGTTGAGCTGCAGGAGGGAGGGCTTACCTATGTAAAGGGAGCGCCGGAGGTACTGCTGCATCACTGTCACAGCTATTATGACAGCCAGGGAAATGTGCATCCGCTAACTACCCTTAACAGCCTGCAGGTCTACGCCAACGGGCAGGCACAGCGCTCCATGCGGCTGCTGGCCGTGGCGGCAGGCCGGACTGCGCACAATGGAGACGGTGAGCTGGTAATGCCGGAGGAGCTTACGCTGGTGGGAATCATCAGCATCCGGGACAATCTCCGCCAGGAGGCCGTGGGTGCCATCGAGGAGGTGCAGAAGGCCGGTATTCAGGTGGTCATGGTGACCGGGGATAAGCGGGAAACAGCCATGGCCATTGCCAGGGAGGCGGGCCTTTTGAAAAACGAGGAGGAAATAGTTCTCACCTCGGCTGATATGAACTGCCTCAGTGATGACGAGCTGAAGGAAAAGCTGCCATCCCTGCGGGTGGTGGCAAGGGCTCTGCCTACTGACAAGAGCCGCCTGGTGCGTCTGGCACAGGAGCTGGATTACGTGGTGGGTATGACTGGTGACGGCGTTAATGATTCACCGGCACTGAAAAAAGCCGACGTGGGCTTTGCCATGGGCAGTGGAACGGAGGTTGCCAAGGAGGCAGGGGACATTACCATTCTCGATGACAGGTTTTCCTCCATAGAGAAGGCAATTCTCTACGGGCGTTCCATGTTCAAGAGCATCAGAAAATTCCTGATTTTCCAGCTGACGGTCAATGTGGCGGCGGTGCTGATTTGCTTTATCGGGCCTATGCTGGGGGAAAATGTGGTGCTGACTGTTATTCAGCTGCTGCTGGTCAATCTGGCCATGGACACACTGGCGGCGATTGCCTTTGGAGGGGAGCCTGCCCTGAAGGAATACATGGAGGAAAAGCCGGTGCCGAGGCGTGAGAACATCGTTACGAAAAAAATGCTGGGGCAGGTAGCTGTCTGCTCCCTGTACATAACGGCAATCTGCCTGGGCGTCCTGTTTTTGCCGGCCGTGCGCCAGTTTTTCGGGGATGTGGACATCACCTATATGAAGTCGGCGGTCTTTGCCACCTTCATGATGGCCATCGCCTTTAACGGTTTCAATGCCAGAACAGAAAGCGTCAATGTTTTCCGCCACATCGGCAGGAATAAGACCTTTCTGCTGATTACGCTGATTATCTTCGGTGGCCAGTTCCTTTTTGTGGAGCTGGGAGGAGAGGTGCTGAGCGTGGAGCCTCTGAGCCTGAAAACATGGCTTGCTTGCGGGCTTTTGGCGGCGCTGGTGATTCCGGTGGACATGGTAAGAAAGCTGTTCTACATGTAATTTTCAGTATGTATGGCTACAATAAAACCGTTGTGTTTTGCATGTTATGATGTGAAAGGATTGAAAAATGGAAATTTTTAGCATGGAATTTGTCGGGGCACTGATGTCAATTGTGCTACTGGACCTGGTGCTGGCGGGGGACAATGCGGTGGTTATTGCCATGGCTTCCCACAGGCTGCCTGACGAGCTGCGCAAGAAGGCTGTCTGGATTGGCACGGTGGGGGCCGTGGTAGTCCGCACTGTCATGACCCTTTTGGCGGTGTATATACTTACTATTCCCTATTTGCAGGCATTGGGCGGCCTGTTGCTGATTCCTATCGGCATCAAGCTCTTGAAGCCGTCCGGTCATGAGGAGCATGTAGAGGCTGCAGATTCCTTTGGCGGGGCAGTCAAGACAATTATTGTGGCGGATGCAGCCATGGGCATTGACAATGTGTTGGCAGTAGCCGGTGCGGCTTCCGGCAGTTTCCTGCTGGTGATGATCGGACTGATTATCAGCATTCCTATCGTGGTGGGAAGCAGCCAGCTGATTGGCAAGCTGCTGGACAAGTGGCCGGTGCTTATCTATCTGGGCTCCGGTATCCTGGGTTGGACGGCCGGCAGCATGCTGTGCCATGACCAGAGGCTGGGCGTTGTGCTGGCAGAGCTTTTGGGCAGCCATGCGTCATATATTATGTCTGCGGTTTTGGCATTGTTTGTGTGCGGTGTGGGGTATCTCAAAAGAAGGTAATTTTCAGTTTTTCGTAGTGCTTGTTTGTCACTTCGTGCAGATACTGATGTAATTTGTTATTTCATGGACTCTGTTCAGATAAAAAAAGGGACAGGTAGCGGTAGTACCCATCGAAAACACGCTCTCGCTCCTCATTGTGCCTCGCGTTACTAACATTCATCTATCGCCTTCGGCTCTGATGAATGAAGTAACGAGGCACAATAAAGGTTTTCTTTGGGTACATACCGCACCTGTCCTTTCCTATTCTGAACAGATACAACAGAATGATAAAATGCCATTCATAGTATGTGATCATAGTGATACATATAAATTTACGAAAAGCCTGAAAAAAGGGGGAGGGGCTGGCGAGGCCTGGTGCTGTCAATAATTATATAAGGGAACGTGTTTTTTATAGCTGATGACTAAATTTGCTGGAAGGCGTGGGATGCTTTTTAAAGTATAACATTGTATGCTTCCAGCATTTTTTGTGGCTTTAAATGAAACCAATCAGCAAAATCTTCCGAGGTACTGTTGGTTAATTGTGGATTGTAGGAGCCGTGTACAATTATTTCATGTTTTTGGGCAAAATTGCGCAGGTAGATTTCAGTTTTTAAAATTCCGGCATAGTTTTTGTTAGATTGAAAATATGCATAAACTGAAGGATACCACGGGTGCAGATAAATTTCTACAGTTACCCCCTTTTTCTGCAGGTGCTGAATAAGCAGTTCAAATTCTTTTATATTATCTGCTTGAAGCTCTGAAAAACCTTCTCCTAACTGATAGATTTTGTTTGATTGCATGGCTGCATTTGCGGCCGCATCATTATCTTTTTTGCTTAATTCTTTGTTGTGCGGCATAATGTATCTACCATTTGGCATAACACTTGTTCTAGTAATTTCTTTGACGTTATCTACAGTTTTTATTTCTCTATTGAGATAATACTTTAGCCCGTTTTTTGACACGCCTGTGATGGTAGCATGAAAATAAGAAAAGGATACAAGTTATTTTAACCTAATCTGCCAGAAGTCCTCCACCTCTTAGGTGGGGGATGAAGGCAGGTCTGGCGAATTTACGTAAGTAATTGAGCCAGACAATTGCTTCGAATA